>DAINAT010000029.1:0-31848 GCA_036733305.1 Hyphomonadaceae bacterium
ATCTACACCTCGTGGGTGATCAAGGTCCTTTGGGGCCGGGTCACCACGGACGAGGCCAACTCCCCCGGACACTACTGACAGGAGCCAAACGTCATGTGGTTTTTCAGCTGGATCCTGGGCCTCGGGCTCGCCCTCACCTTCGGCATCCTCAATGCGATGTGGAATGAGGTCGACATGGGAAATGCCAACCAGAATGATCTCGAGATCGACTGAAGCGAAACGCATCCGCGTTTCGTAAGACAATGCTGGTCAGGTCGGCGCGATGGCGCGCCAACCCACATACACTGCGACGACGAGCACAAAGCCGGCGAACAGTCGTTGCAGCAGCGCGCGTTGTCCGGCCAGCTTGCGACTGGCCCAGACGCCGATCGCGCCGCCAATCAGGCCGCCTGCGAGCATCCAGCCGGCAATAGGCCAGATCACCAGACCGGAGATCGCATAGTTGATCGCGGTTGTCGCGCCGAACACTGCAACCGCCAGCAAGGACGAGCCGACAGCGTTCAGCATCGGCATGCCAGAGCCGAGGATGAGGCCAGGCACGATCAGAAATCCGCCGCCGATCCCAAAGAAGCCCGACGCCAGACCGACGCCAAGTCCAATGGGGATCAGGCGCAGGGCAATCTGCGGCGTCAGGTGAACATCGACAGCTTCGGCGCCACGCCGCGGTCGCCACATGGATACAGCAACAGCAACCATCGCGATCGCGAACAGGAGTGTCAGCGGCTGCGGATCAATCAGCTTGCCGATGGTTGACCCGATCGCAGCTCCGACAATACCTGACAATGCGAACGCGATCGCACAGGGCCAGCGAACAGAACCGCGCCTTGCATGGCCGATCAGATTTGCCGCGGCGTTAAGCGAAACACCCACAGCGCTCGTCCCAATTGCGATATGCGCATTCGGGACGCCCACGAAATAGAGCAGAAGCGGCACTGCGAGCACCGAGCCGCCTCCCCCCAGCAACCCCAGGAGGAAGCCAACGCCAGAGCCGGAAATCGTCGCCGTGATCGCCTGCCAGTCCAATTGCCAGCTCCTTATGTCGAAGCGCTTGAACGCTCGTGTCTATGCTGATGGCTAGTCCTGTGCTGGCGAGACCTCCGCATCATCCTTACGGTTAGACTGCCGTCAGGAGCGTGTAGCCGTATTCCTGGGCGCGGTTGACTGCGACGACGCCGGCTGGCGCGATATGCGAGTTCGGCACAAGGTTGGCGGCGAACTCCTTGTAGATTGCGTCGGCATCGCCCTTCGTTCTTTGCGCTATGGCGTTGGCCAGGAAGCGCATCGCTGAACCGCACACCGCAAACTGGACATTCCTTTCGACCAGGCTGGAGAGGGTGACGCCGCGGTTCGTCAGCGACATCCCAGCTGCGCTGGAGTTGTAGAGGTTGGTCGCTGGCGCAGACTTCGTGACCGGGTTCTTGAATTCGATGATGTCTGAGAGCGCCTCACCATACTTAGCCCAAATGGCGTCGGTGAAGGCAAACGGCGTTGAAAGGTGCCTGAGCACGACAATGATCGCAATGTCTTGCGCCTCCAGACCGTAGCCGCTCTTGTTCGCGAGGAAATTGTTGTTCGCGTAAAGCAACGCTGCACCGCCCGCCGGCGGGAAAGCAGAGTCAATGACGACACGATGTGCAACGTTCGGTGTTTCCATCCACGCATCTTCGGCGTGACGACGGGGCTTGAACGCATTGGTCTGCGCGACTGCTGGCCGCGCGGCTGCAAGGCCGGCACCTACGCTCGCGACAAGCGCCGCGCCCATTCCGAAGCGTGACAGGAAAGAACGGCGCGCCGTCTGAGGCAGTTCCTTGGTCATGAGACTTCCCTTTCGTCTGCAGAGCGATAGCAAGATGCGCCTTCGCGTCCAGTGTCGACAAGATAGCGCGGCGACGCTGCCTTGCGCCGAGCAGCTAAAGCATGTTCAACGGAATCTTGAGGTAGCGCTGACCGTTTTCCTCAGGCGGCGGCAGTTCGCCTGCCCGCATGTTGACCTGAATTGAAGGGAGGATGAGCCGCGGCATCCCTAGCTGGGCGTCACGAGCCCTTCGCATGGCAACGAACGCATCCTCGGTGACGCCGTCATGGACATGGACGTTGCCGGCGCGTTCGGCCGCAACAGTCGTCTCCCAGAGAAACGCCTCGCGCCCGGGCGCCTTGTAGTCATGACAGAGAAAGAGACGCGTTTCTGGCGCAAGGGACAAGACTTTGCGGATTGACCGGAACAGGACGCGCGCATCTCCACCGGGGAAGTCGGCGCGCGCCGTTCCGTAGTCAGGCATAAAAAGCGTATCACCGACAAAGGCGGCATCGCCGACCACGAATGTCACGCAAGCGGGCGTATGCCCCGGCGTATGCATTACCCGGACCTCAAGCCTCCCGATGCCGAACACTTCGCCGTCGACAAACTGGTGGTCGAACTGGGACCCGTCGCGCGCAAACGTAGCGCTCTCGTTGAAGATCTGTCCGAAGACGACCTGGACCTCGCGAATATGTTCCCCGATGCCGATCCGTCCGCCCAGCCGCTCCTTGAGATATGGCGCCGCCGAGAGGTGATCTGCATGTGCGTGGGTCTCGAGAATCCACTGAACCGTGAGGCCCCTCCCCTCAACGAAAGCAACTATATCGTCGGCATTCCTGGTGGACGTACGCCCGGCCGCAGGATCGAAATCGAGCACGGAATCGATGATCGCGCAGGACAGGCTCATCGGGTCGATGACGACGTGGCTCGCTGTGAAGGTCTCATGATCGAAGAAGGTCTTGATCTCTGGATTCATCGAACGTCATTCCTGTTCGTCGGTTGCTCAGGAGAGTCCCGGGAGGCGTCGCCCCCGGATCAATCCGCACGCTAGAGAACCTTTTTGGAGAAATACCAGTCCGTATAGTCGTAGCCCTCGCCCTTGCGGGCCTCTGCCGCATCGGAAGTCTGCGGCGGAGGAACGATGACAGGCTCGCCGGGCTGCCAGTTCTCCGGCGTGGCCACCTTGTTTGCATCAGCGGCCTGAAGGGCAGCGACAAGACGCAGGAACTCGTTGATCGACCGTCCGTTCGACATCGGATAGTAGACCATCGCCCTGAGGATGCCATTCGGATCTATGACAAAGGTCGCGCGCACGGCTGAGGTGTCACTCGCCCCCGGCATGACCATACCGTAGGCGTGCGCGACGCGCATCGACAGATCCTCGATGATCGGGAAGCGGATATCGACGCCAAACTTTTCCTTGATCGACCGGACCCAGGCGATGTGAGCGTACTTGCTGTCGATCGACAGTCCGAGCAGTTCCGTGTTGAGCGCCGTGAATTTGTCGTGCGCGCGGGCGAATGCCATGAACTCGGTCGTACAGACGGGCGTAAAGTCGGCCGGGTGTGAGAACAGGATCAGCCACTTGCCTTTGTAGTCGGACAGCTTTCGTACGCCGTGCGTGGTCACGGTCTCGAAATCGGGCGCCGCCTCGTTGAGGCGCGGCATTCCGCGCGAGGCGAATGTAACGTCAGTCGTGGCAATCATCGGACTTGCTCCTGAACTGGCTGAACACCAGTTATATGCATACCTTCTTATATGCGCAACTTGCGATTTAGAAGCGTTCAAATTGACGCATGCACAAGCATCGTCCCCGATGGAGGCCCTTCGGAATTCAGTTGAGCAGATGGTCTACTGTGGCCGGATCAGCGCTATCGCGGCGCCTCGACGGCCGCAGGCGTTTTTAATTCCTGCATACGGGCGCCGAGCAGGGTGCTGGCGAGACTGAGATTTCCCTCGTGGCAGGCGCTTTCAAAAAGACGCTCAGACGTGCGGGTCAAAGGAAGTTCAACCACCAGAGGTTCGCGAAACAACGCGGGATCATCCACGCGATAGCGATAGAGGATCACTTCGCTTGAGACTGGAATCAGCCATTCCGTGATCAGTGTTTGCGAAGCGATTGGAAAGCCCGCTGCCCCTGGCCCCGAAATCCGGCGGTTCGTGTCATCCGCACGAAAGCCCGCTGTCTCGATCACAAATGTATCGCCTTCCCAACGCGACGCGGACACCCCGCTCCATGATCCTGACGCGCTACTGGAACGGGTGTTGGCGAAAATCCTGGGAGAATCCATCCCCTCCTTGTGGATGACAAAGTGATCCCTGGTCTGGATGATTTCAAAGAACATCTCCCCCGACATGACACGATAGGGCGCCCTTCCGGCATCCGCGATGCAGCGCTCGTTGACGGGGCGCGCCTCAGGACCATCATATCCGTCCGGGCGTTGCTGCAGCCTCGCCTCGCCTGCTGGCGTCAATGCGAGTTGCCCGTTCCTGGGGCTTACAATGGCCGATGTACGCCGCTCGCCATTCACGATGGCGAGCGCGTCTCCGTCAGGCTGAGACGTGCCAGGATCAAATCGCTCAGCCGCAAGACGCTGCTGCATAATGAGATTGAGCAGAGCCGCCTCGCCTTCCGCAGCTACCGACGAAGCTGAAATCCCTGCCGGACGAGCAAAAGGCGTCAATGTGCGCATGGTCCACCGCCCCTGCAGGTCGGGATGCCCGTCAAGAGTTCGACTTAGCGGATCCTGAGCCAAGCTGGCCGGAGCAGCCAGCATCAGGCAGGCGGCCAATACAAAGGACTTCTGAAACATCATAGATGCGCCTGGAGCGTCGCGATTGCGTGACCGTCAAGTCAGGGATGGATGTAGACAAACCCCATGCCTTGCAGCCGCGCCAGTTCCGCAACGCCGCTCGGAACGATGTCGGCTTCTGTCACTCCGTAGACATCGTCGACGGTGAGGTTCATAGCGCGCATCGTATTGCGGCATAGCAGCAGGCGAACCTTCTTCTCGCGCACAGCGTCAATTGCCTTGGCGAGTTCGGGGTCCGTCTTGGCTTGCTGGAATACCTTTACGCCGCCGGAGAAGCTCACAAGCCTGATCTCCACATTGCCCTCGGTGGCGGTGACGTGTGCTCCGATATTGCGAAGCACCCGCAAAAAGTACGCGCGATCATCCGGCAGCCCACCCGAGTTCTGATAAACAACCTTTTGAAACTGATAGTAGCTGTCGCTCGCAGGCGTCGCAGTCACGGCGTCCTTCGTCGCCTGCACGTGCACACAGGCCGAGGCCGTAGTCATCACGACTGCCATGAGAGCGACAAATCGCACAACCGACTGCATGGGCAATACCTCTTCACGACCGGTGAGATTTGTTCAGCGCTCCGTACCGGGACACTACTCGGCGCACCCGTTTTGTGAAGGGTCGCTGCGACGCGCCAGCACGCACCCGCGTCCCGGCGCCCTCCCGACAATTCACAACATGCGCATGTTCTTACTTATCACAATCACGTCACCTGCTCGCGACAAAACTCACTTTGGTTCTGTCCTGCTGCGCATCGGCATCTTGTTGCCTTTACATACGCCGGAATGAGAATGGTGTAGTCTGGTCGAGATGCATGCCGGGAGGCTTTTCATGCTTGCGAACTTCAAGCGTCTGTTTCGTGCAGCTGTCGTAGCGAAGACGCGCGCCTTTACGATCATGTGCGCGGTCTTTGCCGCCACAGTCACCGGCGCGAGCGCCTTTGCTGAACCCACGGACATCGTGGTGCGCGCGATCAGCCGGGACGCAAAATTCATTGGCGACAGTATGGGCGGGGTACGCATCATCCTGCGCGATGCTCAGAGCGGCAAGATTTTGGCAGAGGGCGTCACCAGTGGTGGCACGGGCGATACCAAACGCCTGACGGAAACAGCCAAGCGGCGGGAAGCCCTGGCAACTCCTGAGGCTGCCGCGTTTCGCGCCACGATCGACATCGATCAGCCGCGATTTGTAGAGATGGAAGCTTTCGGTCCGCTCGGTCAGCCACAATCCGCCATCACCGTCACGTCCCAGCAGTGGATACTTCCGGGGAAGCACATTCGGGAGGGAAACGGCTGGATCGTGGAAATGCCCGGATTTGTGGTGGACATTCTGGACCCCGCTGCCGCGAGTACGATCAAGCTCCCGCCTGCTGACATAAAACTCCGGGCCAATGTCGTGATGATGTGCGGGTGCCCGACAAGCCCCGGCGGCCTGTGGGACTCGAACCGGTTCCAGATCACAGCGACGATCGAGCACGACGGGAAACTGTTACCTGAACGGCCCCTCGCCTACAGCGGAATGACAAGTCAGTACGAGCTGTCGTTTCGCCCAGATGCGGCCGGCGTCTACAATGTCGTGGTGCAGGCCTATGACGCCACAACAGGGAATACTGGCGTTGACCGAACAACCTTCACGGTCACCGCGAAGTAGACAGCCAGAACAGGCCCGCATCACCGACTGTTGGACGAAACACATCGCATGATTGAGAACTCACCCCAGGCCCGGCAATGGAACGCACGCTACGCATCAGAGGACTATGTGTTCGGTCGCGAGCCGAACGCGTTTCTAGTTCGCGAGGTCAATCGCCTGCCCCGCGCGGCGCGCATTCTTTGCGTTGCGGACGGAGAGGGCCGGAACGGGGTCTGGCTGGCGCAGCAGGGGTTTGACGTCCACGCGATCGACATCTCGGAGGTCGGACTCGCCAAGGCGCAACTTCTGGCAGCCGAAGCAAACGTCAGCATCCAATTTGAGCTGGCGGATGTGCTGGCTTGGTCTTGGCCGCCAGCTGCCTATGATGCCGAGGTTGCAACATTCATCCAGTTTGTCGGGCCTCGTGACAGATCCAGGCTATTTTCGATGATGAGGCAGGCGCTGAGACCCAACGGCTTGCTATTGCTCCACGGATACCGCCCTGAACAGATTGCGCTTGGCACGGGCGGCCCACCCCAGATCGAGAACATGTATGTCGAGTCGCTTCTGCGTGCAGAATTTCGCGACCTGAAAATCGAATACCTGCACGCGTACGATGCAGTGCTTGAAGAGGGAGCTGGGCATCGCGGGCATTCAGCTCTTATCGACTTTGTCGCCCGAAAGCATTCGTGAGGTCGCTTCGTGAAGATAGGTCATCATTTTGGCGTGGCGCTGCTCGCGGCTCTCGCGGGATGCGTGACGCCAGCGACGCCAGACCCAAAAGAGGTTGCGGCGGCTATTCAGAAGTCCAACGCAGCCGCGGACCTTCTCTTTCAGCGTTTGAGCGGCGAACTAGCATCCGCCCTGACGAATGGAGGGCCGGCTGCAGCCGTCGCCATCTGCAAGAACCGCGCGCCAGCAATCGCAGCTGAGATCGAGACCGCCTCAGGCGTCGACATCGAGCGCACTGCGCTGCGCGTAAGAAGCCCCGCCAACGCTCCCGATGATTGGGAAATGGCGACGATGAGGTCATTCATTGCTAGAAGGGATGCGGGCGAGGAATGGGCTGAGATGTCTGCGACGCGAATTGAAGGCCGTGAGCTGAACTGGATGCGACCGATCCCGCTAGGCGGAATGTGCGCGACGTGTCACGGCGATCCAGCCAGCTTTACTCAGGAAACGCGCCTGGCGCTGCGTGAAGCCTATCCCGACGATCAGGCGACCGGCTTCAAACCTGGAGAGCTGCGCGGCGCATTCACCGCCCGGGTGCAGGTGCCCTAGCCACCCTGATCTCCTCGCACGCCGTCGCCAGCAGACCCCATTCGCGACCATCAGCTGTCCTATATGCCAACATGCGTATATTTGCATGATTGACCATATTGGGTATTGCGTTCGCTTGCCGGCTCCACAAGATGGGGCAGACGATTGTGGTAATAACACTGTGTACAGAGCACGTCTTGAAGTGGCGCCGCTATCGGATGCAGACTCTATTCTGCCCGGCGATACGAACAACAGCCACATGGCGGGATTGCAGGGCGAATGTCGCTGGCTGCCGCTGGCCAAACCATAAATGAAGCGATCCCAACCGGGACGGATTGGAGTTCTCATCGTGCGCACGCTCAAGGTCTCGCTGCTACCCATCATCGGTCTGGTGCTTGCGGCCTGCGCAACAGCGCCGGCGGGCGTTCCATCGCTTGGCGCCGCCGACTATGCAGCAATCCTCTCAGACCCTGCTCGCGCCGAAGCGGACAAGAAAGATGACGCGGCGCGCAGGCCCGCAGAAGTGCTCGCTTTCGCTGGCATCCGGCCAGGCGCCACGATCCTTGAAATGGAGGTCGGCCGCGGCTGGTACACCGAAATCCTGTCAGCCGCCGTCGGCCCGACCGGCAAGATCATCACGCAGAACCCGGCAGAGTTCGCATACTCTTCGCCTGCCCTTGCCACGCGGCGAGCAGCTGGACGCCTGCCAAACGTTGTCGAAACAACTACGCACTTCGACAAGCTTGAGGCCGCCGACGGCTCCGTGGACAAGGTCCTATGGATTCTGGGGCCGCATGAACTCTACTACGTGCCCAAGGATTCTACTGGCCTCGGCGACCCGGCAAAAGCGTACGCCGAAATCATGCGTGTGCTGAAGCCCGGCGGCGAATTCATTGCGATGGATCACGCCGCGAATGCAGGGGCTCCATCGAGCACTGGCGGCACAATTCACCGCATCGATCCAGCAATCGTCCTGGCCTCGGCAAAGGCTGCGGGCCTTGTCTTTGTCGAGAAAAGCGACGTTCTGGCCAACCCTCAGGACGATCGGTCGAAGATGGTGTTTGACGCCACCATCCGGCGTCATACGGATCAATTCCTTTTCCGCTTCCGCAAGCCAAGCTGAATTCTCCCGATTGCGTTCAGACAGCGCACCAGTAGCGAGATCATCGGATGACTCCTCTACGCGCGAGTTCGTTGACGGTGCTTATCACTGCTAGCGAGAAACTTCGCGCATCCAAGGCGCAGGCTGCGCGACTTAACTCGTGGAGCGCCGACGCGCGCACTAAGATGGTTTTCGAAACGCGTTGAAGACAAGCTGAGACCTACATCGCATTTTGCAGCATTCAATTGCGTAAGTCAGTGGAAGGCGATTGACGAATGCTTACGCGCCGCAGATTTCTTGAGGCAAGCGTCGGTACCGTCGCCTTGTTGGGCGGCTGCACGGCGGAGGGTCAGAATGCCCGAACTGCGCTGCCAATTCCCGAGCTGGTCGATGCACGCAACCAGAATGGAGCAATCAAACTCATTGCAGCCGAAGGTCAGCACGCCTTCCTGCCCGGTCGCCCGACCAAGACATACGGGTTTTCCGCACCGTACCTGGGTCCCGTGGTACGCATCCACAAAGGCGACGAAGTAGAGTTCACCGTCGAGAACAGACTTGATCGAGCTGCGACGGCGCACTGGCACGGCGTGCTGGTCCCTGCCGCGCTTGATGGCGGGCCTCACGCGCTCATAAGGCCCGGCGGGATTTGGCGGCCAGTTCTCAAAATCGACCAGCCCGAAACGACCGCGTGGTATCATTCTCATCCGCATGGAGATACCGGACGACAAGTCTACATGGGCCTTGCCGGTCTAATGATCGTCGAGGATGGCACGGGCGAGCGTCTAGGCTTGCCCCGAAGCTACGGCATCGACGACTTGCCGATCATCCTCCAGGATCGGCAGATCGATCCGGATGGTTCTCTGGTTTATAGTGCTGGCGGACCAGCGCGGATGATGGGCATGCGGGGAGACACACTCCTGGTGAACGGTGCGATTTCGCCGGTCGCAAAGGTGCCTCGTGGCCTTGTTCGGCTGCGGCTTCTGAACGCGGCCAACGCGCGCACCTTCGATCTGAAGTTTACTGATGGGCGCACATTCCACGTGATCGCATCCGACGGTGGTTATCTCCACACGCCCGTCGGCATGACGTCGCTGATCATCGCTCCAAGCGAGCGATTCGAAGTGCTGGTCGATTTTTCCAACGGCAAGGCGGGCATTCTTGAGACAGCGCCCGACGGCAACATGATGCGCGGCATGAGCGGCGGCATGATGGCCGGACTGGGGGAGAGCGTTGGCGGCCCGCTGATGAGCTTTGAACCTCATCCCACTTCGGCCGCGACCGCCAGCGTTCTGCCTCAGACGCTTGTCCCTCTTGCTGCAGTCGACCCAAGCCGCGCCATCCGACGGCGTCGCGTATCGCTCGACATGGGACCGTCAATGATGCGCGGCCAAGGTCCTGGCGGCGGAATGAGGATGGGAGGAGGAATGGGGCCCCCGATGGGGATCAACGGCCAAACCTACGATATGAGCCGCATCGATTTCGCACCGAAGGTTGGTGACACGGAAGTCTGGGAGGTTACGCCCAACATGATGGCGCATCCGTTCCACGTCCACGGCGTCATCTTCCACGTGCTATCGATCGGCGGCAAAGCCCCTGCCCCGTATCTGGCCGGCGGCAAGGACACCATTCTCCTCAATGAGCCTGCGGAACTTCTGATGACCTTCACGCAACCCGCCGCCCGAGATTTCCCCTTCATGTTCCATTGTCACATTCTTGAGCACGAAGATGGTGGCATGATGGGGCAGTACACTACGGAGTGAGCGGAGGAGACTCTCGACCAAAGCTCGCCCTGCATGATGGTCGCATGCTGAGAGCCGACATGGTCGAGAACGTAACCCTCGCCCGCAACCCGTTGCGCACATGCCAGTGGCGCGCCCGTAACGGTGATCGCTAATGCAATCACGCCAACCCGAAAGCTCTTCATTGTTGAATCCTTCGACCAGCAACGTGCCGGATGGCGAGTCGCCTGTTCGATCCTAGTGATGCGGAGACATCCCGCGAGCGATCATAAGGTGATGGTGATGGTGATGCATGCCGCGCGTCATGACCCCGATGAAGCCCAAAGCCCGCAGCTTCACCATCGAGGCCGCATCCAGCGGCGTCACGGTAAGATCAGATCCAGTTGCGGTCTGCGCGGCCGCGAACTTCCAGCCATCTTCGCCATTCATCGTTGCGGAATGGGCGCTGAGCATGCGGCGCACCGAGTCGCGCACGGCACCCTCGCCAGCTACTTGAAACGTTATGCTCCCCGTCTTTTCGACGACTTTAACCGATGCCCGCAGCGTGACGTTGTTCATGTCGATGAGGTGCTGGCGCAACGCCTCAATATTGACCTTGGACCAGTCAGTCGTCGGATCCGCTTCAAGCAACTCCACAATTTCCTGTATCGCGGCGAACGCCGCTTCCCCCGTCTGCTGCGGCATCCCTGCCGCACTTGCCGGCGCGGTCATCTTTCCGTGATCCATGTGAGCATGGTCTGGCTGCTGAGCGACACTTGCGGGCGACAGCAAGAGCGCCAGGGCGGACGCAACTAGGAGGGGTCTCATGAATGATGATCCTGTTCTGAGCGACAGCTGCAGTTTGCACTGCTTGCCACGAACCTGTACGAAATGACATGATAGATATCATGCGGGACTGGTTTCATTCGCTGCCACATCAGCAGCATACCTACGCGGACGACCAGTATCTTTTCCGTCGTGATGATCCGGTTCAGTCGATGTTTCTGATCGAGGCGGGCTCCGCACGACTTGTCCGCACCCAGCGCGGCGGCGGCGTGGTGGTATTGCAGCGAGCTTCGGCCGGCTCGATCCTCGCCGAAGCTTCGCTTTTCACGCCCACATATCACTGTGATGCGATGGGGTCCGAGCCTGTCACCGCGACACTCGTCGCAAGACATGCCCTGCGTCGCTTGTTCCTGACCAATCCTGAGTTCGCTCAGGCGTGGGTCATGCACCTCTCCGGCGAGGTCCGCCGCGCGCGTCGGCGGGCCGAAATCCTGTCACTCCGGACCGTGGCCGAGCGACTGGACGCGTGGATTGCGGAGAACGGCAAGCTACCTGACAAAGGTCGATGGAAGAGTGTCGCGATGGAGATCGCTGCCAGCCCTGAAGCGCTCTATCGCGAGATCGCACGACGGCGCGACTAGCAGGGCACTCCCTCGCCCACCTCCGTTTGGGATGGCGTGCGGGAACCCAGGACCGCCGATCACGGTCGGATCACCTTGGCGTCAGAGCCCGGCGATTTGACGCACCTCAATCTCACGCCTCTGTGCTTCATATGCATATTAGAAATTGTGCACTCTCACCTTTCGGGACGCCCCGTCCCTGATGAAAGGTGGCGGCCAGCTGGATGAAATGAACGTGGGACGGCCTCGGCGATCCATACCCGCAAGAGCGGTCGTCTCCCTGCTGGTGGCGACTCTGGCGTTGATGCGCGCGCTGATTCCGGCTGGTTACATGCTCGATCGCACCGACGATGACGGGCGCCTGGTTGTGCAGATGTGCAGCGACGCTGGCACACATAGCGTCGTCGTCGATCTTAAGACCGGCGCGGTCTCTGAAGACACGGAGCAATGGGACACGAGCGCTCCATCCGACACGCGAAAGAGCACCAACGGCGAGATATCCTGTCCCTTCGCCCTGTCAGCAATTGCAAGCCTGCCAACCGCTTCGGTCGCGGTGACACCGACAATCCTGAACGACCTGCGGATCGTCGAGCACTACCCGATCGCATCGCCGGTGGCGTGGCTCTCACGGCCCCCGCTTCCGGGCCGGGGACCTCCCGGCGTCGCCTGAACGCCTGAGCCCCCGTCAAACGAAATTCTCCGCGAGTGCGAAGCTGCATGCTTCCACTGCGCGCCAGGAGCTACGCACATGAAATCCATCTATCTCGCCAGCGCAGGCGCCGCGGCGCTTGTCGCCATGGGCATGCCAGCTTACGCCCAGACACCTTCTGCAGACCCGGCCCTGCGCGACGTGATCATTGTCACCGCATCGCGGACAGATACAGCAACAACTGATACGGCTTCGCCGGAGGATCAGCCGCTCCAGGGACCGGATGTCACGCATCTCCTGGATCGCATTCCCGGAGGGGCGCGCGTCGGCAACGGCGCACTATCCGGCCAGGCCCAGTATCGCGGCTTGTTCGGCGAGCGGCTCAATCTGCGCGTCGATGGCCAGCGCTTCGCGTCGGGCGGTCCTAACCTCATGGACCCGGCCTTTCACTACGCCCCCGCTCCCCTCGTCGCCGCAATGGTGATCGATCGCGGTGTCAGTCCGGTGAGGCTAGGACCCGGTCTCGCCGGGGGCATGGACGCGATGTTCAAGCGGATCGACTTCGCAGACGGACCCGGCGTATCGGTCGGCTATGACCTGACCACAGATGCTCGTACGATCGACGAGAGCGCCTCCATTGGCGGCGTTGCCGGCGTCTCGAGCAAGGACTGGCGGTTCAACCTGCTTGGCTCCTACGAGAAGGGGGATGATACTCGGTTTCCTGGCGGCGTGATCGCGGCAACGTCGTTCAAGCGGAGCGTCTATGGCGCATCCGGCGGCGTCCGCTTCGGGGATCACACGCTGACCCTCGATGTACGCCGGCAGAACACCGGCCCCTCGGGCAATCCGCCCTTCCCAATGGATATGATCTATTTCGACACCGATTTCGCACGAGCCGGCTATTCGACCCACTGGGGCGAGACCAGGCTGGAGGCCTCAGTCGGCTATGTCGATGTCGCTCACCTGATGAACAATCTGACGCTGCGGCCGGCGCCCGTCGCCGCGCAACAGCGCGAATCGCTTGCGTTCGCTACAACCCGATCAGCGAACGTCTTTCTGAGTTTCCCCTTTCTGTCCGGCGAACTTCGCACCGGCGTGGACGGCGAGGATATCGACCGCGACGTAACCATCACCAACCCGACCAACGCCGCGTTCTTCATCCGCAGCCTTCCCGACATCGCGCAGCACCGCATCGGCGGCTTCGCAGAGTGGGCGGGCGGCCTTGGGCCTTTCGAATCGGAGCTTGGGCTCAGGTTAGATCACCACACGGCGAAGGCCGGTCTGGCTGCGACGGGTGCGGCGGTTCCTGCCGGACCGACCAACCTTGCCAATGCCTTCAATGCGTCGGATCGCTCCCGGGAAGACACAACGTGGGATGCTGTTGCGCGCCTGTGGACGCCAGCGGACAACGGTCTGTCCTGGCGCATCACGCTTGCCCGCAAGACGCGCGCACCTGGCCACGTCGAGCGGTTCCTCTGGCTACCGAATAACACCAGTGGCGGGCTTGCGGACGGCAATATCTATGTCGGCGATCTCTCCATAAAGCCCGAAACTGCATGGATCGCGGAAGCGGGCTTCGACTACCGCACCGCCGAGGCCTATCTGCGACCAACCATTTATGTTCGCCAGATCGACGATTACATCCAGGGCGTGCCGTTCGACGCAACTCCCGGGATCCTCAACACGCCCCAGGAAATGGTCGCGTCCATGAATGGTGATCCGACACCACTGCGCTTTGCAAATGTCGACGCCCGCCTCTACGGCATCGATATCGATGCGGGTCTTGATCTGGCTGGTCCCTGGCGGATCGACGCAGTCGCCAGCTACGTCCGGGGCGAACGCCGAGACATCGACGATAATCTCTATCGTATCGCGCCTCCAAGCCTGACCATGGGTCTTACCTACGAGCAGCCTGCGTGGTCGGCGACGATGGAGACGCAGGCCGTTGCCCGTCAGGACAAGGTCTCGTTGACCAATTCTGAGGCCAAGACAGCAGGCTATGTGCTGCTCAATATCTTCGGCGCCTGGACCATCCGTGACGGCGTCCGGCTCTCCGCCGGGATCGAGAATCTGCTCGATCACAAGTACGAAGAGCATCTCTCCGGCTACAATCGCATCGATGGATCGGATGTACCCCTCGGGTCGCGTCTCCCGGGAGCTGGCAGAGGCGTCTTCATCCGGTTGGGTGTCGCTGGCTGATCGATTGGGTGCGCACTTATGAGGGACCGAGCCACACGTCACCTAGGGCTTGGGCCCCGCCCGCATATTCTTCGAAGCGGGAAAGAGGGGCCGCCGGTTTTCCGACGGTCCCTCTTTATTCGAAGCTAGCGACTCCTGTTCAGCGGCGCTGTCACATCCGCAGAGGTCAAGTCGGAGCCGCCAGCGAGAACCGGCTTACAGGCAGACCGAGCGCACGGTCACCCCAAGATCGTCGCGCAACATGAAAGTCTCTTGGCTCTCGGTCCAATGCCTAATTGGAGCAATCAAGGTCGCTGAACGCTGTCAGATTGGTAACGTCGATCGTCACCCTGCGCGCCCCATCAAAAAGTGCGCATGGAGTTGAGATCGCGAAGGATATCTCCTGTCCAGTAAACCGTGGTTGAGGCGGCGCCGCATCTGCCAAGGGAAAGTGATCTTTTGAGCACCGCAGTTTAGTCGTTGTCGCCCTGCTTGTCGGGCGGCAGGACTATTGCGTTTTGTGTGGCGACCACCAGTACGCCAGCCAGAGCAGCGAAGCATGCGCCGACAAGAAATGTCATAGCTGGTCCAGCTAGATCCCACACGAGACCGGCAATCAGACTGGCAAACAAGAGTGACAGGCCGGTCGCGAGGTTGAAAACGCCGTATGCCGAACCGCGGAGACTTACCGGTGCATGATCGGCGATGAGTTTCGCCAGCAGACCCTGTGACATGGCCAAGTGTACGCCCCAGAGGCAAATGCCGACGAAGGCGCCGATAAGGCCCGGTAGATATGCGAGAGAAAGGTCGGCGGCGATGAGAGCCAGCAATCCCCAGATCAGGAGTAGCCCGGGAGGCACGCGATCCGAGAAAATGCCAGCGGGATAGGCTCCCAACGCATAGACGATGTTCATCGCAACGAGGACAAGCGGCGCCAGAGCGAGCGGCAGGCCTTCGGCGTTGGCTTTGAGAACCAGAAAGGCTTCGCTAAAACGCGCCAGCGTGAACACGACCCCTATTGCGACGACGATCCAGAACGGCCGGCGGAGCTGGGCCAGGTCTTCGAGGCGGATCGGCGGGGCGGCATCAGTTCTGACAACCGTCTCGCGTTTCTCCTCCACGCCGAACACGACGCATGCTGTCGCGAGCGCTGCCGGAATGACGGCCACCCAGAACACGGCGCGCATGTCATTGGCGAAGAGCGCCATCAGTCCGATCGCCAGAAGCGGCCCCGTGAATGCACCGGCCGTGTCCAGCGCCTGACGCAGACCGAACGCACGGCCACGAATGTCTGGCGGCGTCACGTCCGCGATCAAGGCGTCGCGGGGGGCACCCCTCGTTCCCTTGCCAATCCGGTCCGCGAAGCGTGCGCCGAGAACGATCAATGGCCCGCTCGCAATGGCGAACAGCGGCTTGGTCAGCGCCCCCAGACCATACCCAAATAGGATGAGCGGCTTGCGGCGCCCCCACCGGTCGGACAGATAGCCTGAGAACACCTTGGTGATGGCGGCCGTCGATTCGGCGACGCCATCGATTAGTCCCACTAGCGCGACACTGACGCCAAGCGTTCCGGTGAGGAACAAGGGCAGCAGGCTATGGATGGTCTCCGAGGAGACATCCATCAGGAAGCTGACGAGTCCGAGCGCCCAAACGGTTCGGGGAATGGCGGAACGCCCTCGTGACGCGTGCGGATTCACTGCAGTATCGTCCGCATCAGTACGAGGCCGCCGAACACGCCGATCAGCGAGAGGACAACCGAGCCGCTAACATACAACGCCGCCTCTGCGATAGCTCCCCGCTCCCATAGCAAGGCGGCATCGAGCGAGAATGCCGAGAAGGTTGTAAACCCGCCGAGCACGCCAGTGGTCAAAAGCAGACGAAGCGTCTGGCTGCTCGCTTCGCCACGAAAGGCGAACCAACTCGCTAGGACACCCATCGCGAAACACCCCAGTACATTGACGATGAAGGTCGACAGCGGGAAGCTTACCGGCAGGGCCATGGGAATGAAGCGATTGGCAAGGTGGCGCAGCACTCCGCCCGTGCCGGCCCCCGCAAACACAACGCTGGATAAAAACAACTCCCGCATCATGCCAGAACCTCGACCGCTAGAAGCAATTTCTGGACGGCTTCGAACATCAATTTGAAAATGATATCGGGAATCAAAACGACTATCTCCTCATCCTTTGGATCGGGCGGGAGACGTCGCGTACTCCTACCCAACGCAACAAAGCGCTTGGTAGGAGTCATCAGCCAAGAGGCGGTTGTCGGGGGACTCCATCCCCATCAGCAAACATGTCTACCTTCTTCACTGGGGAAGGCCAAGCCTCGCGTCGCAAATGCAGACTTGACCGGAACCATTCCCGCCATCGTTATAGCCGCCGGCCTATAGCGAATTTTGCGACATGAACGAAACGGACTCATCACAGGCACTGCGGCCAAAACGCCGGTTGGCTGCAGCCTTCGGCGGTGGCGGCCTGATCGGTATGCTGGGCGGGCTCATCGGACTCGGCGGCGCTGAGTTTCGGCTCCCGTTGTTAATCGGCTTGTTTCGTTTCCCCGCCCTCGAAGCGGTGATCCTCAACAAGGCTATGAGCCTTGTCGTCGTCGCCAGTGCGCTGCCCTTTCGGGCGAACTCCGTTCCCTTGGCCGAAGTCGTTGGGCAATGGCCGGTGATTGCGAATCTACTGGCAGGCAGTCTGGCAGGCGCGTGGTTCGGCGCCGGATGGGCGACGCGGCTACGGGCAGAACTTCTCTACCGCGTGATCGCCATCCTGCTCGTGGGCATCGCTGCCGTCCTCCTTTTCGGCCACGATGTGGGCTCATCCGGCCATTCGATCTTGAGCGGACTATGGCAGGTGAGCATCGGCGTCCTCGCCGGCTTCGTCATTGGCGTTGTCGCGTCGCTGATGGGTGTCGCCGGCGGCGAGTTGCTGATTCCTACGCTCATCCTGCTGTTTGGCGCCGACGTGAAACTGGCGGGGAGCCTGTCGCTTGCGGTCAGCCTGCCGACCATGATCGTTGGATTTGCGCGCTACAGCCGCGACCAGAGTTTTGCGGTGCTCGGCCGCAACAGCACGTTCCTTCTCATTATGGCAGGTGGCTCAGTTGTCGGCAGCTTCATCGGCGCACAGCTGGTTGGGACCGTACCGTCCAGTGTCCTGCTGCCGCTGCTGGCATTCATGCTTATTGTAAGCGCTGTGAAAGTCTGGAGCCATCGATAAGAGGCCCGATGCAGGCCACCAACAAGGATTGTCACGTTAACTGAACTAGATTTTGTGGGGCATACGACGCGCTGCGGCCGTCACGCCACCGCCCTGCTCCAGACGGATTCCGAGCGTGCGCGCAGCACGCGCAACGCTCCGCGGCTCAGCAGATGCCGCTGGATGTTGAACGTGTTGTAGACCGCTGCGTGTGTCGCCAGAAAGCGCTGCGCTCATGCTCGGCTCTTGAAGCCCTGCATTTTTCGCTCGCGCCTTCGAATGCTTAGATGCGAGTTCTCAGCGCGGTTGTTGTTGCGTAATCGTCCAGGCCGATGGCGATCGATGAGACCGAGTTGAGCAAGTGCTGCACCATCTGACCGCAGTCCATCCGTGACGATGACTTGTGGCTCGACATACTGGTTCTTCAATAGCCGCCGCATGAATCGAAGCGCTGCTCCAGCGTCGCGTCGCTTACGCACGATCACGTCCAGCACCTCCCCTTCGTAGTCGACTGCACGCCAGATCCAGACGCGCTCACCGGCGATGTTCGAGACCATCTCGCCGAGGTGCCAACGCGGAGATGGCCGGAGTTTGCGACGACGAAGGTTGGCTGCGATCTTTGGACCGAACTGCACTGTCCAGTATCGGATCGTCTCGTAGCTCACATCGATGCCGCGGTGAGCGAGCATCGCCTCCACGCCTCGTAGGCTTAGCGTGAAGCGGAAGTAGAGCCAGACCGCGTGCTGAATGACTGCCGGCGGGAAGCGGTGCCGTTGGGCGCTGGCGCTGGCGTTCACGGCACACGCGGCTGCTTTCACGGCTTTCAACTTTCATCTCTACCCGTTGTTGATGGAGCGCGGCTTCGATGCGGGCGCCATTGTCGTCGCCATGGCGCTCATTGGCCCAGCTCAAGTTGGTGGACGTATCGCCGTCACGCTCCTCGCCCGGCGATCCTCGATGCGAGCAATCGGATCGATCGTCGTGCTCGGCTTTCCCGTGGCATTTGCCGCGCTGGCTTTCCTGCCGCCGCGCTATCCTGTGATCTTGCTCGTGACCGTCCTCTATGGCGCCGCCAACGGCATTCTGACCATCGTGCGGGGCGCTGCCGTCCCGGAAATGCTGACAAAAGAGAGCTATGGCGCCGTCATGGGCGCCATGAATATTCCAGCGACGGTGACACGGGCTTTCGCACCACTCGCCGCCGCCGCACTTCGGTCGACCTCCCAGTCCTATGATCCCGTCATCCTGGCGATCCTTGCCGGATCGGTCACTCTCGTTGCCGGGTTCTGGCTCGCAGCGGCGCTTTCGCGGCACCGTACCTCGGATTGAACGATACCATCATCGGCCCACCTGATTGCAAAGCGTGGCGGTCAGCGCCCCAGCGCCAGCCCGCGCTGGACAGCAGGGCGCTCGCCGACTTCGGCGAACCAGCGCCGGACGTTGGGCGTCTCACCGACAAGATCTGGAGTGTTGCGCACCATCGAATCCAACGCCACACGAATCCATGGAAACACTGCAATGTCGGCAATCGAGTACTCGCCGGCGAGAAACGCCTTCTCTTCCAACCGCCTCTCCATGACACGCACCAGTCGCGCAGCCTCTTTCGAGAAGCGCGTGATTGCATAGGGGCATTTTTCAGGGGCAATGCTGCGGAAGTGGTGCGACTGCCCGAACATCGGGCCGACATTGGCGACCTGCCAGACCGTCCAGCTGATGCACTCGGCCCGCCCTACCGGTGTCGTGGGCAATAGCCGATCGAATTTCTCGGCGAGGTAGATCAGAATCGACGCGGATTCGAAGACCGTTACCGGCGTGTCTTCCCCGTTGTCGATGATCGCGGGGATTTTCGAGTTAGGGTTGATGCGCCTGAATTCTGGCTTGAACTGCTCGCCCTGCTCTAGATTGACGAAGTGAACGCGATAGGCCGCTTCGCACTCCTCCAGCATGATGGATATCTTGCGCCCGTTCGGGCTCCGTGCGGCATAGAAATCAATCATCGCGTGTGCCCCTGCACGACCCGCCACCGCGATCGTCAAAAATCGCAACTCCATCTTGCGCTGGTCTTTATATTTCTATATTTCCCGAAACATGCAAGCAAAGCAAGCGATATCCGCTCTCTCCGCGCTTGCCCACGATGGGCGGCTCGCGGCCTTTCGGCTTCTGATCAAGGCGGGGCCAGAGGGCATGGCGGCAGGCGACGTTGCCGCGCGCCTCAAGATGCCGCCGTCATCGCTTTCAACAAACCTGCTGCTTCTTTCGAACGCTGGCCTCGTCTCGTCTCGTCGCGATGGCCGCTCCATCATCTATCGTGCAGACTACGGCGCAATGCGCGACTTGCTCGGCTTCCTCATCGAAGACTGCTGCAACGGCTCATCTGAAATCTGCACACCGCTCGCCGCCACGCTCAAAACCTGCGCTCCTGGAAAGTGCCGCTGATGCCCGATGATCGCGTCTATAACGTGCTGTTCCTCTGCACCGGCAACTCCGCCCGCTCCATTCTCGCGGAGGTCCTGCTCAACCAGGGCGGCAAAGGGCGGTTCAAGGCATATTCGGCGGGATCGTTTCCGAAGGGCGAGGTGAACCCTCATGCAATCCGACTGCTGGAGACCCTGAAGCTTCCGACGGACGGCCTTCGGTCGAAGTCCTGGGACGAGTTCGCCAAGCCGGGCGCGCCACCGCTCGATTTCATCATCACCGTCTGCGACAACGCTGCGGGCGAGGTATGCCCGATTTGGCCAGGCAAGCCGGTGACCGCGCACTGGGGCATTCCCGATCCGGCCGCAGCCGAAGGATCGGACGCCGAGATCGCAGCAGCGTTCGCAATGGCCGCCCGCCAGCTCCGCACGCGGATTGACCTGTTTCTCAACCTGCCACTGGCGTCGATTGATCGCATGACGATCCAGAACCGCTTGAAAGATATCCAGGCCAAGGCGAGCCAATCCGACAACGGCGCCGCATGACGACCGCGCTGTCTCGTCAAGTCGCCGCAGAACTTCTCGGCTCCATACTTCTCACCGGCACAGTCATCGGCTCGGGTATCCTCGCAAGCCGCCTCGCCGGCGGCAACGATGCGGTCGCGCTGCTCGGTAATACGCTGGCAACAGCGGCAATCCTCTATGTGCTGATCCACGCGCTCGGCCCCATCTCCGGCGCGCACTTCAACCCGGCCGTCACGCTGATCATGACCCTGCGGCGTCAACTGACGCCAACGGCGGCCATCGCCTATGTGCTTGCGCAGGTTGCTGGCTGCATTCTCGGCGCCTGGCTGGCGCACGCCATGTTCGAACTGCCGATACTGCAGACCTCCACGCTTGTCCGGGCCGGACCGGCTCAGATGTTGAGTGAAGGCGTTGCAACCTTTGCCCTGCTCTTCGCCATCCTGTTCGTTTCGCGATGGAAAGCTGAGGCGGTCCCTACAGCGGTCGCGCTTGTGATCACTGCTGGCTATTGGTGGACGGCCAGCACATCCTTCGCCAACCCCGCCATCAGCATTGCGCGCGCGATGAGCGATACGTTCGCGGGCGTTCGTCCGGCAGACGTGCCCGGCTTCATCGCCGGCCAGATCGCGGGCGCCTTGCTCGCCTGGGCCGCCAGCGTCGCACTCCTTCCGAAGGACAGGCAAACGTGAGCGCGCATTTTCCGGTCGTCATCCACCACAATACGGACTGCGGCACGTCCCGCAATGTGCTCGAACTAATTCGCGCTGCCGGGTATGAGCCGACCATCGTCCCCTATCTCGAAACCGGGTGGACCCGACCGCAGCTTCTGGCGCTCTTCGCAGCCGCAGGATTAACGGCACGCGAAGCTCTGCGGACCACGAAATCCCCAGCCGCCGATCTTGGGCTGCTTGATCCAGCGGTCGACGACGAGGCGCTGCTGGCTGCCATGGTCGCTCACCCCGTTCTTGTAAACCGGCCGATCGTTGCAACACCCAGAGGCGTGAGGCTGTGTCGCCCTAGCGAACGAACGCTTGACCTGTTGGACAAATGGCCACCCGGACCATTCGCCAAGGAAAGTGGCGAACTCATCATCGACGCTTCTGGTCAGCGGGTCGCGTGATGCTAGCGGGCCTGAAGCTGCAGGCGCGCTCCTGGTTCAAGCTCAAGCGATTTGAGGTGACCCGCGACGCCCAACGCTGGGAAAACGGCATGCGCGTGAATGTTGCGACCCTCCGGCACAAAGTGCTTCGCCTGCTCCACGTTCGCAAACAGGCCCACGACCACGACATCGTGCCCTTCGGTGACGAAGTCGCCTCGCTGCGGAAGCGTGTCGAGGCTCCATTCGGCGCGCCGCACGCGTCCTTCGATCCGGTAAGCAAACTTGGCAGCACCAATGCAACCTGCCGCGCCGACCTGATTGCTGATCGCAGCGCCCAAGGCGTCCAGATTGGAAATCGCCGGCAGTGCACTTGGCGTGCGCCACACTTCCACATTTATCAGTTGAAGCATGTAGGCGCCCTCTCCCTCCGCTGCGTCGACTCTGTGTCGGTAGCCGCCAGCGGCGCCTGGCCTCGCGAGATGCAAGACGCCGTCGGATATGGTGATCTCGTCGCCGCGACTTCCCGTAGCGCCATAGCCGACTGCCGCCGGGCCAATTCGCACATCGGAAAAAAGGACGTTGGGGCGGAAGTCACCGCGGGTGCCAGCCTCGGGGTTTGCGAAGCTCTGCACATTGGCGACGCAAACTGTCGCCGTATCAGTCGTGGAGACCGTCGCGCACCCGGCGGAAGCCAGCAGCAGAGCCGAACAGAGGAGTTTTCGCATGCTGAAAAGCCTTCTCCACAATTGGACCTGATATCTGTCGACACTGAGCGGCGACCAGCCCTTGACGCAAGACAAGCATCTCTGGGCCTTACCGCGTTTGATGCGGCTCAACGTCACTGCATGCGCGACGGAGCGGGAGCATGACCACCTTACTCGAATACACCGTGAGCGCCCGGCGTGTGGACAGCTCCGGTAGCGTTGCGAACGCCAAGGAGGCCGAGGTCGTGCTCGATACCGGACTTGGAGGCAGGCCCGACGCTTTCAATCCGGCGGAGTTGCTTCTTGCTTCGCTGGCTGCGTGCATGATCAAGGGCGCCGAGCGCGTAGCTCCTATGCTCAACTTTGAACTTCGCGGCATGTCGGTCCGGCTGCACGCCGTCAGAATTGATGCGCCGCCTTCGATCAAGACCATAGACTATGAAATCGTGGTTGAGTCTGACGAACCCGAACGACGCCTTGAACTGCTGCATACAAACATCCGGAAGTTCGGCACCATCTCCAATACACTGGCGTCTGCTGTCCAGCTCACCGGTTCGATTCGACGCGCGGATGCTGATGCATGAATGACACTGCCCTTCCAGAATGCGACAGATCACCGTGCGTGTCGGGCAGCGCATCGCGAGAGTTGGCAGCCGAACTCAATCGAACCTGCTTCTGCATTTCTCTCGACAGGCAGGGTTTGGCCGATGCCATGCGGAAGGCGTCGCGCGACGACGACTTTTTCGTGAGGCATATCGAGAGCCGCCCACATCTCTTCTCGAACCTGCCGATTTTCCTGCCGCGCGCTGATCTGGAAAGCATGATGGCGACGGTTGCGGCGATCGAAGATGTCGCCCGGCTGCCCGGCTACCGGGAAGCCGCCGCCGCGTGGGCTCCATCCATCGCTCGCGCAGACCACGGCCCGCGCGGCGCGTTGATGGGCTATGACTTTCACCTGGCGGGAGACGCCCCTCGCCTCATCGAAATCAACACCAATGCTGGCGGAGCATTCCTGAACGCCTTTAGTGCGAAGGCGCAGCTCGCTTGCTGCGCGGATGTTGCAGCAGCCATAGCGGATGCACAGGCGCCGAACTTCGACAGCGATGTCATCGCAATGTTCGAAGCGGAGTGGCGGTTGCAGGGGCGTGTAGGTCGACCAAAGATCATCGCTATCGTCGATGATGCGCCTGAAGCGCAGTATCTCTATCCCGAATTTCTTCTGGCGCAGCGACTGTTTGAGGCCAACGGCATGGTCTCAATGATCGCCGACCCAAGCGAGCTCGCTTATGACGGCCACGTTCTTACCTGCCGCGGCGAACCGATCGATCTCGTCTACAACCGGCTGGTGGATTTTGACCTGTCCCAACCGCAACACGTAGCATTGCGCCGGGCCTACAGCGACAGCGCCGCCGTACTGACGCCCACCCCACACAATCACGCGACACTTGCCGACAAGCGCAATCTCACCTTGCTGACGGATGCCAATCGCCTTCGGGAATGGGGCATCGCTGAAGCGACGCGCACCGCCTTGGCGAGCATCCCGAATGCTGTCGTTGTAAAATCCGATAATGCCGACGACCTATGGCAAAGGCGCAAGTCCCTCTTCTTCAAGCCGGTTGCGGGACATGGCGGCAAAGCCGTCTATCGCGGCGACAAGCTCACCCGATCAACCTGGGCTGACATTCTTGGAGCTGACTACATCGCCCAGGATCTCGCCCCGCCTGGTGAGCGGTTGATCAAGCTGGGAGACGAGACAGTGGCGCGAAAGGTTGATGTGCGCCTGTACACTTACGACGGGCAGCTGCTGCTCGCAGCGGCTCGCTTGTACCAAGGCCAGACGACCAACTTCCGAACCGAGGGGGGTGGCTTTGCGCCAGTGTTCTTCCTCTGACTGACCCGCGCATAACGGCTCACTTGTAGGGAATTAGTAGGGCGACAGCTTCAATCAGCTTCGCGGTTCTTCGACGTGCATGCGGAACCAATCGTCGCGTTGCGGCGCCAGCTTCGACCAAGCGAGCTTTTCGCACTTGTTGGTCGGTTCGCGTCAACTCACAGACGTCGGTTCTTCGCCTTCGCCTTCTGCGGAGAAGGATTATGTGCCGCTTCGCTCACGGCCTCAGCCATCCAGTCTGGCATAAGCGCGGCGCGTTCGGCCAGCTCGCGTCGTTCCCGAAGCGGTAGCGAATTCAGCATCGCACGAACCTGTTGCAGGCGCTTGATCCCCAACCATTCAATCGCGCGCAGCAGTTGCTCGTGCTGAGCGTTCTCAGCTAGCGAGGCTGCATGACGAAGTTCAATCGTTTCCCCGGAAACGCGTAGCCTGCGCGACCGGCCAGATGTCAGATAGACGCTGCGCAACGGGACTTGCGTTTTGAGACCCAATGCGTTTGCTGCCGCAGCTCCAACGGGCGAGATACGCTCGCCCCTCTGTCGCGCGAGTGCGGTGATGATCTCCGCGGCGCTTGGCGGCAACTCTCCAAAACGCGACTTCACCGGGAGCGCATAAAATCCACGCGCAACACGCATCAGCTTCTTCCGCTGAGCAAGCCGCGACAAAGCCTGGTCCACGGCAGCACGTGAACCAAGATGCAGAAGCTGCTTCGCGCAAACGGGCCCTTGTCGGTCCCGTCCCTTCAGAAATGCAAGAATCTGATCTGCGATAGCCATTTGTCAGATTCATACCCGAGTTTCTGACAGATGCATCGCCAGATGTTTGGGCCTTTCGTCTAGGACATGTGGAATGTTTGACCGCAGCGGTTTCAGAAAACTAGAGGCAGTCGAGACGGCAACATCATGATCGTGCGAATGCCAGAAGGTCAGGAAAGTCGTCGCCGTCCGCCTTCTTCACCGCAGCCAGGTAGGCTTTGCGTACGACGTCGTCGTCTACCAACTGGCTGCCGCCCCAGCTGAAGACAGGCCGGTCGAGATGGCGCGCAAGCACATCGCCCATCAGGCGCGACCATCGGCCATTCCCGTTGCGGAAGGGATGGATTTTGACCAGTCCATGCTTGTAGCGGACGGCGATCTCGTCGGGTTCAAATGTCTTCTTCTCGATCCACCAGAGGGTGCTGCCGACCAGCTGGTAAAGCTGCTGTTCGATCTGGATTGGATCGCACCCGATGTTGGTGTCGCGGCTACGATAGTCCCCTGCCCAGCGCCACACGCGATTATACATCCTCTTATGCAGGTTCTTGCAGAACGGCACGTCGACCGGATTTCGCTTGCGGTCGACGGCCCACAACCGCGCCTCAGCGATGTTCTCTTGCTCGTATTCATTGAGCTCATGGCGGAGTGTCACCCCCGCGGGGATGAGCCCCTCCCTGTCTTCCGGAGTAAGTGGGGTCGCGCCTTCAGGCTCCTCGTCCCCCAATCCGGTCAAGGCAGCCGCCAAAGGCGCGACGGCTTGTCGAACAGGCCGAGGATGATCCGCTGTTTTAACGCGTCCCGTTGCCGAGTGTTGGTCACAGACTGCTTCTCGAGCTTCATCGTCTGGTCGACGGCTGCGAGTTGCTCCTCTGCGATATCCTCTGCCCGTTCTGCCAATTGGTCCGACAAGGACCGGTTGGGAACCAGCGCGTACACAAGCTGGCAGTCGAGTGCTTTGGCGACTCGCTCCAGCGATGCCAATGTAATGCGCTTATCAGCTTCAGACTTTTCCAGCTCAGCAAAGCTCGGTTGGCGAATTCCAATTCGCACTGCCAACTGAGCGCTCGTCATGCCAAGACCTTCGCGAATGGCTTTGATCCAACCGCGTGGCGGCCTGGCCAGCTGCTTTAGAAGCGGCCGAACGTCCTCGAAACGCCTGTCAATTTGGTCCGCTGCCAATCTCATTTGATAGGCTATAACCTATAGATATTCCAATTGTCAATAGGCTATAGCCTATAATATTGCCCTCATATAATAGGCTATACCCTGTATAAACGGAGCTGTCAGAGAGGCTTTGCCCGAGAGAACACTCACTGGTCGCACGGCGGATTTGCCGGCGCAGCGATCTGCGTGACGACTTTGACGATTCGCAACGATCAACTGCCCGCAGTGACTGTTTCCGAATTCGCTCTCGACCGCAGCGAAGCTCCATCAAGCGCAGCAGCCAATTCACTACCAATCAAATCGGCCGCTGTACGCAGAGGCCCGTCAGCCAGGTGAGCATATCGCTGCGTCGTTGAAGCCTGACGATGCCCGAGAATTCCGCCAATGAGCGGCAGCCCCACGCCACCGCCGGCGCCGACGCTTGCGAAGGTGTGTCTGAGATCGTGAATGCGAACGTCTTCGATCCCGGCAAGCTTGCGGATGCGGTGCCATTCCTTGTTTAGACCATCGAAGTGTCCGTCACCCCGGTACGCAGGAAAAACCCATGGCTGACTGCGATCCACCCAGCGCCTCTGTTCATCAAGAATCTCGACCGCAACCCGGGCGAGCGGTATGACCTTGGCTCCGGTCTTGCTGGTTTTTTTGCGCAGCATGCCGAAGTTGAAATCGACCTCTGACCATTTCAACCCTTCGATCTCGCCGCGACGCGCACCTGTAAGGATGAGCAGGCGCAGGATGATGGCGGCAGCACCCGCGGTCGTCGTTGACGCTGGTCTTTCAAGAACCTCGCCCAACCGGCGAAGCTCATCCGCAGACAGGTAGCGATGCCGCTGTCCACCCGGCGGCAGTTTGATGCCAAGGGCAGGATTTCGCGGGATCAGTTCCATATCGACCGCATAGGAGAGGATCGACGAGAACAGCCGAATCGTTCTTGTCGCCGTTCCCTCCCCGCCGGTGACATTGATCTTGCCGCGTCGACGGCCTTTGCGGGTTGTCTTGGTGTCACCGCCAGCGATGCGGTTGCGCAGCAACTGGATGTCACCTTTGGAAAGACTTTCCAGCGTGCGGTTGCCAATCAGAGGCTTCAGGTGATGGTTGGCGAGCGCTATATCATTGTTGATATTGACCTGCTGTCGTTTGGCGCCGGTGCGCCGGTTGATGAGCACTCCGCCCTTGGACCACTCGTCGATGAGTTCGCTCACGGTGCGCGAGTTTCGTACCTTGTCGCGCTGATCCGCAAAGTCGTCACCGAGATGCGCACGCGCCAGGATTTTCTTCGCTTCGGTGCGCGCATCCTCTGGCGTGATCTTGCCGAAGGCTCCGATAGTAACGCGACGTTGCCGGCCTGCTCGGCCGCCGCCTACGCGGTACTGCGCGACAAACGTCTTCTTGCCTGACGGCGCCATCCGCAAACCAAATCCAGGAAGCTCTTCGTCAAATACGATTCGAGCTTCTTTGGGCGCGGCAAGCGCTTCGATGTTGCGTTTGATGAGTTTCACGCGGCCACCAGTTCCAAATTCTGCGCCACGCTATGAAGCGAACGCGGAGGCGAATAGGAGACGCAACGCGGTGGGGAATTCCGCGCGATATTCGGAAACAGCCGGAAACAGCAGGCAACATTTGACAACGCGACCGCTGCGCTTCGGATATGTCTTGGCGGCGCGCAGCATTGAAGTGCGGGGGTCAAACGAAGCAGTCCCCGAGAAGCACCGGGTAAGCACCGTGACCGGGAACTGGGGGAATTTTGAGGAAACAGGAGGAAGCGCATGTCTCTGCCAATCACGTATAGAGCGAGGATTTGTTGGCAGAATCTGACACGCGCTCCGTCAGCACGAAACACCAAGATAGATTACACGTGTAATTTCGTAATGCGGGGGTCAGGTGTTCAAGTCACCTAGGCAGCACCATTTCTCGACAACTTGGCAAGGCAGGCGGAACTCGTTCGGGTCCGTGGCGTGGGCGACTTCGCGAGCGGGTCGGTCGAGGTGGTTGCGTTCACACGCCGTGGTTGAGCGCCCAACGGCCCAGTTCGATATACTTGGTCTGGCCAACCCAACTTTCGATGAGCTGGAATTCGCGTGCTTGCCAGATGAAGGGCTCGACCTTGCGGCGTGGAGACCGTTGGGACGCATAGGCGAGTGTCATGTGCGGCGCATATGCCTTGGGCGCTGGCACGTTGAGGCCTTTGACGCGCAACGCGGCGTGTATCGCCAGGCGGAGCCCACACACCTCGGCAAGTTCGCTACCCTCCAGCACGAAGGGCACATGGCGCTTTCTCGTCTCGAAACTTCCGGCTTCGTTGAGCATGATCTCGATGGCCGGAAGCCGAACCATGCTGACGGCGCAATCAATCTGTTTCAGAAGCTTGCGGGGCAGGCGCCCGCCATATCTGCCGATCGGAAGTACAGTCATATGCAGGATCGAGGATGGCCGGCGACTACCCGCGATCCCGGCTTGTGAGCAGAGCTGCGTCGCCCCGGAATAGACCTGCTGCGCCACCGGCCATGGCGGGCGAATGGCGACGAACGTGTTCGTCGGCTGATCAGGCGATGGGATGTCGTTGTCGATTTCCAGAAGCATGCGGCCCTGTTCAACTGGCATAGCCCATCACAAGAACATATAGTGAACACGCAGGCCGTTTCCATGCCGGCGGCCCTATATCGGGGTTCGGGCGGGAGATGGGCGTCAAATTTTGCGGTCCGGGAAACGGGAAGGTTAACCCATTTCGTCTAGAAAGGGGGCTTGGGACCGGGAGTCTTCCGATGAACTCGTTCGCTATGCTCGTCGACCTGGCGAAAGAAAAGTCCAGCGAGAAGCGGCGTGAGCTGATGCGTCAGGTCACGGACAGCTTCCTGACGACGGCTGAACCACGCACGGATCGCGAAGCCGAATTGTTCGACGAAATCGTGGGCGCGCTGACCGCGGATCTCGAGACGCAAGTGCGTGTCGACCTTGCGAAAAAGGTTGCGGCCTCGCGCCTGTCCATTCGCCGCACGGCCCTGCGCCTGGCCAACGACGTTATCGATGTGGCGCGTCCGGTTCTGGAATCTTCGCGCGCCCTGACGCAAGCGGACCTTGTCGAGGTCGTGCGTGCGCAATCGCAGGAACACATGATGGCCGTCACCAGGCGTGACGACATCGGCGAGCACGTGTCGAGCGCGCTGGTCGCCAAGGGTAGCGATCCGGTTGTGGCGTCGCTGCTGAACAACCAGACGGCGCGGATCAGCCGCGAGACCTATGAGCGGGTGGCCGAACGTGCGCAGACCAGCGTTGCGCTTCAATCTCCGCTGGTGAAACGCGAGAGCGTTCCGCTCGAAGTTCTCAACTTGGTTTATTCGCGTGTGAGCGCGGATTTGCGCAAGGAAATCCTCTCCAAATTCCAGGGCGCGAGCGAGGCGCAGATTCAAAGCGCCCTGCAATCCGCCAAAGAGCACGTGGCCGAGGCGTATGGCGCACTGCCGCGCGACTACCAGCTCGCGAAAGAGCATGTCGACGATATGGAGAAGCGCAACGCGCTGCAGCCTTCGTCGCTCGAGGCGCTGTTGCGCTCCAACAATCGCACGGCCTTCCTGATCGCGTTCGCTCGCCTTGTCGGCGTGGACTTCGATCTGGCGACGCGCCACTGGGACGCCAAGGATGTGGATGCGATCGCCCTGCTCTGCCGCGCCGCGACTTTCCCGCGTCCGGTTTTCGTGACGCTCTGCATGATGATGCTGGGCGGCTCGGGCGGACTGCAGAAGGCCGAGGCGCATGGCCGGATGTTCGAGCAGGTGCCGGTTGAATCGGCGCAGCGGGCGATCCGGTTCTGGAAGATCCGTGCATCGGGTGGCGCGAACCAGGCCGCTGCCTGATCCACACCGCCTGATCCACCGGGCGTGACAAACGGGCCAAAGGCGCGGATAGGTGACAACCTCCGCACCGCGCGCCCATCCGTGAATTGAGATCTCCATGACCCGCAGCACCGATGTTCTTGTCATCGGCGCTGGAGCGGCTGGGTTGTTCTGCGCGATCGAAGCGGGACGGCGCGGACGATCCGTGCGCGTGATCGACCATGCAGCGAAGCCTGCGGAGAAGATCAGGATCTCGGGTGGGGGGCGGTGCAATTTCACCAACCTGCATGCAAGCCCGAAGCAGTTCCTGTCCAACAATCCGCACTTTGCGAAGTCTGCTCTGAAGCGTTTCACGCAGCGCGATTTCATTGCGCGGATCGAGGCGCGCGGGATTGCCTATCACGAGAAAACGTTGGGCCAGTTGTTCTGCGATGGCTCTGCCAATGAGATCATTGATATGCTGCTCGATGATCTCAAAGCGGCAGGCGGTGAGCTTGAGCTTGGCATTGAGCCGGGGACGATTGCGAAGACGGGCGACGGGTTCGTGGTTGAGACGCAGGTTGGTCCGATTGCTTGCAGGTCGCTGGTGATTGCGACGGGGGGCAAGTCGATTCCGAAGATGGGGTCGAGCGGCTATGCGTACGAGGTCGCGAAGCAGTTCGGCTTGAAGATCGCGCATCCGCGCCCTGCCCTCGTGCCGTTCACGCTCGAGGGTGAGAAGCTTGAGCCGGTGAAAGAGCTGGCGGGAGTTTCGGTTGAGGCGCGGGTCAGCGCGGGCAAGACGCATTTCGATGAGGGGATGCTGTTCACCCATCGCGGGCTTTCGGGGCCATCGATCCTGCAGATCTCGAGTTACTGGCGCGAGGGCGAAGAGATCGTGATTGATCTTGCGCGTGGGCGGGATGTGTTCGCCGAGTTGAAAGCGGAGCGGAGTTCGCGACCGAAGCTGCAGCTCGACAATGCGCTGACGCATTTTGTGCCGAAGCGGTTGGCGGATCAGATTGCGGCGCGGACGTTTGGAATTTCGCGGTTGGCGGATTTGTCTGATGCGAAGCTGCGGGAGGTGGCGAGCGCGGTGAATGCATGGCGGGTGATGCCGGATGGGACCGAGGGCTGGCGCACGGCGGAGGTGACGCTGGGCGGGGTCGATACGGACGGGCTGTCGTCTCAGACGATGGAGGCGAAGGGCGCGCCGGGGCTGTATTTTGTGGGGGAGTGTGTGGACGTCACCGGATGGCTGGGCGGGTATAACTTCCAGTGGGCATGGAGCTCTGGCTGGGCCGCTGGGCAGGTGGCGTGAGGGGGCATTCCCGCTGGCAAGCGGGGTGGGATGGGCTTGGGTTGTGGACGCGCTCGCTTAGGTGGGCGCGTTTTTGTTTGGAGCGGTGATCAAATCACCGCTCGCCCCGGCACAAGCCGGGAACCAGAGCAACGCATACCGGAACAAGCCGCCCCTGGGTCCCGACTTACGTCTGGGGTTCGACGCGAAGCGTCGGACACGGAGTGAGAGGGGTGTGTTGATGTAGGAGCGTGCGTGTTGCGCGCTCTCGGTTTCACCAATGGTTGTCATCCCGGCCGAGCGTAGCGAGAGCCGGGAACCATTGATGGTGTGTCGTGCTCTCACAATGGGTCCCGGATAACGCTTCGCGTTTCCGGGATGACAGGCTGTGAGCACGCCCTCGTCCTTCGACGGGCGCACGCTTCGCGTGCTGCTCAGGATGA
>DAINAT010000030.1:0-30825 GCA_036733305.1 Hyphomonadaceae bacterium
GGGTTGCCCCGCTGGAACCTAAATCCAGTGCGTCTACCAATTCCGCCACACCCGCATTGGTAGGCTGGCGCGTCATAGAGCCGTCCGGGGCGGTACGCCAGCGACTTTCAGCCGCCCGGCCTGCCCTTCTGTTCCTAGGGCGTGAGATCGCGGAGCTGGACGGTCAGGTGCTCGCGCGGGGCGATGTAGGTGTTGAGCGCCTTGAACGTGAGGCTGAGCCTCGACGGGTCCGGCACGTTCTTGATCAGGACGGTGAAGGTCGAGCCGGCTTTAACGGTAATGACGTGGGCTTCGTCGTACGCGCCCTCTGCGCCGACATTCTCCAGCATGTAGTCGACGGGGCTGTCGTTGATGATGCTGACGGGCGTGACGGTGGTGCGCGGGAGCGGCTTGTCGACTTCGATGCGGAGCGTGGAGCGAACGACCGCTTCGACGTTCTCTTTGCGGCCGACAAGATTGTCCTTGTAGATCGCGACGGTTTGGCCGGCCTTGAGCGCTGCCTTCAGGCCATCCGGCGTTTCGGACTTGGTGAGAACGAGCGTTGCCGTTCGATGGCCGCCGCCAGCGAGATCGAACTCCCAGTCGATAAGACCATGAATGTCCGACGTGCCGAGGATGGTGAGGTTGTTGTCGAGGGCCATCTTGAAGGCCTCATCCGACATATCGAGGCCGTTGACGACTTCGATGCCGTGCAGGAGACCGCGCTTGATGAAGTCAGCGTGGACGGGCGTCATGCGGGCGATGCCGTCCGGCGTCTGGGCGTGCCAGTACGGATGGTTCCAGAAGGTGAAGGCGCCCTGCGCGTTGGCGGCGGTAAGCTGGGCCAGCGCGTCGCCGGTCTTGAGCGGGTTGGCGTCGGTGATGAAGACCGCGTTGATGTGCCCTGCGGGCATGGCGGCCTTGGTGATCTCCGAACCGTTGATGACCATCAGTGGGTTCTTGTTCACGCCGCCAGCATCCGGCTTGACCTCGGCGGCTTTGCTCGCGAGCTGGTAGGAGCGATTGCGATCCGGGTGCGGGATGTCAGCGATCTTGGGCTGGTATTCGAGGTGTTCGGAAACCGCCATGGCGAAGAGACCGTCGCGTTTGGCTTCTTCCACACGCACGTCGGGCCAGACCATGCCGTCCGAGAAAACGCTGTGAGTGTGGAGGTCGACCGCGAGGACGGAGCGACCGTCCAGCAGCTTGGGGAAGGTTATCTTGCGGGCGGCGGCAATGGCGGGACCATCGTGCGCGATGGCTGGCGCGGGCGCGAGAATAGCGAGAACCAGAAGCGACGCGAACAGTTTGCGCATGAAGCCCTCCAAAGTGCTGGAGGCCTGAATGCCCCGTCTACATAACAGTCGCGTGACGGCGCTCGTAGAGTTCGCGGATGGCGGCATGGAGAGCGGCGTCCAGATCTTCCGCTGCCAGTCCCGGCCCGGCGCGCAGACCGGCGTCGCCGTGGAGCCACGAGGCGGCGGTGGCGGCTTCGAAAGGTGGGAGACCTTGCGCGAGGAACCCTCCGCAGAGGCCGGCGAGGACGTCGCCTGTACCGGCGGTGGCGAGGAAGGGGCTGGCGTGCGTGTTGACCGTGGCGCGGCCGTCTGGGGCTGCGATGACGGTGTCGGCGCCTTTGAGGAGGACGACGGCGTTGACCTGTCGGGCGGCGGCGCGGACGGCTTCGATGCGGTTGAGGGAGGTGGCGAGGAGGCCGGGGAACAGGCGTTCGAACTCGCCGGTGTGTGGGGTGAGGATTGCGGGGGCGGTGAGGATTGAGCGAAGGTGATCAGCCTGGCCGGCGAAGACGGTGAGTGCGTCGGCGTCGAGGACGAGGCTGCGCCCTGCCCGCGCGAGCGCTTCTACATTGGCGCGGGTGACGTCTGTGATGCCGGCGGCGGGGCCGATGACGATGGCAGTAGCGCGCTCCGTCTGGGCGACGAGATCGTCGGGGCTGGTGAAGCTGTTGGACATCACGGCGGTGACGGATGCGGCGACGACCATCAACGCAGATGGCGGGCACAGAAGGGTGGCGAGACCTGCGCCGGAGCGGAGGCCGGCCTGCGCTGCTAGGCGGGCAGCGCCGGTGTTGGCGAGGCCGCCGGTGATGACGGCGAGACGGCCGCGCTGGTGCTTGTGCGATGTGGCTGTGGGCCAGCGGAGCTGGTTGGCCCAGAGCGCCGGGGTGTTTTCGTGCAGGCGGCTGTGGCTGACCTCTTCCACGAATTTGCCGAAGCCGATTTCGGCGGGGATCACGTCGCCACAGAGCGAGGCTGCGGGCTGCAGGACGTGAGCGGGCTTCTTGGCGCAGAAGGTGACGGTGACGTCGGCGCGGATGGCGGGGCCGCTTATCGCGCCAGTGTCTCCGTTGATGCCGGAGGGCACGTCGATGGCGACGACTTTGGCGCCGGAGGCATTGACCTGCTCGACGGCGAAGGCGGCTTCGCCCGTGAGGTCGCGTGAGAGGCCAGCGCCGAAGAGGCCGTCGAGCACGATGTCGTCGGCATGCACGCGCATGTCTTCGAGAGGTTGGCGCGGGCCTGTGCTGGCATTGACGGCTTGCGCGCCTTCGGGCGTACGGACGGCGGTGGGCGCGAGGTCGTAGAGGAAGACGTTGCGGCCGAGATCGCGCAGGCGCTGGGCCGCCACGAACGCGTCGCCGCCATTGTTGCCCGGTCCGGCGAGAACGATGACGCGGCCGTTTGGAAACTCTGCGTGGAGAACGTCGGCGCAGGCCTGCCCGGCTTTCTGCATCAGCGCCCAGAGGGAGATGCCAGTGTCGACCGCGCGCTGTTCGGCGGCGCGGACTTCATCACAGGTGAGAATGGCGAGGCTCATGTCAGGTGATGATGGTGGCGGCTTCTGCGCCGAGTTCCGTGACGACGAGGTGGCCGCCACGACGGTCGAGTTTTGTGATCGAGGCGTGGCCGGGTTTGAAAACGACGACGCGGTCGTCATTCGTCAGCAGGCTGACGAGCGCGTTGATTGCGACGAAGTGGGAAAACACGGCCGTTTCATCCTGCAACCTCTCGACCGAGGTGAGGACTTTCTCGCGCCAGGCCAGGAGGTCGGAGCCAGCTTCGGTCCAGGTTCCGGCCATAATGCCCCGCAGCCAGGTGACGCGATCCTCTATGCCGGGAGGGGTGATGATCTCGCCGACGCCGGCTTCGATGCGGGCGTGGGTTTCCATGACCTTTTCGAACTGAGCCGCGGTCTCCCGGCTGCGTGCCAGTGGCGAAGTTATGGCCCGTTTGGCCCCGGCCTTTGCCAATGTTTCAGCCGCCGCCAAGGCCTGCCGCGTGCCGAGTTCTGTCAGTCCGGGGTTCGGATGGGCGCCATAGGCCCCTGCCGGCTCACCATGTCGGATGAGATAGATCATGCGCGAAACGCCCGTGACTGTTGCGATTTTCGAGGTCTAGCACGGTTTTGACGTAGCGGTCTGTGGATAAACCGGAGCGGCTGTGCCTGATTTTTTGGCGCCAACGCACGGTTTTTGATCGGCTCTGATCGCGACGCGCGATCTTTAGGCGCCTGATCTTTCTCCCGCCCGGACTCATCGTGCATGGAGTCAGGCGCTCTCCGACGCCGCCAAGGCGCAGCTCAGGAACAAGTGATGAAAAAAATCGAGGCCATCATCAAGCCGTTCAAACTGGACGAAGTGAAGGAGGCCCTTCACGCCGTCGGCCTGCAGGGCATGACCGTGCTTGAAGCCAAGGGCTTTGGCCGCCAGCGTGGCCACACTGAACTTTATCGCGGCGCTGAATACATCGTCGACTTCCTGCCCAAGCTGAAGATCGAGGTCGTCGTGTCCGACGCCCAGCTCGAGGCGGCGCTCGGCGCGATTACTAAATCAGCTCACACAGGCAAGATCGGCGACGGCAAGATTTTCGTCTCCGAAATCGCGGAAGTGATCCGGATTCGTACGGGCGAGACTGGCGATCAGGCGATCTGATCTCTACAGCATTTTTGGATTGGGTCCGCCGGGACCCAGGGTGAAAACGAGGGAGACACTAGGTGTCGGACGCTATCTTCAAGACCATCAAGGAAAAAGACGTTCAGTACGTCGATCTGCGTTTCACCGACATGCGCGGTAAGATGCAGCACGTCACCTTCGACCTCTCGATGGTCGACAAATCGCTGTTCGAAGACGGCACGATGTTCGACGGTTCGTCGATCTCTGGCTGGAAGGCCATCAACGAGTCCGACATGCTGCTGATGCCGGACCCCGCCTCTGCCCGCATCGACCCGTTCTTCCAGAACACCACGCTCGCCATCATGTGCGACATTCTGAACCCGAACGACAACACGCCATACAACCGCGACCCGCGCACGATGGCGAAAAAGGCCGAGCTGTACCTGAAGTCGGCCGGCATCGGCGACACAGCCTACTTCGGCCCGGAAGCCGAGTTCTTCGTGTTCGACGACGTCCGCTGGAACACCGACCCGAACAACACGGGCTACTCGTTCGACGACCGCGAGCTGCCGTACAACACCGGCCGCCAGTATGAAGGCGGCAACATGGGCCACCGTCCGGGCCCGAAGGGCGGCTACTTCCCCGTTCCGCCGGTCGACAGCCTGCAGGACATGCGCTCGGAAATGCTGACGCTGATGGGCGAACTCGGCCTTCAGCCTGAGAAGCACCACCACGAAGTCGCCCCGGCCCAGCACGAACTCGGTATGAAGTTCAACACGCTGGTCACGATGGCCGACAACATGCAGCTGTATAAGTACATCGTGCACAACGTTGCGCACTCGTACGGCAAGACCGCCACCTTCATGCCGAAGCCGTACTACAAGGACAACGGTTCAGGCATGCACGTGCACCAGTCGCTCTGGAAGGACGGCAAGCCGCTGTTCGCCGGCGACAAGTATGCCGACCTCAGCCAAGAATGCCTGTGGTACATCGGCGGCATCATCAAGCACGCCAAGGCGATCAACGCCCTGTCGAACGCCACGACCAACTCCTACAAGCGTCTCGTGCCGGGTTATGAAGCCCCGGTTCTGCTGGCCTACTCGGCTCGTAACCGTTCGGCTTCGGTCCGTATTCCGTGGACCCCGAACCCGAAGGGCAAGCGTATCGAAGTTCGCTTCCCCGATCCGGCGTCGAACCCGTACCTGACCTTCACGGCCCTGATGATGGCCGGCCTCGACGGCATCAACAAGAAGATCGATCCGGGTCCGTCCATGGACAAGGACCTCTACGCGCTGCCGCCGGAAGAGCTCAAGAACATCCCGACCGTCTGCGGCTCGCTCCGCGAAGCTCTGTCGAGCCTCGATGCCGACCGCGACTTCCTCAAGGCCGGTGGCGTCATGGACGACGATTTCATCGATGCCTACATCGACCTCAAGATGGAAGAAGTCCTGCGTATGGAAACGCACCCCCACCCGGTCGAATTCGACATGTACTACAAGTCGTAATCGACCTTATGCCTGGCGGTCCGCCGTCAGGCTTGCCGGGGGGCAAGGAAGCGGCGCTGGAGCAATCCAGCGCCGTTTTCCTTTTGTGATGTAGGCGGGCTATGAGGGCGTATGACCCTGCGCGCCATTCTCAGCCTCGCCCTCGTTGTGCTTGCAAGCGCCTGCGTCTCGGCGCCCGCGCCAGACGCCAGAGCGCCGATCACAATCCTGGTTTCGATCGACGGTTTCCGTGCGGACTATCTTGATCGCGGACAGACGCCGACGCTGTCACGCCTCGCAGAGACAGGCGTGCGCGCATCGATGCGGCCAAGCTTTCCCTCGGTGACCTTCCCCAACCACTACACGCTGGTGACGGGCAAGCGACCGAACCGGCATGGGATCGTCAACAACACGTTCGAGGACCCGCGCTTTCCGATGCTGTTCTCGATGGATGCGAAGGTCGCATTCGATCCGCGCTGGTGGGAACAGGCGACGCCGATCTGGGTGAGCGCTGAAAAACAGGGCGTGCAGGCGGCGACAATGTTCTGGCCGGGTTCCGACTTTGCGCTGGAAGGCGTGCGGCCGACGCGGTGGCGTTTGTTTGACCAGTCGCTTCCCGGGTTCTCGCGCGTTGACGCCCTGCTCGGCTGGCTCGATGACGCATCGATCTCGCCGCGCCTGTTCACGCTGTACTTCGATCTCGTCGATACTGCGGGTCACTATTATGGCCCGGACTCTCCTGAGGCGATGGGTGCAGTCGCAGAAGTCGATGCCGCTATTGCGCGTCTTGTGGCGGGACTGAAGCAGCGCGACCGGACGGTGAACCTTGTCGTCGTCGCAGATCATGGCATGGCGGCGATTTCGACCGAGCGAACGATCGATCTCGGCGTCGCGCCGGAAATTGCGCGCGTGATCTGGGCCGGACCGTTTGCCGGTATCGCGCCTGTGGCGGGTCGCGAAGCAGACGCGGAAGCGGCCCTGCTCGGCCGCAAGGAGCATGGCGAATGCTGGCGCAAGGGTGAGATGCCGGAGCGGTTGGCGTATGGGACTAACTCGCGGATACCGGCGATCATCTGCCTTGCTGACGTCGGCTGGACGTTCAGGTCATCGCAACTCGCGCCCTACTCCCGCGTCTCGCTGGGTGCGCATGGCTTTGATCCAGCGTCGCCGGAGATGGCGGCACTGTTCGTGGCCAATGGTCCGGCGTTCAAGGCCGGCGTGACGCTTCCGGCGTTTGACAATGTTTCGGTTTATCCGCTGCTTGCCCAGCTGGTCGGCATCACGCCGGAAGCAAACGATGGCGCGTTGTCGGATACGGCTGCGGGATTGGTTGGGCGCTAGACCTTCCAGTCCAGCATTGCCGCGCCGCCCATGGCCGGATCGCTGGTCAATGCGCCGCCGATCTCGTGGCGTCCGGCATAGCGACGCTTCCACGATGGATCGCCTTCGCGCGTCAGCACGAAATCGTACCAGCCGCTCGTTTTCATGAGACTCCAGCGGTGTTCGATCAGCGCCGGCTTGCCTTGCGCGGGCGGCGTGAGCGCCTTGGGCGCGAGATGTTCGGCGTAGGCGGCCGGAGTCGCCTGGATGCGATCCTTCGCGCCGCGCGTCGTGATCTCGAAGCCGAGGGTGAAGTTGATCGGGCCACCGACCATTGGCTCGATACGCGCCGCCACCAGCGGGCGTTTCGCGTCAGCGCTGTTGCCGACGAATGAGCGGAAGAAGCCGTTCGGGCCATAGACGCACACGTCATACGCCCCGCCCTGCCAGTCGCCTTCCAGCGATTTTCCGGGCTCTACCGTGTAGCGACGCGGGGGGTGATCGAGACGCTGGCAGTCATACGCGTGGAAGACCGCAGCGGCCTTGCCCTTGTTCTCGAAGCGCAGGCGAAGCGGACCGTTGGTCGCCAGTTCGCGGACATCCAGCACGTATGGCAGCGGTCGCGAACGGCGGACGCCGGTGGCCTGGATCGGCGCGAGCGGCTCAGCGGGCGTGGGCGGCTTTGTCCGGCCCGGAAGGGCTTTTGCACGCTGAGCGGTTTCTGCGGTGGCGGGAAGTTCGGCGACCGCTTCGTTGGGCGTCTTGAAGTCGAAGCAGCTGGTGAGGTCGCCGCACACGGCGCGACGCCAGGGCGAGATGTTGGGCTCTGCGACGCCGAAACGCGTCTCGCAGAAGCGGATGACCGAGGTGTGGTCGAAGACTTCCGAGTTCACAAAGCCGCCGCGCGCGAAGGGCGAGATGACGTAAAGCGGAACGCGCGGGCCGAGGCCGTAGGGGCGATCCATGAGGTTGTCGCGTTCCGACGTTTTCTCGCTTGCGGCGCGGACGAGGTGGTATTCGCCGGCGGTGTCGACGGTGGAGCCGCCGAGCATCTTGCCGGCTGCATCCTTCGCGGGCGGCGCTGGCGGCGGCATGTGGTCGAAATAGCCGTCATTCTCGTCGAAGTTCACGAGCAGAGCGGTACGCGCCCAGACATCGGGGTTCGAGGTCAGGCAGTCCAGCACGCGCGCGATGTAGTCGGCGCCCTGGGCGGGGCTGGAGGGGCCGGGGTGTTCGCTGTCGAAGGATGGCGCGATGACCCACGAGACCTGCGGCAGCGTTCCGGCGGCGACGTCTGCGCGCATGACGTCGAGGTGCTGTGTCGAATGGCCCTTGGCGGCAAGCGCGGTGTTGCTGCCTGGAGCTTTGGCGATGCTGTCGCGGAATGCCTTGAAGCCGACGAGCGGGTTGTCGCCGAAATTGTCGATCATGTCCTCGTAGATCTTCCAGCTGATGCCAGCGGCTTCGAGGCGTTCGGGGTAAGTCGTCCAGGTGTAGGGCTCTTTGGCGAGCGGCTGCTTCTCGGGCAGCGTGTCGTGCGAGTTGGAGATGGACGGGCCGCCACGCGTGCCGAGGCCGTCATTGGTGCCGGACCAGAGGAACAGGCGGTTGGTGTTGGTGCCGCCCGTGAAGGAACAATGGTAGGCGTCGCAGATGGTGAAGGCGTTTGCGAGCGCGAACTGGAACGGGATGTCGGCCTGTTCGAAGTAACCCATCGAGTGCGGGTTCTTGTGGTCGGGCCAGTTCGTCAGCCTGCCCTGATCCCAGCCGTATTGGGCATCAGGCCAGGAGTGCGGCGTGCCTTCGACGCGCATGTGGGCGAAGGTCTGGGCGGTGTTGAGTGGGAATGGTGCGATCTGCTTGGGCTCGCCCTTGGTGTAGGACTGACGCCAGACGGTGCGGCCTTCGGGCAGCGGGATCGGGAAGCGGTCGCCGAAGCCACGGACGCCGTTGAGCGTTCCGAAGTAGTGATCGAAGGAACGGTTTTCCTGCATCAGGATGACGATGTGGTCGATGTCCTTGATAGTGCCCGTCTTCACCTTGGCGTCGATCGCCCAGGCTTTCTGGATGGCGGGCGGCAGCGTCAGTGCTGCGGCTCCGAGGGCGAGAAGGCGGCGGCGGTCGATCTGTGTCATTTGAACAGGCTAGCCGGTTCGTATGACGGGGTCATGTCCCTGTCGCAGGCCATACTTTCGTGACGGGGGCGCTTTCCGTTTGGGAATGGGCCGCTAGGGTATGCAGATGCGAGTCTTCCTCACTGCCCTTTTGGCGATAGCCCTGTCGGCCTGCACGTCGCTGACGGACCGCGCGTCGCGATCCCTGAATGCGCCGGGACTGGAGGGGACGCGCTGGGGGCTTGTCGTCATGACGATGGACGGCAAGGAACTGATCGCCATTCGGCCGGATGAACGCTTCACGCCGGCGTCCAACACGAAAATCTTCACGGTGGTGGCGGCGTTTCATCGGCTCGGGGATCTGACGCAAGTCGACCCCACGATGGGAACTTCGGTGCGGCTGGTGAACAGCGTGAGTGGGACGCCCGATCTTGTTCTGGTGGGCGGCGGCGACCCGGTGCTGGTGGATGGCGCGGACTGTGTGCGCGACTGCCTCGCCTCGCTGGCGGACATGGTGGTGCAGAACGGTGTCACGCGCGTGCGCAACGTGGTCGGCGATGACCGGCTCTATCCGGATCAACCGTGGGCGCTGGGATGGAGCTGGGAGGACCTTGTGACGCGTTCGGGCGCGCCGACATCGGCCCTGACGGTGAACAGCAACGAGGTGGGGATCATCGTGCAGCCGGGCGCCGCAGTTGGCGATCCTGCGGTGGTGACATGGCGACCCAGCGATGTGCTCGACGGAAACCCGCCCTATGCGCTGACGAATGAGATGGTGACGGTGGGATCGGTGAATGGTGATCCAGATGCGTTGATTGGATTGGAACGGCCAGCGGGATCTTCGGGCATTCGCGTCTATGGCCGCGTCGAAGCGGGGTCCGCGACCCGGACGATACCGGTGGCGATGACCAGCCCGGCCGAAGCGGCGGCGTGGCGGTTCGCGCACCTGCTGCGCGAGCGTGGCGTGACCATCGAAGGTACCGCTCAAGCAGCGCATCGGCCGCAACAGCTTGAGGACAACTCGAAGTATCGGGGAGATCGCTCTGTCCCGTTGCCCGCCATGGAGGGCGTCGAGATCGCGCGGCTACTGCCCCCGCCGATGATCGAGGACGCGATCTTCCTCATGAAGCAGAGCCAGAACCTGCACGCGGAGCTGTTCCTGCGCAGGGTTGGACGCGTTGAAGGCAGCGGGTCTGTCGAGGATGGGCTGGCTGCCATCGAGCAGATGCTGACCGGGATCGGCATCGATCGCTCGGGTTGGGACTTCTCGGACGGGGCGGGCATGTCGATCTACAATCGGGTCACGCCGCGCACCGTAGCCAAGCTGCTGCACTGGTCTACCAAGCAGAGCTGGGCCGATCAGTTCCGTACGACCCTGCCCGTGGGCGGCGTGGACGGAACCTTGCGGCGCAGATTTGCAGGAACGTCCCTTGAGGGCCGCGTGTTTGCAAAAACAGGTACGCTGAACGGGGTGAACGCACTCTCTGGCTTCATGCTGACCAAGAGCGGCAAGACATTGATTTTCTCGGCCTATGCGAACGATCGGCCCTCAGTGGCTGGCCCGGCGACGGCCGCGATGGATGCTGCGCTGGTTGAGATTTCGGAAACGAACTGAAGCGACTTACTGCTTATGGTTGAAGCGGCTTTAACCGTGTTCGGTTATGGTGCCGCCCATGGGTCGGAAGCTTTTCCTTTCAGCGATTGCCGCGCTGGGCGTCAGCGCCTGCGCCAGTGCGCCTCAGCCGTCGAACGCCGAGATCGCGGACGCGTGCATGCTGCTGAAAGAGAACAAGCCCTGGCATGATGTGATGCGCGAAACCGCCCGCCGGTGGGGCGCGCCGATGGGCTTCCAGCTCGCCGTCATCAAGCAGGAAAGCAGCTTCGACAGCCGCGCTCTCGCCCCGCGTGGTGAGCGCGAGTGGTTTGGCCTGGTCGAGGGCAAGCGCGTTTCGTCGGCGGCCGGCTACAGCCAGGCGCTGGATGGCACGTGGGAAATGTACAAGCGCGAGACCGGCCGCGGCGGCGCGAGCCGTCATAATTTCGCTGACTCGTCTGACTTCATCGGCTGGTATTACAACACGACCGGCAAGCGCACGGGCCTCGGTCCGTACGATTACCGCGAGCACTATCTCGCCTACCATGAAGGCGCGACGGGCTATCTGAAGGGCTCGTGGAAGAGCAAGGGCTGGTTGATCAGCACGGCCGGCCGCGTGGCTCAACAGGCCGCGCGATATGAGAGCCAGATCAGCACCTGCGATGCGCTGAAGCCGCAGAAGTTCCTCGGCATCTTCTAGGGTCTGATCGAGGACTGGGGTTTGCGCTCGCGCGGCGGCGCTTTCGCCAGCACGCTTCCCAACGCGATCGCCAGCACAACAAGCTCGATGACAAGCGGCAGAATTGAAAAAGCTGAAGCTTCATCAAACCAAGACAATATGCCCCAGCCGGTTCGTATTTACTTGCCGTTGCTGTGGATGACCTGCTCGGGGAAGCGTTTTACGGCTGTGACATCGCTGGATTACAAGGGTTTCTTAAACACCGGAATTGTCCAGTCGGCAGCCTTCGGGCTATCTCGCAGCTCGCGTTTCCGGCGCTGATTCGGTCTCAGGAAAATCATGGCTAAGAACAACCAGGCAAAGATGTTCGGCGGCGAAAAGGACTCTTCGTCCGACTACACCGCGAAGGACATCGAGGTTCTTGAGGGCCTGGAGCCGGTGCGCAAACGCCCCGGCATGTATATCGGCGGGACCGACGAGCGCGCCTACCACCACCTGTTTGCCGAAGTGCTGGACAATGCCATCGACGAGGCGGTGGCTGGCCACGCCTCGCGGATCGACGTGACGCTGGACAAGGACGGCTTTGTGACGGTCCGCGACGATGGTCGCGGCATGCCGATCGATGCGCACCCGAAATTCAAGAACAAGTCCGCGCTCGAAGTCATCTTCACGATGCTGCACTCGGGCGGCAAGTTTTCCGGCAAGGCCTACGCCACGTCGGGCGGCCTGCACGGCGTCGGCGCATCGGTTGTGAACGCGCTGTCGGACAAGATGGACGTTGAGGTCGCGCGCGACCGCAAACTTTATCGCCAAACGTATTCGCGCGGAAAGCCGACGTCGAAGCTCGTGCCTGTCGGCGCGGCGCCCAACCGACGCGGCACGCAGGTCAGCTTCCATCCCGATCCAGAAATCTTCGGCGACAAGCTGCACTTCAAGCCGGCGCGTCTCTACGCGATGTCGAAGTCGAAGGCATATCTAAGCCGCGCCGCCGAGATCCGCTGGAGCTGCGACCCGTCGCTGCTGAAAGAAGGCGACACGACGCCAACCGAAGCCACGCTCTCCTACCCCAACGGCTTGGCCGACATGCTGAAGGAGCTTGTGACAGAGTCCAAGCTCGTCCTGCCTGAAGCCTTCAGCGGTCGCGTGGAAAACCAGGGCGGCGGCGCTGTCGAATGGTCGGTCGTGTGGTCCGCAAACGGCTTCGGTGAAGCCGACGGCTTTGGCCGAACCTATTGCAACACCATTCCGACGCCCGAAGGCGGCACACATGAAGCCGGTATGCGCTCCGCTCTCACCAAGGGCCTGCGCGCGTATGGCGAGATGGTTGGCAACAAGAAGACGGGACTCATCACGGCTGACGATGTGATGGGCACGGCTGGCGCTGTGCTCTCCGTCTTCATCCGCAACCCGGAGTTCGTTGGCCAGACGAAAGAGAAACTGTCGACGCAGGACGCTTTCCGCATCACGGAGAACGCGATGCGCGACCGGTTCGATCACTGGCTCACTGCATCGACGGCCAACGCCAACCGCCTGCTCGAATGGGCGATCGGCCAGGCCGAAGACCGGATGCGCAAGCGCAAGGACAAGGAAGTCGCGCGGCAGTCGGCAACGCGGAAACTGCGCCTGCCGGGCAAGCTGGCGGATTGCTCCAACGGATCGGCGATCGGCACCGAACTCTTCATCGTCGAAGGTGACTCGGCCGGTGGTTCAGCCAAGCAGGCGCGTAACCGCGAGACGCAGGCCGTGCTTCCGCTGCGTGGCAAAATCCTGAACGTCGCCAGCGCGGGCGACGAGAAGCTCTCGGGTAACAAGGAACTCAGCGACCTTGCGACGGCGCTGGGCACCGGGCTCGCGCATCGTTTCCGCGTCGAAGATCTCCGCTACGAGCGCATCGTCATCATGACCGACGCCGACGTTGACGGAGCTCACATCGCGGCGCTGCTGATCACGTTCTTCTATCGGCAGACACCGGGCCTGATCGACGGCGGCAGGCTCTATCTCGCCATGCCGCCGCTCTACCGCATTAGTCAGGGCACCAAGTCGATGTACGCGCGCGATGACGCGCACAAGGAAGAGCTGCTCAAGACCGAGTTCAAGGGCAAGAACCCGGAGATCGGCCGCTTCAAGGGTCTGGGCGAGATGATGCCGGCCCAGCTCAAGGAAACGACCATGAACCCGGCAACGCGCACAATGGCGCGCGTGCAGCTGCCGAAATCGCCCCAGGCGATCGAGGAACTGGTCGAGACACTGATGGGCAAGAAGCCGGAACTTCGCTTCAAGTACATCCAGGACAACGCCAAGTTCATCGAAGAACTGGACGTCTGATACCCCCCCCGATGGTTGTCGCACGCGTCAATCTGTGCGCATCCAGTCGGTGACTGGAGTGTAACAGGATGAGCGAAAGCAACGGCGCGACCGAAGCGGCCAACTGGGCAGGCCACCACGCGTCCCAGATGGTGACGCGCGCTCCCTACGCCGTGGCTCTGGGCATGAAGTTCCTGTCGGCGTCGGAAGATGGCCGGGGGGCGATCCTCCTGCCGTGGCGTGCGGATATCTGCGGTATTGATGGCAGCGACATTCTTGCGCCGGGTGCGGTGACGGCGCTGATCGATCATGCCTGTGGGCTGGCGATCATGGCGGCGTTCGGCACGACAGCCAGCCCGGCTACGCTCGATCTGCGGATCGACCATATGCGGCCGGCAAAGCCGCGCATGGACGTCATCTGCGCCGCCCATTGCTACAAGGCTACGCGCACGATCGCCTTCCTGAGAGCCGAAGCGTGGGATGTCTCGCAGGACGATCCGATCGCGACCGCGCAGGCTGCTTTCATCCTCAACCGGCGCGAGGGCTGAGCGATGGCGGATATTCATCAGATCATCTCGACCTCGCCCTTTGGCCGCTTCATGGGCATTGAGACGAAGATCGACGAACGGGGGGTGCTCGCCATCCTGCCACCGCGGCCAGACCTGATAGGCAACCCCAGCATTCCGGCATTGCATGGCGGCGGGATAGCGGCCTTCCTTGAGATCACCTGCCTGCTGCAGCTGGCGCACGAGATGGGGACGACCGCCCCTGCCCGCTCGATCGACTTCAGCGTCGAATACTTGCGGCCGGGCCGACCGGAGATGACCTTTGCCCGCGCAGTCGTGCGCCGGATGGGACGGCGGGTGGCTACCGTCCATTCGGAGGCCTGGCAGCGCGACGAGGCCTCTCCCATCTGCTTGGTGAGGTGCCATTTCCGGTTGCCTGAGCCGCGTATCGAGACACCAGCGAACGCCTGATCTGCGCAAAAGCCGATCCGGTATGCTTAAGACGACGCGGAAACGTCGTGGAATCGGGCTATATTGCTCGGAACTGGCTGCAGGATTGACTTGGGGCCGGGGGGGTCTATTCCTCCGCCAGTTCCCGTAAAGCCACGTGTTTCCGCTCGCGGCCCGGCCGACGAGCCTGAAAAGACATTGTAATGACGTTTGACGAGCTGAGCCTCGACCCCCGCATTCTGGAAGCCGTAAAAGGCGCTGGATACACGACGCCAACGCCCATCCAGGAACAGGGCATCCCTGCCGTGCTCGGTGGGCGCGATGTGACGGGCATCGCCCAGACCGGCACGGGCAAGACCGCCGCCTTCGTTCTTCCGATGATCCACAAGCTGGGCCAGGGCCGCGCCAAGGCGCGCATGCCGCGCTCGCTGATCCTGGAACCGACCCGCGAACTTGCTGCCCAGGTGGCTGAGCAGTTCGAAAAATATGGCTCGGGCTACAAGCTGAACATGGCGCTGCTGATCGGCGGCGTGTCGTTCGGTGACCAGGAAAAGAAACTCAACGCCGGCGCTGACGTTCTGATCGCCACGCCCGGCCGCCTGATGGACCACTTTGGCCGCGGCGGCCTGCTGATGACCGGCGTGCAGATGCTGGTCATCGATGAAGCCGACCGGATGCTCGACATGGGCTTCATCCCGGACATCGAGAAGATCTGCACGCTGCTGCCGAAGACGCGCCAGACGCTGCTGTTCTCGGCGACCATGCCGCCCGAGATCACCAAGCTCGCCAAGCAGTTCCAGAAGGAGCCGGTGCGTATCGAGGTTTCCAAGCCTGCGACGACCGCTTCCACGATTACGCAGTATGTGACGCACTGCCCGTCAAACGAAGATACGGTCAAGCGCGCCGTGCTGCGCTCGATCATCAAGTCCAAGCTGACCGATCAGGGCATCGTGTTCTGCAACCGCAAGACGGAAGTCGATATCGTAGCGAAATCGCTGGCGAGCCACGGCTTCGACGCCGCCGCGATCCATGGCGACCTGCCGCAGAGCCAGCGCATGGCTACGCTCGACCGCTTCCGCAACAAGGACCTGAAACTGCTGGTCGCCTCGGATGTGGCCGCACGTGGCCTCGATATTCCGGAAGTGAGCCAGGTCTTCAACTACGCCCCGCCGCCGAACTCGGACGATTACGTCCACCGCATCGGCCGCACCGGCCGCGCTGGCCGTCTGGGCCAGAGCTTCACCATCGTCTCGCCGGGCGACACGCGCCTGTGGGATGCAGTGCTCAAGCGGATCGGCAAGGATGTTGAGCAGTTCGTGCCGGACGGCATGGACGAAGCAGTAAGCGAAGCCCGCAGCCGTGGCCCTGCCCCGGGTCGTGACCGCTTTGACAAGGGTCGTGGTGGCGGTCGTGGACGCGGTCGCGACCGTGGTCGTGGCAGCGAGCGTCGTGAAGAGCGGGCGCCCCGTGAAGATCGCCCGCAGGCAGAACCGGCGGCTATCGTCGCCGCGCCATCGTTCATTCCGCCTCAGGTCGAGGACATGGAAGTCGATCAGATCGCGCCGGGCATCGATGCGGAAGAACCCGCTCGCGAAGAACAGCCCAAGCGTGAGGGACGCAGCCGGGGTGGCCGCAATCGCGACCGCAACCGTGGCGGTGACCGTAACGAGCAGCGCGGTGATCGGAACGAATCGCGGGGCGACCGCGACAGAAGCGATCGCGACAGGGGCGGACGGAATCGCCGTGGCGAACTGGTGCCCGGCGACCCGCAGGGCGGCGACGAGAAGTTTAAAGGAATGGGCGACCACGTTCCGGCTTTCCTGTTGAGAACGCTCGGGAAACGCGAAGAAGCCTAAGAAACCGGGCAGCCTTGGCAACCACAGACTTAACGCCGATCAATCGATTTTAGCCAATCCGTAACCGCTTCCGTTCAGTAATTGCCTACGAGACTGGCGCCCACGAAGCGGGCCAGTCCTAGGGGCAAGATCGCGATGCTGAACACCCAGCTTCAAGGGCCGGAAGGCCTGGCTCTGGGCCACCGCACGGTGGATGAGATGGGCCGACAGCTGCTGCCCGTCAGCCCGCAGAACTACGAAGTCTGGCTTACCTACATCACCCATTCATCGCCGGACTTGCGTCAGGCGCTCGACAAGCTTCTGGCAACGGGCAAGCAACTCACCGCCGACGACATGGAGCAGCTCTACGAGCGCTTCTTCTCGACGACGCACCTGTCGACCCAGGTCATGGAAACCGGCTCGCGGATCGCGCACGAGATCGCGGACGCTCTCGATGCCCTGAAGAAAGCCGGCGCAACGACCGAGCGTTATGGCGTGACCCTGAATGTCGCAGCCGACTCGCTGCAGAATGCCACCATCGATGGCGATGCGCTGAAGCGCCTGATCAACGTGCTTTCGTCCGCCACGACCGAAATGTCGAAGCAGAACTCCAACCTGTCGCACAAACTTGCCCAGTCGTCGCAGGAAATGGAAAAGCTGCGTACATCGCTGCGCCAGGCCCGCGCCGAAGCGCTGACCGATGCACTCACCGGCATTGCCAACCGCAAGCTGTTCGATGAGACCCTGCGCCTGCGCAAGGAAGAAGCTGACAACGAGAAGACCGATCTTGCTCTGCTGCTTTGCGACATCGACCACTTCAAGTCATTCAACGACACCTGGGGCCACCAGACGGGCGACCAGGTGATCCGCTTTGTGGCCTCCGCCCTCGCCAAGTTCGCCTTGCCCGATCATCTCGTGGCGCGTTACGGCGGCGAAGAGTTTGCCGTGGTCATGCCGCGCACAACGCTGAAAGATGCCGGCCGCATCGCTGAGCAGATCCGCAGCGCCATCGAGGCCAAGCGCCTCGTACGCCGCTCGACCAATGAGACGATCGGCGCTGTTACTGTGTCGTTCGGCGCGGCCATGTACGCCGCCGGCGAGAGCGTCGGCCAACTGATCACGCGCGCGGACGAATGCCTCTACATGTCCAAGCGCAATGGCCGCAACCGCGTCACGCTGGAAACCCAGATGCCGCCAATGGCCAGCAGCGCCGCTTAGTCGATAACCACACCGTCTTCATCGCGTATCACGCCCCCACACCTGTCGCGCACAGCGCGGAGGATACGGATCGTCAAAATCCGGTCGTCCAGCCCATCGCCTGCGATGTCGGCTTGAATACTGCTGTTGAATTCGATGTGCGGGATAAAATGGAAGACTGCGCCAGACTGGTGCACCGACGCCGTCGCTCGCCAGAAATCGCCGCCAGTGAAGGTCGCGATCACTGCATCGTCAGGACCAAACAGCACCCACGGATTTCTCCGCCTGGGCAGTAAACGGTCCAGCGCCTGCTCTACGCCCAGTGATTCAGTGTCAAAAAAGTAGGATCGCACCTACAGCACCACCGCCATCAGGAAGCCGTCATAGCCTTTGACGCCGACCGTCTGTACAGCGGTTGATGAGACACGCGGCTCGTTGGCGATCATGTCGAACATCCGACGCACGCCCTGAACGCGTTCATCGCCTTTGGGGTCGGTAACGGCACCTTCGCGCACGACGTTGTCGACGATGATGATCGAGCCTTTGCGAGACATGCGCAGCGCGTGAGCGAAGTAGGCCGCGTTGTCTTCCTTGTTGGCGTCGATGAAGGTGAAATCGAACGGACCGCTAAGCGCCGGCAGCAGGTCGATCGCCGGACCGACCTTCACCTCGACCTTCGCGGCGGGCTTGGCGCGAGCGATATTCTTGCGGGCGACGTCGGCGTTGTGGGGCTCGAGTTCGAGCGAGATGAGCTCGCCGCCCGCAGGCAGGGCGCGGGCCAGCCAGATGGTGGAATAACCGCCGAGTGTGCCAACTTCGAGGATGCGCTTGGCGCCGATGGAGAGCGCCATCAGGTGCAGCATCTTTCCCTGCGCTGCCGATACGGCGATGGCGGGAAGGCCCGCGGCAGCGCTATCGCGGACCGCAGCCGATAGTGCTTCGTCCTCGGTCACCAGACGGTCTTCGATGTAGGCGTCGACGTCTCGCCAGATCCGTTCGCTCATTTCTTTGACCTCGCTTTTGCTGGCGCTTTGGCAGACTTCTTCGCGACCACCTTCTTCTTCGCGGGAGCTGCCTTCTTGGTCGCCTTGATCTTCGCCGCCATCGCGGAAATCGCGAACGAGCGGCGAGCCAGCGCCACCGCCTCGTCGGGATCATCTGCGGCTGTGTCAGGCAGGCTCCAGTAGGCGATGTCGCGAACCGTACCGTCCTTCTTGACGGAGTAGCGCCAGGGCTTGCTGCCCTGCTCCTTGAACTCAGCGCCCATCGCCGCGTCGACCTTCAGGAAGAACGTGTCATCGTCCAGAATCGCGAAACTGACGCCCTTGTGAGAGAGCAGCGCGCCGCCGAACATGCGCTTTATCTCGAGCTTGCCGAAACCGGCGAGAAGCTCGAGCACATAGTCCGGAAATCCGGGTGACAGCGGCATGCCGCCTTGTCGCGCTTAATTGGAATGAACACCAGAGGCCGGGCGCTATTCCGCCGCTTGCGCCGGAACGATCGTCACGCTCTCGCCGCAGCCGCAGGCGTCGGTCTGGTTCGGGTTGGTGAAGCTGAACTTGGAATGCATCGGCGTAACTTCGTAGTCGATCACCGAGCCAAGCAGGAACAGAACCGCCTTGGCGTCGATGATGATCGACACGCCATTGTCCTCCACCCGCTCGTCCAGCGGGTCGGCGGCGTCGGCATAGCTCATCGTATATTCCATGCCCGCGCAGCCGGCGTTCTTCACGCCGACGCGCAGGAAGCCCGCGCCTTTTTCGGCCATGAGGTCGCGAACCTGCGCCGCGGCGGCGTCAGTCAGGGTCACAACCTTGGGGCGAGGACGTCTGGCCATATGGCTTAAATGGATATCCTGAAACCGGCTTACAACATGTTGAGCGCGAGGCGGGCCTCATCGCTCATGCGCGAGGGGTCCCATGGCGGATCGAAAACGATGGTCGCCTTGGCCGAACGGACGCCTTCGACCTTGCGGGCGGCATCTTCCACCCAGCCGGGCATTTCGCCCGCCACGGGACATGCAGGGGCCGTCAGGGTCATCTCGATGTCGACATGGCGGTCGTCGTTGATATCAACCTTGTAGATCAGGCCCAGCTCGTAGATGTCGACCGGGATTTCCGGGTCGTAGACCTTCTTGAGCTCCTGGATCAGGTTATCCGTGATCGTATCCAGCTCATCCTGCGGGATAGCCGACGGCTTCGCATCGCCCTCTGCAGGGGCGGCGGTGTCAGGCATCTGATGCTTCAGGTCGTCAGCCATTACGCACTCTATGACAGCATCTTCCGGGCCTTGGAAAGCGCCTCCACGAACACGTCGACTTCCTCGAGCGTATTGTAGAGGGCAAAGCTCGCCCGGGCTGTAGCACTAACCCCTAAATGGGACATCAAAGGCTGGGCGCAATGATGGCCGGCGCGAATCGCGACGCCGTGGCGGTCCAGAATCTGAGCCAGATCGTGGGGATGCGCCCCCTGCAACGAAAATGACAGGACGGGCCCCTTGCCCAGAGCCGTCCCGTGGATGGTCAGACCGTTGATGCCCCGGAGGGCCTCCGTGGCCCGCGCCATCAGCGCCTGTTTGTGCTCTTGGATCGCGTTGCGGTCCTGGCCTTCCAGCCAGCCGATGGCGGCGCCGAGGCCGATGGCTTCCACGATCGGGGGGGTGCCGGCTTCGAACCGGTGCGGCGGGGCGTTGTAAGTGATCCGGTCGCGCGTGACGGTCTCGATCATTTCGCCCCCGCCCTCGAATGGCGGCAGCGCTTCCAACTTCTTCTTCTTGCCGTAGAGCACGCCGATGCCGGTGGGGCCGTAGAGCTTGTGGCCCGTGAAGGCGTAATAGTCGGCGTCGAGATCACGGACATCCACCTTCACGTTGACGATCGCCTGACAGCCATCGAGCAGCACGTCTGCTCCCACGCTGTGCGCCATGTGGATCGCGCTCTTCACGTCCGGCACCGTACCCAGCACGTTGGACATGTGGGTGAGCGCGAGGATCTTGGTCTTCTTCGTCAGCTGTTCTTCAAGGCTGCGCAGATCGAGCGAGCCATCCGGCGTCAACTCGACCCATTTCAGCACCGCGCCTTTGCGCTCGCGCAGGAAATGCCAGGGGATGATGTTGGAGTGATGCTCCATCACCGACAGCACGATCTCATCGCCCGGCTGGATGCTCGCGCCGATGCCGGCGGCGACGATGTTGATCGCCTCTGTGCCGCCCTTGGTGAAAATGATCTCGTCGATCGAGGCGGCGTTGATGAAGCGGCGGGCGGCCTCGCGGGCGCTCTCATAGGCCTGCGTGGTTTCGTTGGCGAGCGTGTGCAGACCGCGGTGCACGTTGGCGTAGCTGTCGCGCATGACCTCCGTCATGGCGTCGATCACTGCGTTCGGCTTCTGGGCCGAGGCCGCGTTGTCGAAATAGACCAGCGGCTTGTCGTGGACCTGACGGCCGAGGATGGGGAATTGCTCGCGGATTGCGTTGACGTCGAAGCTCATGACGCCACTCCCAGCCAGCTGTCGATGCGGGCTTCGGCTTCGGTGCGGATGGCCTCGTCCAGCCAATCCGGCAGCGCTTCGATCAGGAAGGCGCGGGTGATCATGGCGCGGGCCTCGATCTCCGGCAGGCCACGCTGGCGCAGATAGAAGATCGCGGCTTCATCGAGCTGGCCTGACGTGTTGCCATGGGCGCATTGCACATCGTCGGCATAGATTTCGAGTTCGGGCTTGGCGAAGACTTCGGCGCCGTCCTCCAACAGGAGCGCGTTGTGCTCCATCTTCGCATCGGTCTTCTGCGCGACGCGCTCGACCTTGAAGCGGCCCTGGAACACCCCGCGACCGCCCTTGCGTGCGGCGCCCCGAACGATCTGGCGGACTTCGGTATGATCGGCGTTGAGGATGACTTGGCTGGTCAGATCGGCATGATTGCCCTGCCCGACCAGATAGACACCGTTGAGCTCGACCTTGGCGCTCGGGCCTGCAACATCGATCTCGGTTTCGATGCGGGCGTAGCGAGCGCCGCCCGCGATGATGAACTGACGGAAGGTGGCGCCCTTGCCCAGCCGCACCTTGCGGTGGGCCAGCGAGACGTCGCCTTCTTGCTGGATCGTCACAAGCGACAGGCTCGCGCCTTCGCGGACATCGATCTCCAGCGCGCGTGTATCGAGGCCATCGTCGCCGACACGCTCGATATCCGTGCGGCTCTCGCCTGCGTTGACCACGATGCCACCCATACGGCGTGCGCCGATAGCGATGCGCGCCAGCACATGGCGGTCGCCCGGAATGATCGGGACTTCGCGGCCTGCGAGGGCGGCGCTGAGATCACTCCAACGCCAACCTTCGACGCGCCGGTTCGGCAGGGCGTCAGCAGCGATCACGGCGTGGCCATCACAGTGTCATAGCCGGACTTCTCCAGCTCATGCGCCAGTTCAGGTCCACCCGACTTCACGATGCGGCCCGCCGAGAGAATGTGGACGCGGTCGGGTTTGATGTAGTCGAGCAAGCGCTGATAGTGCGTGATGACCAGCATCGAGCGGCCTTCGCCACGCAGCGCGTTGACGCCTTCTGCGACGACTTTCAGTGCGTCGATGTCGAGGCCGGAATCCGTCTCGTCAAGGATCATGAAGCGCGGCTGGAGCATCAGCATCTGGTAAATTTCCAGACGCTTCTTCTCGCCGCCAGAGAAGCCGACATTCAGCGGACGCTTCAGCATCTCGGGATCGATACGCAGCTGCTGAGCAGCCACGCGCGAGAGCTTGAGAAAATCAGGAGCAGATACTTCCGGCTCGCCGCGCGTCTTGCGCTGCGCGTTCATGGCGGCGCGAACGAACGTCATCACCGGCACGCCGGCTATTTCGAGCGGGTACTGGAAGGAGAGGAACAGGCCCTTGGCTGCACGGGCTTCCGGCGGCAGGGACAGCAGGTCTTCGCCTTCGAAGATCGCCGTGCCATCGGTGACTTCATAACCGTCGCGGCCGGTGAGCAGGTAGGACAGCGTCGATTTGCCTGCGCCGTTCGGCCCCATGATCGCGTGCACCTCGCCCGCAGGGACGCTGAGCGAAAGCCCCTTGAGGATTTCGCGCGCAGGGCCGTCCTCGGGGACGACGCGGGCATGGAGGTTGTTGAGTTCGAGCATCAAACGCCTGCAAACACGGGATTTTCCGTAATCCCGGACCCTCTAGATAGGCCCTGTCCCCCATCTACGCGAGGGCTGGCCCGGTGGTTCGCAGGGTGTTTCAGGCCGTGGGGCCGAAATGTCCAGTAGCGGGGCCTAAAGGCTGCTATTTGAAGATCTCGGTAACCACGGATTCGGCGCAGAACTGGGCCTTGGCCGTGTCGACGGTCAGGCCGGCTGCGGCCACGCCGCCATCGTCCGTCACGTCGCAGGTCGTGCCGGTGATCTTGTCCGGCTCGCCCTCCGCCGTGATGTCGGCCGTGGCGATGGGTTCCAGGGCATCCCCTTCCAGCTTGTAGAACGAGATGCTCCACTCATTGGCGCTGGAGCGGGCCGCCGTGGCGATGTAGCCGCTGGCTGTCTTGACGATAGAGACGCCGCTGGGCTCGCCCACGCGGACGAACTTGCCGGCATCGAGCTGGCGCCAGGCGGCCCAGGTCGTGTTCACATTGCCGGTTTCGAGCGGCAGCAGAATGTCGAGCTTGCCGTCCTTGTCGAAGTCTTCCAGCGACGGGCCGTTGAACGTGTTGCCCATACGCTCATCGATGGTCTGCAACGTGGCGTCGCCGGGGGCCACGACCTGAACATTGATCTGGGTCGAGTCGTCCTCGGCAGGCGTATAGCGCGCTTCGATGGCCATGCCGGACTGATCGGCGAACATCAGGCGGCAATCAGGGTGCGTCCAGCCATCAGCGCCGGCATCCTTGGCTTCCACCGCTCCGCAATCCGGCAGCGGCATGCGCTTGGCGGCGGGCACAGTTCCGGCGTCGGCTCCAGCGGTCTCTGGCGCTGGCGCCGGCGAGCAAGCTGAAGCGACGAGCGCGATGGCGCAGATTGCAAGGCGGAGTTTCATGACCGTGCCCCTCGTGTTGAGCCCGGAATAGATCAGTTGGCTGCCACATGCCAGCTTACGCTACTGTAATGGCTGGAGACCGGTTTGCCGGGTTCAGATCGCGATGGCCAGGTAAAGGCTCAGGTCCGTCCGCACCTTGGCCGGGTCATCGCTCCAGTCGCCATAAACCTCCAGCGACATCCAGATGCGGCGCAGGCCCCGCTCAGCGACTTCGGCATGCAGGGCGTCGTAGGTCTCACGCATCTTACCGTAGTCGCCCCAGTGCGGCGCGGTGATCACGCGACCACCGGGGACGTGGGCCGGCTTCACATCAGGATCAGCTCCACCCGGCTGACGATCCAGTACGCCGATCAGCAGCTTGCCGCCCTCCTTCGTCTCGCTCGAGTAGAGGATGAAGTTGTGGCCATGGCCGGGCGCCAATGCGCCGGGCTTGTAGAGGCGATCGAATGTTGCGCGGATGGTGGGGACGAGATCTGGCCATTTGGCGTGGACCTCGATGCCGGCGCCAGCCATGGGAGCCATGTCGATGATTTGCGCGTCGGTCACCTTGCCTCTCACTTTCGACCGAGGGAGTGTAGCACACGGCGACGGTCTTGCGCAGTCACGCGCACCATGGGGGACAACACGATGAAATGGAAGCACGCTGGCGCGGCGATGATCCTGGCAATGGCGGCAGGCTGCTCGCCTGCAGCGACACCGCCGGCGGTTGATGCCAATGCCGCAGCTAGCACAGTGACGCCAGACGCCAGCAAGGTAGCCGACGAAGTCAAGGCGGCGATCGCCGTTCAGGTCCAAGCCTACGCCACGCGCGATATCGAGGCCATGCTCAGCGTCATGGCGCCCGACTACGTCTGGATCACCTATGGCCAACCGAACGCCACCGGAGCCGCCGTGCGAACGGGCGTAGAAGCACAGTTCGCAGATCCGGCGCTCAAGCTCACAGTCGCTGACGAAACAGTCGACGTCGCCCAAGCTGGCGACATGGCCGTGTACCATTCGACCTACACGTACACATACACCGATGCGACCACCAAAGCGCCCGTGACAGAGCCTGGAAACTGGGTCGCGATCTTCAAGCGTCAGCCAGATGGATCAATGAAGCTCGCCCGCGACCTGATCGTCGCGCTGCCGGCATCGAAGTAGACTGGAGCCCTACCCCACGCTGCCTTCGAGACTGACCTCAAGAAGCTTCTGCGCTTCTACCGCGAACTCCATCGGGAGTTTCTGCAGCACATCACGAACGAAGCCGTTCACGAGCAGCGCGACCGCCTGCTCTTCGCCGAGGCCACGCTGGCGGGCGTAGAAGAGCTGATCTTCGGAGAGCTTGGTGGTGGTGGCTTCGTGTTCGAGCTGCGCGTCAGCGCGGCGGTTCTCGACATAGGGCACGGTGTGGGCGCCGCAATCGCCGCCGATGAGTAGCGAGTCACACTGGGTGAAGTTGCGCGCCTTTGCAGCCTTGCCGTGGATCGAGACGAGACCGCGATAGGTGTTGTTGGATTTGCCGGCGGAGATGCCTTTCGAGATGATCCGCGACTTGGTGTTCTTGCCGAGGTGGATCATCTTCGTGCCGGTGTCGGCCTGCTGGCGACCGTTGGTCACGGCGATCGAATAGAATTCGCCGGACGAGTCATCGCCGCGCAGGACGCAGCTGGGATACTTCCAGGTGATTGCGGAGCCCGTTTCAACCTGCGTCCACGAAATGCGCGAGCGGGCGCCACGGCAATCGCCGCGCTTGGTGACGAAGTTGTAAATGCCGCCCTTGCCTTCCGCGTCTCCCGGCCACCAGTTCTGCACGGTCGAGTATTTGATCTCGGCGTCCGCCAGCGCGACCAGCTCGACGACGGCTGCGTGCAACTGGTTCTCGTCGCGCATCGGCGCGGTGCAGCCTTCGAGGTAGGACACGTAGCCGCCCTCATCGACGATGATAAGGGTGCGCTCGAATTGGCCCGTGCCCTTCGCGTTCATGCGGAAGTAGGTCGACAACTCCATCGGGCAGCGAACGCCCTTGGGCACGTAGACGAACGTTCCGTCCGAGAAGACAGCAGAGTTCAGCGTGGCGAAGAAGTTGTCCGTCACCGGCACGACAGAGCCGAGATACTGCTTCACCAGATCCGGATACTCGCGCACGGCTTCCGAGATCGACATGAAGATCACGCCGGACTTCGCGAGTTCGGCGCGGAAGGTTGTCGCGACGCTGACGCTGTCGAACACGGCATCGACAGCCACGCGGGGCGTCTCGCGCGCTTCAGCGGCTGACTCCATCGCGCCTTCAACGCCGAGCAGTACTTCCTGCTCCTTCAGCGGAATGCCGAGCTTGGCGTAAGTCTCGAGGATTTCCTTCGGAACGTCATCGATCGACTTGTACTTCGCTGCGCCCTTGGGCTCGGCGTAGTAGTGTGCGTCCTGGTAGTCGATCTTCGGATAGTTGATCATTGCCCAGGTCGGCTCGGTCATTTCCTTCCAGCGCTGGAAGGCTTCGAGCCGCCACTGCAGCATCCACTCCGGCTCTTGCTTCTTGGCGGAGATGTAGCGGACGGTGTCTTCGTTCAGGCCCTTGGGCGCGAGTTCCATCTCGATGTCGGTGACGAAGCCCTCGGCATACTTGTCGGCTTCAAGCGCACGTGCGGCATCGACCGTTCCCTGGTCGATGCCTTCCTTTACCAAGAGTTCTTTGCCCTCAGACATGAGCGTCCAGTTTCACCAGTTGCGGCCGCGCGCGGGCCGCGTGTTTGATCCAGGCTTGCGCCAGTAGGTCGAAGTCTTGCGGCGCACTCGCCCAGCCGAAGCTTGCCCGGATGGCAGAGCGTGCGGCGGTATCGTTGAGACCCATCGCGGTCAACACGCGGCTGGGTTTCACCTTGCCCGACGAGCAGGCCGATCCGGCGCTGACGGCGAAACCCGCCAGATCCAGACCCATTATCTGGGTCTCCGAGGGCAGACCTTCAACACCGAAGCAGGACACACCCGCCACGCGAGGCGCCTGGCCACCGTGTACCTGCAGCGTGGGCGCAGCCGCTTTCAAGCGCGCTTCCATACGGTCACGGTGCTCTGCCAGCCCCTGATAGCTCTTCAAGCTGGCGAGCGAGGCATCCACGGCGCCAGCGAAGCCTGCGACGCCTGCGACATTCTCGGTACCAGCGCGGCGGCCGAACTCCTGCCCGCCTCCGGTCTGCACTGAGGCAAACGGGGCGCCCGGTCTCACATAGGTTGCACCGACGCCCTGCGGCCCGCCGACCTTGTGGGCAGAGAGCGAGAGGTAATCGACTTCGAGATCGATGATCGACACCTCGATCTTCCCCAGCGCCTGGATCGCGTCGCAGTGGATCAGGCCGCCCGCGGTGTGAACGATCTCCGCAGCTTGGGCCACGGGCTGGATCACGCCGGTTTCGTTGTTCACCAGCATGAGCGAGACCAGCGGCTTCACGCCTTTCGCGGCCATTGCGTCGACAACGCCACGCAGCCAGTCGAGATCGACGACGCCATCAGCATTTACGGGCCAGCCTGACACGTCTCCCGCAATCGTCGTGACTGCGTCGTGCTCGATGGCCGATGCTATCACTGCGCCAGGCGCCGCCTTCAGCGCGCCGCGCAGGGCCAGAGCGACGGCTTCGGTACCGCCACTGGTGAAAGCGATGTCGTCCCGGCAGGCGCCGATGGCGGCGGCGATGGTCTCTCGGGCGCCTTCGACGAGAGCCCGTGCACGGCGGCCTTCGGCGTGGACGGAGGACGGATTTCCGGTGAGGTCCAACGCAGACGCCATGGCGGCCTTCGCTTCGGGGCGAAGGGGCGCGGTGGCGTTATAGTCTGCGTAGATGCGTGGACCGGAACTCATGTTCCGGGCTCATACGCCAATTCCTAGGAGGCTGACAGGCCGTGATCCACGCCGTCGGCCTTCCCGTCATTGGCGTCCCGCAGGAAATCCTTGAATTTACCGGAGAGCACGTCGCTGATCGCCACCCCCTCGAGGAAGTCGCGGATATGCTCGTCCAGGGCGGCCCAAAGGCCTGCCGTTGCGCCGCCGGACCAGTCCCGGCCGTTGTGTTCGGCGTTTCCGGTCTCTTCAACGGCCCGGAAAACCTCTCCGACCGTGATTTCGTGTCCGGAGCGCTGCAAGCGGTAACCACCGCCCGGTCCGCGCGAGGAAACGACCAGTCCGGCTTTCCGGAGCATGGCAAACAGCTGTTCGAGGTAGGACAGCGATATTTGCTGCCGTTCGGCCACTTCGGCGAGGGCCACGGGGCGGGACGCCGAATTTGCGGCCACATCCACCAGAGCAATCACGGCGTAGCGACCTTTGGAACCAACGCGCATTCGACAACCTTTTGACGGCAATTCGGGAGTAAATCCCCGGCTTTCGTGGGGTCTACGCCGGTGGGAGCAATAAGGATCACACGAAATGCTTGAAATTCGACTCCGAAATGGTGTTTGACAACCGCTCTTGGCTTCGAAGCCATCGAAACGGCCGTTACGCGGCCCTGATCACGCGAGCACAGCATGGGCGAACTGATCATTTCCGGACCTGCAGGCCGGATTGAGGCAAGATATACACAGGCGCCGGGCGATAATCCGCCCATCGCGCTGATCCTCCATCCCCATCCCAAAGCAGGTGGGACGATGCAGGACCCGGTCACGATCACCCTGTTCGAGATGTTCGCGGCTCATGGTTTCTCGACCATGCGCTTCAACTTCCGCGGCGTGGGCCGCAGCCAGGGCACGTTCGATGCCGGCGTGGCCGAACTCTCGGACGCCGCTTACGTGCTCGACCACCTCGAATCGCTGAACGAGGCGCCGAGCCAGTGCTGGGTCGCCGGTTCGTCCTTCGGGGCTTACATCTGCCTCCAGCTTCTGATGCGCCGTCCGGAGATCGACGGCTTCGTCGCGGTTGCACCGCCGGCGAACCATTACGACCTCTCCTTCCTCGCGCCCTGCCCGGCTTCGGGCATCATCATCTCGGGCGACAAGGACGTCGTGGCTCCTCCCGCCGACATCGACCGCTCGCTGACGAAAGTGCGCGTGCAGAAGGGCGAGATCATTGATCGCGCGACTGTCACCGGCGCCAACCACTTCTTCCAGGGCAAGCTGGACGAGATGGAGAAGACTGCCGCGACTTATCTCAAGCGCCGCATGAAGGCTTTCGAGAAAGCGCAGAAGGAAGCGGCCGAGGCGAAAGCCATCAAGGACGCAGCCAAGCTGCCGCCGCCGAAGCCGGCGACCTGATCCAGCACCAGTCGGGGGAGCATCATGGCCGTCGCGGATTCTGGCGCCGTAGACGCGGTGGGCATCGATCCGGAAACGGGCGACGCCATGATGGTTATCGTGGACGATCTCGACTGGTCCGATCCGATGGCGCACATCAATGCGCTGCAGGCGAAGATCGGCGCGTATCTCGGCTTCATGAATACCGGACAGCTCGATGAGGCGATGCCCGAGGGCGCAGACCGCAAGCGGCGGATCGCGATCTTCCAGCAGTATGAACCGCCCGGCCCGATGATGCAGATCCTCGACCAGCTTGGTGAACAGCTCGAAGCGTTCGACGTCGCTTTCGGCTATGGCCCGCTGCCGGAAGGTTACGAGCAGCCAGCCTGAACCGGGCGAGCTTGACCTGAGCTGCTCCGGCGGCCTATCACGAGCCCATGTCGCACCGCGCCACCTCTGCGTATTACTACCGCACGCTGAAATAGCGGGCGGTGCGATTGTGCATGCCGCCCTGACCGGCGGCATATTGAGATGGCCTCCGGTCGGACAGACCAAATGGAGCCTCTCGTGACCGTTCTGAAAATCCCGCCGCAGTCGCAATTCCTTCAGCAGATGGATTCGCGCGGGCACATCTATCAAGTCACGGACGATCAGGGCCTCGACACTTACGCGGCGAGCGGACAGCGCGTGGCCTATATCGGCTTCGATGCGACGGCGCCGTCGCTGCACGTTGGGCACATGGTGTCGATCATGGCGCTGCGCCGCTTCCAGCAAGCGGGCGGCAAACCGATCGTTCTGATCGGCGGCGGCACGACCAAGATCGGTGATCCGACCGATAAAGAGAAGTCGCGGCCGATTCTGACGGAGGCGGAGATCGCCTCCAACGCGGCCGGTATCAAGGCGGCGTTCCGGCCCTTCCTGAAGTTCGGCGACGGACCTTCGGACGCGATCATGGTCGATAACGCCGAGTGGCTCGATACGATCAAGTACATCGAATTCCTGCGCGACTACGGCAAGCATTTCACGATCAACAAGATGATCGCGCAGGAGACCGTGCGGCGCAGGCTGGACAATGAGGAGCCGTATACCTTCCTTGAGTTCAACTACATGCTGCTGCAGGCCTACGACTTCCTGGAGCTGTCGCGCCGCTTTGACTGCAAGCTGCAGATGGGCGGGTCGGACCAGTGGGGCAATATCGTCAACGGGATCGAGCTGACGCGGCGCATTGCCGAGAAGCAGGTGTTCGGCCTGACGACGCCGCTGATCACGACGGCTTCGGGCGTGAAGATGGGCAAGACGGTTGGCGGAGCGGTCTGGCTCAATGCAGAGATGCGCAGCCCTTACGACTACTGGCAGTTCTGGCGGAACACGGAAGACGCGGACGTGGTGCGCTTCATGAAGCTGTTCACCGACCTGCCCGCTTCCGAGATCGAGGAGCATGCGAAGGCTGAAGGCGCGGCGATCAATGACGCGAAGAAGCGCCTGGCCGATGTGGCGACAACCATGCTTCACGGCGAGGAAGAGGCCAAGAAGGCTGCGGCGGCGGCCGAAGCTGTCTTCACCGGCGGCGGCACGAGCGAAGGCATGCCGACGTTTGAAGTGCCGCGCGCGGAGATCGTAGCGGGGTACGCCCTGCTCGACGCGCTCGTCACGGCCAAGCTGGCGGCGTCGAAGGGCGAAGCAAAGCGCGCGGTCGGCGAGAAGTCGGTGAAGCTGAATGGCGAGACAGTGAGTGATGTTGCTGCGGTCATTGGCGAGGCGGCTCTGGACGCGGAAGGCTCTGCGCGGTTGTCGGTGGGCAAGAAGCGGCATGCGCGACTGAAGGCTGTGTAGGAGCGATCCCAGAAGCTACGCTTCTGGGGCAATCAGCAGCCGGCATTAGGCAATTGAGAGATGCAAGCGGAGGTCCGCGCGTGCGCAGGCATCCGCGTGCGAGCACGCAGCCCCCTCCGTCTTGCGCGCAAGAGCGCGCAATCCACCTCCCCCGCGCTTTGCGCGAGGGAGGACTGGCGCCGGTGATTGCGTCCTCCACCACGCAAAGCGTGGGGGAGGTGGATCTATGCGGAGCATCGAGACGGAGGGGGCTGTCGCGGAGCGACGGACTGAGGCTTTCCTCGCGACGCATGCGTTCCGCGCGTCTCGCGGCGAGCTTATCGAGATTGTCGAAATTGCGCGCTGACTGCGCGAGGCGTTTGAAGAGCTGGTGCATGCTCTTCGGGTGGCGGATGTGCGGGTTGCGCT
>DAINAT010000031.1:0-29486 GCA_036733305.1 Hyphomonadaceae bacterium
TCTTGCCGAGGATCGCGCCGCCAAGCGTGCGGCCCTGGCCGTCCATGTGCTTGGTGGTCGAGTAGACGACCCAGTCGGCGCCGAGAGCGAGCGGCTTCTGCAGGATAGGCGAGGCGAACACGTTGTCGACGATCAGCTCGCCGCCGGCGGCGTGTGTGAGGTTGGCGACAGCGCGAATGTCGACGGCATCAAGCAGCGGGTTCGACGGCGTCTCGATAATCGCAAAGCGGCAGGGCTTCGCCATCGCCGTTTCCCAATCGCTGAGGTTCGAGCCATCGACCCAGGTCACCTCAACGCCCATCTTCGGCATCACGTTCTTGAGAATCCAGACGACCGACGAGAAGAGCTGGCGCGGCGCCACGATGCGGTCGCCCGGCTTCACCGGCGCGACGAGCATGGTGTGGATGGCGGCCATGCCGGACGCGGTCGCACGGCAATCTTCTGCGCCTTCCAGCTGGGCGAGGCGCTCTTCGAACATGCGCACGGTCGGGTTTGCGTAGCGTGAGTAGATGTAGCCGGGCTCATCGCCAGCCATGCGGGCCGACTGTTGTTCCGGGCTGTCATAAACAAAGCCCGAATTGAGATATAGCGCTTCGGACGTCTCGCCGTATTGCGAGCGCGTAGTTCCGCCGCGGACCATCTGGGTCTGCGGGCGCCAATTCTTGGATTTTCCGGCTTTTTCGTTGGTCATGGCGGCTGCCTTTCTTTGACTCGACCGCCCTATAGGCTGTGATGAGCCACAGCGCCAGATAGCTCTGCTAAAGGATTAGTGCCTTCAGGCCGCGCGAACACACGTCAGCTTCCAACTCGCGCGATAGATGAGCCTGTCACTTTGTTGCTGAAGGCGGCGCTTCTGCCGCATCCATGTGAAATATCGGAGGTGTTCCCTGTAGTTTGCAAACGCCACTGCGTTGCGTGCGCTCCAGTGCAGGTGCTGATATGAAAGGCATCAGGGAGTTTTGCGCTTTGATTCTGATTGGCCAGTTCGACAGCCCGTTCGTGCGCCGGGTCGCGATTGCGATGCGGCTCTATGGTTTGTCCTTTGATCATCATCCGTGGTCGGTGTTCGGCGATGCGGAGAAGATTGCACAGTACAATCCATTGATGCGCGTGCCGACGCTGGTGATGGGCAATGGCGAGGTGGTGATCGAAAGCCACGCCATTCTCGACGCGCTTGATCACTTGGCGCCTGCTGGCCTGTCGATGATGCCCGCGGGCGCAGAACGGCGCGAGGCGCAGAAGGTCTGCGCGCTGGCGACGGGCCTGTCGGACAAGGCGGTATCGATGGTCTACGAGACGGTCGTGCACGAGCGTGCGACGTCCGCGTGGATCGAGCGTTGCCTGTCGCAGATTGCCGGCTGCCTGAACGGGTTGGAGCGCAGCCGCATGGCGCACCCCACGGAATGGTGGTTCGGCTCCGCCATTGGCCATGCCGACGTGACCACGGCCTGCGCACTTCGCTTCCTGGGCGATGCCCATCCGGGGCTTTTCGATCTGTCCGAGGGGTGGCCCATGCTTGCGGCGCACGCCGCAAAATGCGAGGCGCTTGAGCCGTTCATAGAAATCCAGCAGCCCTTCCAGGTCACCCCGCCGAAATGACGAAAGCCAAACCCACGAAGGCGGTTGCCAAAATTCCGGCAAAGAGGCGCGCCGCTGACGTCATGACGCTCGGCGTGCTGCCGGACAGCGAGCTCAAGAAGATCGTGGCCTCTGGCGCGATTTCCGCCGATGGCGGCATCAAGCCGGACCAGATCCAGTCCGCATCGCTCGATCTGCGGCTGGGGAAGGTCGCCTACCGCCTGCGCGCCAGCTTCCTGCCGGGGACGCAAGTTGTCGCCGACCGTCTGGACGACAGCCTCGTCATGCACACGCTCGATCTGACCAAGGGCGCGGTGCTGGAAACCGGCTGCGTCTATCTCGTACCGTTGCAGGAACGGGTGAAGCTGCCGAAGGATCTGTCGGGCTCAGCGAACCCGAAAAGCTCGACTGGCCGCATCGACGTGTTCGTGCGCGCCGTATCCGATCGCGCGCGTGCCTTTGATGGCATCCCGCCGGGTTATCAGGGCGAGCTCTATGCCGAGATCAGCCCGCGCACATTCTCGGTGCTCGCGCGTACGGGCGACCGCCTGCTGCAGCTTCGCATCCGCCGTGGCGTGCAGACGCCGGTGCGCGACATGACGTTCAGCCTGGATCTGCATCCGACCAATTCCGACATCGTCGGCTATCGCGCCAAGCGCCACTCGCGCGTCATCGATCTCGCCGCCATCGGCGCGCACACCGTAGAGGATTTCTGGGAGCCGGTGCGGGCACGCGAAGGCCGCATCGTGCTTGATCCGGGTGAGTTCTACATTCTGGCGTCGAAAGAGAAGATCGTCATCCCGCTCGATGAAGCCGCAGAAATGGCGCCGATCGCGCCGGAGCTGGGCGAGTTCCGCGCTCACTATGCGGGCTTCTTCGATCCCGGCTTCGGCGTCACGCATTCCAAGGGCAAGGCCGTTCTGGAAGTGCGCTCGCGCGACGTGCCCTTCATCCTCGAAGACGGCCAGCCCGTCGGCCGGCTCGTGTTCGAGAAGCTGACGGCGAAGCCTGATGTGCCGTATGGCGCAGCGGGCTCGTATTCGACCTATGCGGGTCAGGGCCTGCGGCTGTCGAAATACTTCGAAGCCGCAGAAGACTGAGCTTTAGCCGAAATAGCCTGGCCGGCTGATATCAGCGATCAGGCCGATGCTCGTGGGCTTCCAGCCAAGTCGTTGCTGTGTCAGCGCGCTGGAAGAGGGCGCATCGTTTGCCGCGAACGACGCCAGCCAGCCGAAGTGTTCCGGGGCTTGCTCCGGTTTGATTGATACGACCGGCACGCCGAGTTGCCGCCCGATGATCTCGGCAATATCGCGCAGCCGCACGCCTTCATCGCCGACGGCGTGATAGCGTGCGCCCGCTTCGCCTTTCTCCATCGCAAGGCGATATACGGGTGACACGTCATCCCGATGCGCCGCGGCCCAACGATTTGAGCCATCGCCGACATAAGCCGACACGCCTTTCTGCTTGGCGATCTGATACAGGTAGCCGACAAACCCCGCCTTGCCATCATAGCCGTGCACCTGCGGCAGGCGCACGGCGGAAACACGCACGCCGCGATCGGTGAAAGCAAATGCGGCAACCTCGGACACGCGCGAGATTGCTGCGCCTTCGCGCACCACATCTTCCTCAGTCGAAAGCCTTCCCGGCGTCAGCAAGCCTACGCCAGACGTTACAACCAGCGGCTTGTTCGTCCCCGCCAGCGTCTCGCCCATTACCCCGATCGCCCGCTTATCGACCTGGCCATTCTCCGCATAGGTCGAGAAGTCGTGGATGAAGGCGAGGTGGATCACGCCATCGGCCTCCGCCGCGCCGCGTTTCAGACTGTCGAGATCTTGTAGCGATCCGCGCAGCACATCTGCGCCCATCCGTTTGAGCGTTTCCACATTGGCATCCGACCGTGCGAGGCCGGTCACGGTATGTCCCGCAGCTATGAGGCCGGGAACAACGCCCGAGCCGACAAAGCCAGCTGCGCCGGTCACAAAAATTCGCATGGGAGATCTCCATATTCTGCTGAAGAGAGATCTGGCGTATGCTTCATGCCAGTAAAATGGGTAACGTTATACGGGTATAGAAAGTAACAGGATGACCGCATCCGCTCCGCCACAAAGCACGCTCGGCGAGAACATGCTGGGCGAGAACATGCTGGGCGAGTACCTGCGCGACCGCCGCGCGAAGCTCGATCCCGCCACGTTCGGCCTTCCGTTGAAACGCCGCCGCACGCCTGGCCTGCGCCGCGAAGAGGTGGCGCAGCGCGCGCATGTCAGCGCCACCTGGTACACTTGGCTCGAGCAGGGTCGCGGCGGCTCTCCGTCTGCTGATGTGCTGGAGCGCATTTCACGCGCGCTGATGCTCACCGATGTTGAACGCGAGCATCTCTTCCTGTTGGCGCTCGGCCGCCCGCCCGAGGCGCGTTACAAGGCTGTCGAAGGCGTAACGCCGCGCCTGCAGCGCGTGCTCGATATGCTGGAGATCAGCCCGGCCTTCATCAAGACAGCGACGTGGGATGTGATCGCCTGGAACAAGGCTGCGACCGTTGTGTTGTGGGACTACGCCTCCGTGCCGCAAAGCGAGCGCAACATTCTGCGGCGCATCTTCTGTGATCCCGAAGCTCGCGAACGTCAGCTCGACTGGGAAAGCGTCGCGCGGTTCGTGGTGCAGGCCTTCCGCGTCGATGCGATCCGCGCAGGCGCATCGGAAGCGGTGAAGGATCTTGTTGAAGAACTCAGCCGCAAGAGCCCGGAGTTCGAAGCGATGTGGCGCGAGAACAGCGTGCGCAACCATGGCGAGGGCACGAAGCAGCTGCGACACCCGGCGGGCGTGATCGGGATGGAATACTCCTCCTTCGCCGTCGATGGCCGGCCCGACCTGGCGATGGTGATCTACAATCCGGCCACCCCGAAGGATGCAGCCTTGATCCGCAAGCTGGTCGCGAGGGCCTGAATCTAACGACCGAAAAAGGCCGCCACGGGAAAGTTGCACGAACCTGTAAAGTACGCTTGACAGGCCGGCGCTCCGTCCATATCTGTAAAGCGTACTTTACAGGAGACGGCAATGGCCCAACTGACCTTCCGCGAAGCAAACAAGCGATACCGGCGCGCCTTTATCCCGGCGATGGTGGTTTACACCGTCGCGGTCTTTGGCGGCTCCTTCCTGCTCAAGCAGTTCGAAACCCCGCCGACCTGGCTCTCGGCCATTGTCGCGCTGATCATGGCGGCGCCGATTGGCGTGGTGCTGTGGCTGATGTGGCGGCTCACGCGCGAGACCGACGAGTTCACGCGCCAGCAGCAGATGTCGGCCATGGCCGCGGGCGGCCTGATGACGGCGTTCTTCAGTGTCGTGTGGGGCTTCCTCGAACTCTACAACGTGGTGCCAGCGCTGTGGACCTTCCTCGTCGGGCCGTTCTTCTTCCTGAGCTACGGTCTCGTCTACTGCTTCGGCAGGCGCTCGCTCGTCGGTCCGGGCTTCGAGAAATGATCAACACGTTGCGTGAGCTCCGCGCTGAGCGGGGCTGGAGCCAGGGCGATCTCGCCGATGCGCTGGGCGTGTCGCGACAGTCGATCAATGCCCTGGAGACTGGAAAGTTCGATCCGTCACTTCCGCTGGCCTTCCGCATAGCGCGGTTGTTCGGGAAGGGGATCGAGGAAATCTTCGATGACGGTCTGGGTCACATGAAGAAGGCTGCTGAGTGATGCGTGGTTTTGTTATTGGCCTTGCTGCTCTGATGATGGCAACGCCAGCGCTGGCGCAGACGCGCTTCGTGGCAACGGTCACGGGCAATGGTCCGGATGTCGTTCTGATCCCGGGCCTCGCGTCCTCCGACGACGTCTGGGACGTAACAGTGAAGCAGCTTTCGAAAACGCACCGCGTGCATTCGCTGCAGGTGAAGGGCTTCGCCGGCGAACCCGCTGGCCCGAACGCCGATGGCCCTGTGCTTGAGCCGCTGGTTGAGGAGGTTGCCGCCTATGCGGCCAAGCTCGACAAGCCGGCCATCATCGGACACTCGCTCGGTGGCCTGATGGCGATCGAGATTGCTGCCAAGCACCCGGCCAGCGTTGATCGCGTGATGATCGTCGAAGCGCTGCCGTTCTACGCGCTGCTCTTCGCGCCGACAGCCACGGTCGAGATGGTGAAGCCGCAGGCGGAGATGATGCGCACGCAGACGACCGCCATGACGGACGAGCAGTTCGCGACCGGACAGGATCGCACCATGGCGATGCTGGTGAAGTCAGACGCCGCGCGTCCAGCCGCGAAGCAATGGTCGCTCGCGTCGGATCGCAAGGTCATGGCCACGGCGATGTACGAGGACATGGTTACCGATACGCGCCCGCTGCTGCCGCAGATCAAGGCGAAGACGACGGTCGTCTATGCCTACGACGCACAGATGGGCCGCCCTGCCGAGTTTCTGGATGGGATGTATTCCAGGGCCTATGAGGGTCTGGCCGGAGTGAAGCTGAAGCGCGTCGATGGCGCCTTCCATTTTCTTATGCTGGATCAGCCCGAGGCTTTCGCGAAGGAAGTGGATGCTTTTCTGAAATAGTTCGCATCGGTCTTTGCCGTTCAACTGACGTTCAGAAACGATACCATACCGTATCGCTGCTGATCGCTTTTTGTGGGGGCTGTGATGGACGCATCTAGACGTGCGGTTTTAGTCGGCGCCGGGGCAGTAGCATTCGTGGGGTGTGCGCAGGCACAGGGACTGCGAAACCGGAACAAGCCCGAGCCTGCGGCTGGCCCCTATGGCGCCGCAGCCGAATACGCAGCCGCCCGTCGCGGCGTCTCTCTGTTGGTGATGCAGGACGGCAAGATCCTGTTCGAGAACTATCCGAATATCGGCGCGCCCGAGAAGGGATGGGAGCTGGCAAGCGGCACCAAGAGCTTCACCGGCATCATGGCGGGTCTCGCCTCCGCCGATGGCCTGCTCGACATCGACGAACCCGCTGCAAAGACGCTCACGGAATGGCAAGGTGATGCGCGCAACAGGATCACGATCCGCCACCTGCTGACACTCACCTCCGGCCTCGAAGGTGCAGGCGAAGTCGCGCGCCCGCCCGCCTATCTCGATGCGATTCAGGCCAAGGTGACTGGCGAGCCCGGCGCTAAATTCCGGTATGGCCCGACCAATTTCCAGTGCTTCGGCGAGATCCTGAAGCGTAAGCTGAAGGCGGCAGGCAAACCCAACGATCCCGTGGTGTGGCTGCAGTCGCGCCTGTTCGACGGCCTCGGCATTCGCCCGACCGACTGGAAGCGCGGCGCGGATGGCAATCCCTTCCTGCCGCAAGGCGCGCATTTCAACGCGCGCCACTGGGCGACGTTCGGGCAATGGGTGCTGGATGGCGCGAAGGGCGTTGATCCGAAAGTCTACACCGCGTTGTTCGAAGCGACGTCGGCCAACCCGGGCTATGGTCTGTCTTGGTGGCTGCTGCGTCCGGGTCTTATAGGCCCCAGCCCGCGTTCCGGCATCGACGGCACGGCGATCGGGCAGGCGGCGCTGGGCGAAGACATCGTCATGGCTGCGGGAGCAGGCGACCAGCGCCTCTATCTTTTCCGGAAGAAGCGGCTCGTTATCGCGCGTCAGGCAAACGAAATCATGCGCGCTATGGGGCCGCGTATGTTGAAGTGGAAGGACGAGGAGTTCCTGAAACTGCTGCCAGCCTAGCCGCGTGTTAGTGCGGCAGCCTCGCGCGCCAGCTTGCCGATCTCATCCCACTGTTTTGCGTCGATGAGCTTCTTCGGCGTCAGCCAGCCGCCGCCGACACAGGCCACGTTGGTGCGCGTCAGATAATCGCGCGCGAGGTCGAGCGTGATGCCGCCTGTGGGGCAGAACTTCACCTGCCCGAACGGGCCTTTCAACGCATCCAGCATGGCGCGTCCGCCGGCTTGCTCAGCGGGGAAGAATTTGAAGCGCGTGAGGCCGAGGTCGAGGCCCGCCATCAGCTCTGTCGGCGTTGCAATACCCGGCAGGATCGGCACACGCGCCTTCAGCGTTTCGCGCGTCACGTCCGGCGAAAGCCCCGGCGTCACGATGAACTGCGCGCCATTATCCAGCGCTGTATCCAGCGTCTTCCGGTCAATCACCGTGCCTGCGCCCGCAATTGCACCCCTCACCGTGTTCATCGCCTTGATGCTTGCAGCGCCAGCCGCGGTGCGCAGCGTCACTTCAAGCACCGGCAACCCCGCGCCAACCAGCGCCTCCGCCAGCGGGACAGCATCTTCCACCCGCTCGATGGTGATCACAGGGATCACGGGCTGGATTGCCATTAGCTCATCGACGGTCATACGTTGGTTCCTGCAAAGGCCGTGAAGATCCCGCCGCCGATTTCCGCGTCGCCCGCCAGCGCGCGGAATGGCGCGAACAGTTCGCGTCCCCATCCATGCGCCGATGTTGGCATCGTTGCGCGCGGCCTGTGTTCCAGATCGGACGGCGAGAGCATCACATTGAGCGAACCCGCCTCGGCGTCCAGAACAATGCGATCGCCATCCTGAATGCGCGCCAGAATCGAATCCTGATCCGCCCCCGGCGTCAGATGGATCGCCGCCGGCACAGCCCCCGATGCGCCGGACATGCGCCCATCCGTGATCAGCGCCACGCGATGCCCGCGGTTCTGCAGCGCGGTCAGGGCAGGCGTCAGCGCATGCAATTCCGGCATGCCATTGGCGCGTGGCCCCTGGAAGCGCACGACGACGCAGACATCGCGATCCAGCTTTCCTGACTTGAAAGCGGCGGTGAAATCCGCCTGGCTTTCGAACACAGCGGCCGGCGCATCGATCACGCGACGATCCTTCGGCACCGACGATATCTTGATGATGCCGCGGCCGAGCGATCCTTTCAGCAGGCGAATGCCGCCCTCAAGCTCGAACGGGTTGGAAATCGGGCGCAGGATATTCTCGTCCAGCGATTTCTCGGCCGCAGGTCGCCAGCTGAGCTTGTCGCCATCGATCCACGGCTCCTGCGTGTACGCCTCAAGCCCCTGTCCCACGACCGTGACTGTATCGCCATGCAGCAGCCCCGCGTGCAGTAGTTCGCGCGTGATGAAGGCCATGCCGCCGGCAGCGTGGAACTGGTTCACATCCGCTGATCCGTTCGGATAGACGTGCGCGAGCAGGGGCGTCACTTCCGAAATATCCGAGAAGTCGTCCCAGTCGACGATGATGCCCGCTGCCAGCGCCATCGCCGGAATGTGCAGCGCGTGGTTTGTCGAGCCGCCCGTCGCCATCAGGCCGACGATCGCATTCACGATGCTCTTCTCGCTGACGACCTGCGACATCGGGCTCTCCCCCGATAACGCCAGCTCCACACACCGGTCAGCGGCAGCGCGCACCAGCGCTTCGCGGATCGGCGTGTCCGGATTGACGAATGCCGTGCCCGGCAGATGAAGCCCCATCAACTCCATCATCATCTGGTTGGAGTTCGCCGTGCCATAGAAGGTGCATGTACCCGCCGTGTGATAGGACGCAGCCTCTGCCTCAAGCAGTTGGCCGCGCGTCACCTGGCCAAGCGCGAAAAGTTCGCGAACCTTGGCCTTTTCCTTGTTGTTGATGCCCGACGGCATCGGCCCGGCTGGCGAGAAGATCACCGGCAGATGCCCAAAGCTCAGCGCACCGATCACCAATCCCGGCACGATCTTGTCGCACGTCCCCAGCATCAGTCCGGCATCGAACGCATCATGCGTCATTGCCACGGCGGTCGAGAGCGCAATCACATCACGCGAGAACAGAGACAGCTCCATGCCCGGCCGCCCCTGGGTCACGCCATCGCACATGGCCGGAACGCCGCCCGCCACCTGCGCCGATGCGCCAACCTTGCGCGCTGCATCCTTGATGATGTCGGGATAGTCCTTGAACGGTTGGTGTGCGCTCAGCATGTCGTTGTAGCTGGTGACGATGCCGATATTGGGCGCCCGGCCGCGCATGGTCAGCTTGTCGCCCAGCGGGGAGGCGGCAAAGGCGTGCGCCAGGTTTCCGCAGGAAAGATGCGACCGGCCCGGCCCTTCCTTCTTCGCTTCCTCCATGCGCGCCAGATAATCCGCGCGAGAAGCACGGCTGCGCTCTGTGATGCGTGCGGTGACTTCAGCGATCTTTGGATGGAGCGCCATTGTGTGCCTCGTTATACCCTCAAGGAACACATATCGGTCTGATTTGGCTTCAGGCCAACAGCCAGTCCAAAATCATCGTGCTGAGATCGGCGCCATAGGTGTGTGCAAGGTCGTCCAGCTCCCGATATGTGACGGAGGCTCCGGCCCCGCTGAAATAGTGTTGCGCCTGCTGCGCCATGTCCACCGGGAACATCCAGTCCTGTTTGCCATGCATAATATGCAGCGGCAGGCCGCTAAGCCGCTCCTCGCTCGCCATCTGGACCAGCATGGGATGAAAGGCGGCCGCCACCGGCGCGAGATGGGTAAAGGGTGATCCCGCCTCCAGCCCCGAAGTATAGGTGAACGTCCCCCCATCGCTCATGCCTGTCAGCAGCATGCGTGAGGCATCAACCGACCAGTTCGCACGCACGAACTCCAGAATGCTGGCCAGATGCGGTGTATCCCGATCATCGCCCTGGATCGCCCAGGTCTGTCCCAGCGATGTCGGCGCCACGAGTATCGCCCGGCGCGTCCGCGCCGCCGCGACCCAGCTCCAGATGAAACTGCGTCCGCTACCTGATCCGCCATGCAGCGCGAAGATCACAGGATGCTGCACGTCCGCAGAATACGTCTCCGGCACATAGATCCACACAGCCTCCCGCGCATCCGGATCATCGCCGATGCACATGACCCCCGTATTGGCCGGAGGCGGCAGCTGCATGAACTTCGCCTGCAGATACTTGTCGGGCCGATGTGCAGCTTCAAGGAAGAAGCGGTTCACCGGCGGCAGAACGCCCGCGAGCGGATAGAGCGTCTCCAGCGCTCGCGGGAAGTCGCGCAGCGCTTTGTATGCGCGCCCGATATCTTCTGGCGGCCCAGCGGCTTCTCGCAAACCGTCGAACACGCGCAGCGCATGATCGCTCGCGGCGTCCAGCAACGGATGCAAAGCCGAATACGGATCATCCCATTCCGGCAGTTGCCGCGCCGCACGCAGCTCCACATCCGGCTCGCCAACGCGCGCAAGTTGATGCGCATAGCCAAGTGGACTCAGATGCCGCGTGAAATAGCCGATCGCATCCAGCGTACGCAGCAACGCACCGACAAGCTGTTCGACCTGATCGATTGTTCCCGTGCTCATGCGATGGCGTTCATTTCGTTATGCTGCGTTCAGTATCGATATGGTTCGCGCGCAAGCCTAGCACGTTCGCCACGCTCAACGGCAACTGCAGAAACCTGCACCCTGAATTCGCTGTTCAACCACCGGTCATGTGCGCTGGACAATTCTGTCCCTGTCGCGCGGCAAGGAAAAGCGCGAAAGGAAACGGAGTTCGTATTATGAAACGCATTCTTTCAGCCGCTCTCGCCGTCGCCATGCTCGCCGGCACTGCAGGCATCGCAGAAGCCCAGGGCCGCAATCGTGTTCAGGTCGAACAGCGCGGCTATGGCCACGGCTCGGCTCTCTCGCAGCAAGGCGACCGCAACGGCTCGGTCACAGTGCAGGGCGGTCGCGGCCACTACGCGCAAGGCGTGCAGAGCGGCTACAACAACTTCCTGCGCATGGACCAGTACGGCACACGCAACCAGTCGAGCACCGAACAACGCGGTGAAGGCAATCTCGGCGTCACCGCTCAGGATGGCCTGCGCCTGAAGGCTGATACACGCCAGAACGGCTACAATAACGTCGCCGGCACGGCGCAGATGGGCACGAACCACCGCGCCTACACGGATCAGTCGGGCGCCAACAACGCCTCGGCTATCATCCAGACCGGCAACGGCCAGGATGTCGAAGTCCGCCAGCGCGGCGAAGGCAACATCTCGGTCGTCGTGCAGAGCGGCTACAACTGACGGGCGCAACTGGCAGGCTTTGGGGCGGCGGAGCGCCGCCGCCCCGGGTCGCTTCTGTAGGAGCAGTTATCATGTCCAGGCATTTCATCGCATTCACCGCAGCCATTGCTCTCGCAGGTTGCTCGGCCGGAGTGGCGGCGGAGACCACCTCGGAAGCCTATCTGGCGCCCGAAGACGCAAAGCTCATCCACGAGCTTGATGGCGCACCGCCGGTCGTGGTGGCCGAAGCGCCGCCTGCAGCGCCACTGGCGAAGACAGCGCCCGTAAGGGAGCAGGCGATGTTCTGTGACATCTCGGTTGTGAAGACATCGCATGGTGTGCGTATCACGCCTGTTGTGCGTTCTGATCGTAGCCTGTCGGGCGAATACTCGCTCACCGTCACGAAGTCAGGTGGAGCTGGCTCTTCGGATATCTCGCAAGGCGGGCCGTTCGATGCGCCGCGTGGCGTGAAGCAGGAACTGGGTTCGTCGGAAATTTCGTTGGAACGCGGCTCGCGCTTCCACGCCGTTCTGAAAGTACGCGCAGGCGGACGTGAAGTCTGCCGTGACGTGCGATCGTAAGGGATCATGGCTATGAAACGCATTCAGCTCGCAGCGCTTGCCCTTGTCACTGTTATGGGCGCGACCAGCGCCCACGCACAGCCTCAGCTCCAACGCTTCGGTTTCAAGCCGGCGAAAGCGCCGGTGATCGAGGTCATCCAGAACGGCCGTGACAATGGTGCAGCGATCGCTCAGCACGGCCGTGACAGCGCCGCCCGCATCATCCAGGAAGGTCTCGCCAACACCGGCATGATCAACCAGTCGGGCAACAACAACGACGCCACCATTCGTCAGCTGGGCCGCGGCAATGATGCGTCGGTGATGCAGACCGGCGACAACAACACCGCCTGCGTGGTGCAGATCGGCAAGAACCTGTCGACCGACGTTACGCAGACGGGCAACCAGAGCCAGGGCGTCATCCAGACGAAGAAGGGCTCGTACAATATTCCGGGTCAGCTTTGCTCGCTCGATCCGAGTTCGCGAGGTTACTGGCAGCGTCTGGGCTTCAAAGGCTACTAAGCGGTCAGGGGCACACGGCACAGTTTTGCAGCACGGCGAAATCGAGTATCAGGGCGTGTTTCCGGGAACGGCAGATTTCCGCTGCGGAGACGAAAGTGGTGCTACGTAGAACTCGCGGCTTGGACGCGGTAGTTTCTACTGGTGAGTGACGTGCTGTGAAGAGTGAAATGTCAATTGTTCGCGTGAAGCGTCGGACCAATCTCGAGCGTAGTGCAGATACGCGCCAGCATATCATGGACGCTGTGATCGCAATTCTGAACCGTCAGGGGTTCGGCGCCCTCACCAACTCCCTGATCATTTCTGATACCGGGATCAGCAGCGGCGCCCTGATGCATCACTTTTCGACGCGACAGCTGCTGCTGATCGCGACGGTTGAGCATGCTTACGCCAAGATCGCTACCTATCGGGAGCAGCAGCTCAGCGTGCTCGAACCCGGCCTACCGCGTTTTCGCGCCATGATCGACCTCGCCTGGCAAGCATCACGCATGCCCGAGGGACTTGCCGTGAACGAGGTCAGGATTGGCGCGCGAAGTGACTCGGAGCTTGCGAGTGTGTTCCGGCCGGTATTCACGCGGATTGCGAATGAGTTTGGAATCTATTTCAGCCAGTTGGTGCGCGAAGCCGGGCTGAAGCCGGACAACGAACTGCAGGGACTATGGACCTCAACGTCCATGGCTTTGCGGTCGCTGGCGATTGACAGCAAAACCTATGGCCGCCCTCAGATCACCGCCAATGCGCTGCTGGCGCTGAGAACGCTGCGCGAGATGCTGATCGAGCGCCAGCTAGGCGAGGAAGAAGGGCAGGACCCGCGCATAGCGTGGCAGCCAGCTTCCATGCGCGAGATTGCCAGGCGCCGACGGTCGTGAGGTCTACGGCGCCCAGAACGCGTGAACGGGCGTCTTTTTCTGGGCCAGCAGTTCCTTGATCGGTGAAGCGCCCAGGCCTTCCTTGGCCTCGTTGAAGACGTTCAGCTTGTCCTGTCCCATGAACAGCAGAACGATCCTGCGCGAGGCGAGAATGCCTGGCACGGTCAGCGTCATGCGTTCAGGCGCACCGGCGGCGCCGGGAGCGTGTATGCCCGCAAGCTTGCGCGTGCCATCTGGATCGGCGGCCGCCGCATAGCCTTCGGCCCCCGGTATCAGCGATGCGATATGACCATCGGAGCCCATGCCGAGCAGGCAGATGTCGAAAGGCATGATCGGTGCGATGCGCTTCTCGGCTGTGGCCGCCCCGCCCGAGGCCTTCGCGTGGTTGGTCTTGAGCGGCACGAAGGTCGCGCCGGCCGCGCGGCGGCGCATCAGCATATCGCGCACCAGAAACTCGTTCGATGCCGGGTCTTCTGGCGACACCCAACGCTCGTCGGTCAGGGTAAGCGAAACCTTTTCCCAATTGATCGGAACGTTCGACAGCGACTCATAAAGCGGTCCCGGCGTTGTGCCGCCCGCAAGGGCCATTGAGGCTTTGCGTCGCTTCTTGATGGTTTCGGCGAGACGATCTGCGAAGTCCTGGCAAACACCAGCGTAAAGACGTCTGCGGTCAGGGAAGTGTGTTTCCTCGTGAGTCATCGTCGTCGCGCTCATTCGTCCCAGCCCACTCTTCGTCCCAACCAGCTCTTGGCCTAGTCGCGCCAGGAGTCATCATTCGCACCAGCTATGTCCGTTGCGCTCGGTAAGCGCGAAGGCGCCTGCAGGTCCCCAACTTCCGGCTTGATAAGGCGCTGGCCGAATGCCCGTGCGCGCCCAACCTTCGATGATGCGATCAATCCATACCCACGCGGCTTCCGCTTCATCGCGACGCACGAACAGGGTGGAGTTGTCCGAGATCGCTTCGAGCAGCAGGCGCTCATACGCGATGCGCCGCCGCTTCTCGCCCTTGAAAGCGTCGAGCAGAGAGAGGTTGAGCGTCAGCGGCTGCAGCTCGTATCCGCCCTGTGTCAGCGATGGCGTCTTGTTCATGATCGTCAGCGCGATCGACTCTTCCGGTTGCAGAGTGATGGTCAACCGGTTGGCCATCAGCGGACTGCCGTTGAAGATCGAATGCGGCACATCGCGGAACTGGATGACGATCTGCGAGGTGCGTGTGGGCAAGCGCTTTCCGGTGCGCAGGTAGAACGGCACGCCGGCCCAGCGCCAGTTATCGACGTGTGCGCACAACGCCACGAATGTCTCGGTATCGGATGGCTTGCCGCCTTCCTCTTCCGCGTAGCCGGGTACGCTTTTGCCGTCTGTGACGCCGTGCGTGTACTGGCCGCGCACCGTTTTCTCACGCAGCTCGGAATCATGGATCGGTCGCAAAGCGCGCAGCACTTTCACCTTCTCACCGCGCACCGATTCAGGCCGCAAGTTCGATGGCGGCTCCATGGCGATCAGGCATAGCAACTGAAGGATATGGTTTTGTACCATATCGCGCGTTGCGCCGTATTCGTCATAGTAACCGAAGCGTCCCTCGACCCCGAGCGTCTCCGCGACGGTGATTTGCACGTGGTCAATGGTGTGGCGGTTCCACAGCGGCTCGAACAGCGCGTTGCCGAAACGTAGCGCGATGAGGTTCTGGACGGTTTCCTTGCCCAGATAGTGGTCGATGCGGAAGGTGCGGCTTTCGCTGAAATGTTCGGCTATCGCTGCATTGATCTGCTCGCAGGTCGCCCAGCTTTTGCCGATCGGCTTTTCCACGATGACGCGGTTCGGATCGTTCGTGAGGTTCTGCGACGCCAGGCCTTTGACGATCGGGATGTAGAGGGCGGGGGAGGTCGACAGGTAGAACAACGAACCGCCGTCCGCGCCTTCGAGGCGCTGCTTCAGCGTAGCGTAGCTTTTGGGGTCGGTTGCATCGCCCGGCGCATAGACCAGCCGCTTTGCAAATGTATCCCACGCCTCCTGCGAGAAGAACGCGCCCGCGCGCTCGCGCACCCATCCTTCGACATCCTTCCGGAACTCTTCGTCTGTGTGGCTCGAGCGGGCAGCCCCCACGATACGCAGCTGGCTGGGCAGCAGCCCGTCCATGTCGAGGAAATACAGGGACGGGAACAACATGCGGCGGGCTAGGTCGCCCGTCGCGCCGAAGATCACAAATGCCCCCGGAGCCGTCATGTTCGAACCTCAGAGCCGCGCGACCCAACCGGTCAAGCAGAATTGCGCATCAGGACGTATCAATACACCTCAGAAACGAGACGGTTCGGTCTGTTTTGGCTAGGTGAGGCAGAATTTATTGCAATTCAGTTTCATTCGCGTCAATTTACGCTCCGCAAAGAGGCCCCTAGCTGGTAATATCCATTTGGATGGCGGGTGTAGCTCAATGGTAGAGCAGAAGCTTCCCAAGCTTACGACGAGGGTTCGATTCCCTTCACCCGCTCCAGCGGCTCACGGTCATGTTAGAAGCTTCGCTGTCGCCGAGAGATCGCCGCACGACGCGCTTGAAAGACCAGCTTTTCCAGCGGTCACCAGACTTGTCATTAATCAAAAATCTGTCTCTGTCGCCGTATATGACCTTGAGGTAAGGCGACATACTCGCTTTTTGGAACGTGCAGACTATTTGCGTGCTGCACCTTTTGACGTATGTGAAACTAATCTTATTGCTAGTGGCTAAGACTGGTGGGGTGCGAGACGAGGGTTGGCGTCCTCTCGCAATTGGTCAGGGCTTCGACGAGGGGAATACAGGACATATGGACGCCAGTGTTGTTGCGCGACTGCTCGAACAAACCGCTCGTGCGGTTTATGAGGCGAGAGGCCCGAAAGCTATTCATGCAGGGCAATGGGCCGTGCTGCGTTATCTGGCCCGCGCCGGACGCCAGGCTCGCACAGTCGGCGGCGTTGCAACCTACCTTGGCGTGACCCACGCTCCTGCTTCCCGCGCCGTTGCTTCTCTGGCGCGCAAAGACCTTGTGACGGTCAAGGCCGATGCCGAGGACCGTCGTATCCGCCGCATCGATCTCACCCCCGCCGGCAAGTCGCTGCTGGATCATGATCCGGTGCATCGCCTGACTGCTGCGATCGAAGCCCTTTCCGCCGACAAGCAGAAAGAATTCGCGACGACGCTTGAGGCTCTGTACGGGCGCCTCGCAAAGGTCTGAGGCTTTCCATGGCCGAAGCCCAGATCGCCTATTCCACCGACAAGGCCGAGGCTTATCGCCAGCTCGTTGAAGAGATCGCGTCCGTCGTTTCCGGCGAGACATCGCGCATCGCACGCTACGCGACGACTGTCTCGCTGCTGACGTCCGCCTTCAAGGAGCGCTTCTTCTGGTGCGGCTTCTATGAGGTCGACCCGCTGAAGGAGCGCGAACTTGTTGTTGGCCCTTATCAGGGGACTCTCGGCTGTCTGCGCATTCCGTTCGCCAGGGGTGTGTGCGGCGCCTGCGCAACGCGGCGCGAGACGATCATCGTACCAGACGTCCACGCCTTCCCGGGTCACATCGCGTGCGACTCGCGCTCGAACTCGGAAATCGTCGTGCCGGTGTTTGACGCTGCGGGCGAGCTTGTCGCGGTGCTCGATGTCGACTCAACGTCATTTGCAGCGTTCGATGAGATCGACGCGCGCGGACTGGAAGCGGCTTGCCGCGCCATGATGGCGATCTGACTTCAAGGCAGCTGAAGCGCGCCTATTTAGGCGCCGTGCTCGCGTACTTGGCCGCCGCGTCGGCCCATTTGTAGGGCAGTGTATCGGGCACGATCGAGACTTCGGTGGTGAACTTGAACGGCGCCGAGGGGATGCCGCTGTCGAAAGATACTTCGACGAAGAAGGCGGTGAAACCTTCAGCGGGTGCGGCGACCTGTGCGAAATAGGCGCCGTCCGCTTCCGGCGTAAGAACGGTGGAGGTGTAGGCCTTGCCGAGCGACTCGACGCGGAAGTCACGCGCTTTCGGATTGTGAGCCTGCCACAGCGTCACCGCGATTGGCTTGTCGAGCGGGCGCAGGGCGATGCCGTTGGCGTCGACCTTGTTCCAGACGAAGTCGGGACGTTTGCCGCCGGTAATGACGGAATTGTACCAGGCCAGCATGGAGTCGTTGGCGTCGCTGTCGGCGAGATTGTGAGCCGTGTTCTCGACATAGCGGATGCGTTTCTCTTCCGGCATGTCGCTGTAATAGAACCGCGAATTGTCGGGCAGGAAGAACTGGTCGCCTGAGGCGTTGACGAGGAATTTCGGGATCGTCAGCCGGGCGCGACCGCGATAGTTGTACGGATCTTCGATCGCCAGCACGGCCTGATATTCCGGCGTGCCGATCTTGTGCGGGAAGATGCCGTGGTTGACATAGTCGGCCAGTGACGGCGCGAAGAAGCCGAGCACCTCGAAATGATGCTTGGTGATCTCTTCCGAATTCAGCGCATCGATCACCATCGGCATGATGCCGATGACGCGCTCATCGACAGCGCCGATCAGCCATGTCGTCCAGCCACGCTTGGAAGCGCCCGCCACGACGAACTGGTTGATGGCGGTGTTGCCGCCATCGGCTGACTTCATGAACTCCTGCGTGGCGTCCATCGCCTTGACGCCGGCTTTCACCATGGCGAGACGGACGAGCCATTCATCATCCTTGGTCGTGAAGTGTTTCACGCGGCCATAGGCGATGATGTCGTCCTCGACGCGCGGTTTGTCTTTCGAATCCGCAAAGCGCAGCGGCTGGTTCGGAACCATGCCGACTTCGGCGACGACCGATCCTGTTTCCTTGGCGATACGGACGGAGCGATCCTGTGCCTTGGTTGGCGCCGGATCGCCATTCTCGCCCTGCCAGATGTAGAGCAGCGCCTTATCGTGTTTCACTACGTCGGGCTTCACGATGGTAATCCAGTGTTTCCACACCGGGCGGTCAACCTCGGCCTCGGTGCGCCACTTCTGTGATGTCATCTCAAGGACGTAGGTGGTCTGGCCATCGCCGGGATACGTGCCTTTCAGCTCCCATTTGTAGGCGGGGTCGGGCTTGGCGACGTAGGCGTCGAGCGCGTTCTTCTCGTCGGGTTTGATCGTGTAGTCGGCCACTGCCGCGACTGGCGTGGGGGCGGGTTCTGGCGCCTTGGTTTCGGGGGCGCACGCGGCGAGGGCGATGAAGCCGGCCAGCAGCAGGGATTGTGCGAGTTTCATGCGTCTCTCTCCCAGGTCGCGGCGCGTGTAGCGCTCTTGGAAGGGAGACTAGTTGCGAGCCACTGCGCGCGCCAATAGCTGGCGCTACGGCGCCACCCAAATATTCGCGGCGCAAAAGAAAAACCCCGAAGCCGAGTGGCTTCGGGGTTCTGTCTTGGTCACGTCTTGCTGCGATCAGGCAGCAGCAGGCTTGCGTTTGCCAGCGCCGACAATCAGCCAGCCGCCGAGGGCGGTGGAGACCAGCAGCATGACGAGCTGGAGCAGGCCCATGAACTCGCCCGAGACCATGCCTTCCGGTCCGGTCAGGATGTAGCGCGCCGCAAGGCCCGCCACGCCGACGAACAGGAGAACGATGCCAACGCGCAGGCCGCCGTCGGAAATCGAGCGGCCTTCTTTCACTTCGCGATGGATCGCCATCGCCTGCAGCGCCAGGAAGGCGCATGCCACGAAGAAGAACGGCGTCATCCAGAACATGGCCTCGCGCAGACCTTCTGCGCCTGCGACCGCCGCTTCCATGCCTGCAGCGACCTTCTGCTTCGCGAAAGTCGTCGACAGGATGCCAACGAGCGTCGGTCCGCCGCCAAGGCCAACGAAGTTGAGGACCATCAGAAGGATGGCGCTCGACATCGTACGCTGCGACGGCTTCACCGAGTTGCTGACCAGCGCGAGCGCCGGGGCAAGGTAGAAGATGTTGAGCAGCAGAGGCAGGAAGAGCAGGGCGAGGCCCATCGGCCAGTCCGTCGCCTGGGTGAAGAGGTACCAGAACGGCATCGCAGCGGCCATGGCGATGAGCGGCGTCAGGGCGTACCAGACACGCGACCGCTTCGACATGATGTCGACGATGGCGCCGGACGCGATCGTGCCGATACCGATGCCGACGCCGATGACGATCGCATACCAGAGCGAGAGCTCGTCGCGTGTCATGTGCAGCGTGCGCAGCAGGAACGAAGCGTTCCAGCCCAGCGCGGCATAGCCGACGAACGCCGACAGGCCGCAGCCCATCGCCGTCCACAGCAGGGCCGGACGGCTGATGAATTGCCAGAAGGTCGCGCCGAAGCTCGACTTCTCGTTTGCGGTGGCGGCCAGCTTGGACGGGTCCATGGCGCCGCGCTTGGGCTCACGAACAACCAGCAGCATGAGGATAGCCGCGATGACGCCGGCGACGCCGATGCCGATGAAGGCGACACGCCAGCCGAACATCTTGTCGATCTGCGCGCCGAAAGCGATGGCAGCCGCTTGGCCCAGCGGAACGCCCATCGAGAAGAGCGCGAGCGCGAGGCCGCGCTTTTCGGCCGGGAAGTAGTCGGAGATGATCGAGTAGGAGGGGGGCGCGCCGGCTGCCTCGCCAACGCCGACGCCAACGCGTGCAACCAGCATCATCGGGTAGCTGGTGGCCATGCCGCAAAGCGCGGTGAAGCCGGACCACAGCGTTGCGCCGACGAAGAGAATGTTGCGGCGGCTGGTGCGGTCAGCAAGGAAGCCGACAATGACGCCGAGCACGGTGTAAACCAGCGCAAACCAGAAGCCGGTCATCCAGCCCATCTGTTCGTCGGTCAGCGGTTCGGGGAAGGCCGGATCGTGCTTGATGGACTCGATCAGCACAGACATCAGCTGACGGTCGAGGAAGTTGAAGATGTAGATCATGGCCAGCATGGCCAGTACGACCCAGGCATACGGCTTCGTACGCTGCGCGCCGGGTGGCGCGGCTGTTGTATCGATCATTGTTTCCCTCCCGCAGAACCGTCACCGGTCCATTGATGGTCTGTAATTTTCATATCGGAGACGGATTGGCGAGAGGATTGTCGCCGCAGGGGAAGGCAAGTCATGCCGCAAGTGCGAAAACGTGCGCGTGGCTACCTTGATCTAATCCGCGCGCCAGAGCATCTAAGCCCCGCACCTTTCCCCGGCCCGCAGGAACATCGCGAATGCCCGCCTATCAATACGTCTATCACCTCGACGGCCTGACCAAGATCTACCCGGGCGGCAAGAAGGTGTTCGAGAACATCCGCCTGCATTTCTTGCCGGACGCAAAGATCGGGATCGTCGGCGTCAACGGCTCGGGTAAGTCGACCCTGCTGCGCATCATGGCGGGGCAGGACACGGAAATCCTCGGCGAGGCGAAGGCCGCGGACGGCATCAAGATCGGCTACCTGCCGCAGGAACCGAAGCTCGATCCGTCGATGGACGTGTTCCACAACATCGCTTCCAAATGCCCCGAGAAGCAGATGGTGGATGAGTTCAACGCAATCTCGGCCAAGCTCGGCGAAGAATACACCGACGAGCTGATGGAGCAGATGACCAAGCTGCAGGAGCAGATCGACGCTGCCGATGCGTGGGACATCGATTCCAAGATCGAGATGGCGATGGAAGCCCTGCGCTGCCCGCCGGGCGATGCAGACGTAACCAAGCTTTCGGGTGGCGAGATCCGCCGGGCCGCGATCTGCGCCCTGCTGCTGTCCAAGCCTGACATGATCCTGATGGACGAGCCGACCAACCACCTTGACGCGGAGTCGGTGGCCTGGCTGCAGAACTATCTCTCGAACTTCCCCGGCTGCGTCATCCTCGTGACCCACGACCGCTACTTCCTCGACCAGATCACCACCTGGATTCTCGAGCTCGATCGCGGGCAGGGCATTCCGTACGAGGGCAACTACTCGGTCTGGCTCGAGAAGAAGGCCAAGCGGATCGCGCAGGAAGAGCGCGAGGAAGCTGGCCGCCAGAAATCGCTCAACCGCGAACTCGAGTGGGTCCGGTCATCCGCGAAAGCCCGTCAGGCCAAGTCCAAGGCTCGTATGAACGCGTACGAGGAAAAAGCAGCGGCGGCGGAGCGCGAGAAGATCACGACCGCGCAGATCCGCATCCCGCCGGGCCCGCGTCTTGGCTCGGTCGTCATCGAGGCGGAACACCTCAACAAGGCGTTTGGCGAAAAGCTGCTCATGGAGGATCTGTCCTTCAAGCTGCCGCCGGGCGGTATCGTGGGCGTCATCGGCCCCAACGGCGCGGGCAAAACCACGCTGTTCAAGATGATCACGGGCCGCGAGCAGCCCGATGGCGGCACGTTCAAGGTCGGCGAGACGGTGAAGCTCGGCTACATCGACCAGTCGCGCGACAGCCTGAACGACAAGAACACGGTCTGGCAGGAAATCTCCGGCGGCCTCGACATCATGGACGTCGGCGGCATCGAGCAACCAAGCCGCGCTTATGTCGGCGCCTTCAATTTCAAGGGCGGCGACCAGCAGAAGAAAGTCGGCCAGCTCTCGGGAGGTGAACGCAACCGCGTGCACCTCGCCAAGATGCTGAAGGAAGGTTCGAACCTCCTGCTGCTCGACGAACCGACCAACGACCTCGACGTTGAAACGCTGCAGGCGCTGGAAGCGGCGCTGGAGGACTTCCCCGGCTGCGCCGTTATCATCAGCCACGATCGCTGGTTCCTTGACCGTATCGCGACGCACATCCTTGCGTTCGAAGGCAACAGCCACGTCGAATGGTTCGAAGGAAACTTCGAAGACTATGAAGCCGACAAGAAACGCCGCCTCGGCACCGACGCCGCCGAACCCAAGCGCCCGACCTTCAAGAAGTTCGCGCGTTAGTTCGTTTGCCGGGCGCACGCGGTGAGTCCGTTAACACGGCCTTACCGCGTGCGCGCCAATTCCATTCATTTAATCGGGTATTAGTCTCGCTGTGCTTCTCTGGCAGCGTCAGGATGTCTGTGTGCGGATGATCTGACGTGGCTACTAAGTCGGGGATCGCCAGTGATTGCTCAAAGTCTTGTTCGTCGCTCGCTGCCTGTCAGTAGTGTGCCGTTCACAGTTGTATCCTTCATCGGCGCAGCGCTGATCTTCCTTGTGCAGCCGATGTTCGCGCGCATGGCGACGCCGCTGCTGGGTGGCACGCCTGCGGTGTGGAACGTTTCTCTGGTGTGCTTCCAGGCAGCTTTGCTGCTGGGTTATGGTTATGCGCATCTGTTGCAGAAAGTTGGCTCGGTTCGCACGCAGATCCTGATCCACGCGCTGGTGTTGATGGTCGGTTTTGCATGCTTGCCGCTCCGCATTTCCGGTATTATGGGTGAGCCATCGGTCGACAATCCGACGCTCTGGCTGATCTGCACGTTTGCGGTTTCGATCGCGCCGCCGTTCGCCGCGCTGGCCGCCACCGCGCCGTTGATCCAGGCGTGGTATGCGCGCTCGGGCCTGTCTGACGCGGCTGATCCGTATCACCTCTATGCTGCTTCCAACATTGGCAGCCTTGTGGGTCTTGCCGCTTATCCGCTGCTGATCGAACCATTCACGGCTCTCGCCGATCAAACCGGCGGCTGGGCTGCCGGCTATTTCGTGCTTGCAGCTGTGCTTCTTTATTCGGGCTGGTCCATTGTTCGCGTGAGCGCGGTTGAGGCGCCGATCGAAGTTGTCGGAGTAGAGGTCAAAGCTGCGCCAGTTTGGCGCGACAGAATTGTCTGGCTGGCGCTGTCGTTCGTTCCGTCCAGCCTACTGATTGGTGCAACGACGCATATCACGACCGATGTTGCGCCCGCTCCATTCCTCTGGGCACCGCCGCTGATCATCTATCTGCTGACGTTCGTGATCGCGTTCTCGAAAAAGCCGATCATTCCCCATGAACTCGTGATGGTTCTGGCACCGTTGTCTGCCGCGGGTGCGGGGCTCATGTTGATCCAAGGTGTGAAGTCGGGTCCGGGTGCGGATCTGGCTGCGTTGTTCCTGATCGCGCTAGCTTGCCACGGGATGTTGAATGCGCGGCGGCCGGATGCACGGCACCTGACGCAGTTTTATTTGATCATGTCGCTTGGCGGCGTGCTGGGCGGCGCGTTCAATGCGCTGGTCGCCCCGTTCATCTTCAAAAGCGTTCTCGAATATCCGCTGGTGCTGGTCGCGGGCGTTGCTTTGCTCAGCCTTGATGATGCGAAGCGTGGTCATGCGAGGATTAGCCGCTTCGTCTGGATGCTCATTGGCCTTGCTGCGATGGCTCTGCTGGCAGCGTTCGCGATCAGTCTTTCCGATATTGCGAACGGATCGGACTTCCTCGTACTGCTGGTCGCACCCGCTGCGCTCGCCATCCTGTTGTCGCGCCGAGCGCCGCTGGGCGCCGCGATAGCGCTTGCCTTGGCCATGCCGATCGGGCCCACGTTGGACAAGCTTCAGTCAGCGTGGAGCGGGCGTTCGTTCTTCGGCGTTGTGCGGGTCGTGGATTCTCAGGGGAACGAGGCTGTGAGCGGCAACGTGCGCTTGTTGCTGCATGGAACGACGCTTCATGGGTCGCAATCGCTGGAGGAGGGGAGACGCCTGATCCCTCGGACCTATTATGCAGCCCCGAGTCCGATTGGGCAGGCATTCCGCATGTTCAATGATGCGCGTCAGGTCGGCGTTGTCGGCCTCGGCATCGGTTCCACCGCCTGTTACCGGCAGGACGGACAGACGTGGCGTTTCTACGAGATCGATCCGCTGGTCGTGAACCTGGCGCTGGACCCTAAATGGTTCACCTTCCTGTCGTCGTGCCAACCGAAGGCCGAGATTGTGGTTGGCGATGCCCGTATCCAGCTCGCCTCCGAGCCCAAGGGCAAGTTTGACTTCATGCTACTCGATGCATTCTCGTCCGACGCGGTGCCCACGCACCTGCTGACGGTCGAGGCGCTGAAACTGTATCTCGACCGCATTGCATTGGACGGCGTGCTCGTGATGCACATCTCCAACCGGTATATGTCATTGTCTCAAGTGGTTGCGCGCGTCGCGAATGCAACGGGAGCTGAAGCGTTATCACAAGACTACCGACCCACTGACGCGGAGAAAGCGGCAGGCGCCACAAGCTCCGAAGTCGTGTTGATTTCGCGCAGCAAGGACAAGCTTGATCGTGCGCGGGCGTCGGGGCGCTGGAAGGAGCTGGAGTCAGACGGAGGCCGTCCGTGGACCGACGACTATTCCAACATCATCGGGGCCATGATTGCGCGCGCTCAGGAAAGTGGCGGCAAATAAGGCCTACGCAGCCCGCACTTCGCCGGTGCCGTCTAGCGGTACGCCCGAGGGCCAGCCTTTTTCGACGCGGAGTTGCGAGACGCCGAGGACTTCGGCGACGCGGCGCATAGAGGGCTTTTCACCGCGGGCGATGAGGGTGTCGCAGGCGCGGGCGATTTCGAGCGGCGTCAGCGGCTGGTCCCAGCGGCCGGCGGCTTGGGCTGCCGTGATGTCGGTGACGCGGCCCATATGCTGTTCGCGGAACGAAGCGACGCGCTTGGCGGCGGCTTTCATGGCGGCTGCGCGCTGTTCCTCGATCGTCTTCGGCTTGCGCTTGGCGCGGGGAGCGCGGGCCTTCGGAGCCTCGGTTTCCACGGTCTCGGCAGCGGCGGCCGGTGTTTCGACGACTTCCGGCGCTTCAAGCACGGGTTGCGGGGCGGGCTCCGGGAAGAGAAGCGAGTCCAGCGACTTTGGCGCTTCCTCGCGGAAGAGTTCGGCGCGGACGGCGACAGCGGATGCCTGATCAGCAGCTTCGCGGCGGCGCTGGGCCTGACGGGCAGCGTAGTCTTCCGCGTCCATGGCTTTGCGGCCCTCGACGATCCAGGCCATGGCGGGCTTGGCGAAGGCGAAGATGTAGAACACGGCGTCAACCGTCATTGTCGGGGGCAACTTTGCGCCGACCGGAGCATTGGAGGTGACGATCTCCCAGCCCAGGTGCACGCCGACATTCGTTGCGAAGACGAAGCCGAGGCAGCAGGCAATCGCCGGAACCAGAACGGCCCAGTCGACCTGACCGCCATCGGCCTTGCGGTGCTTGATCGCCTGCAGCGCGCCGGCGGCCGAGCAGTTAACGAGACCAATGCCGAAGGCCATCATGCCCGCGAAGGCGATGATGCAGAGCCAGCCGATGTCCAGCTTTGGCCAGAACATGCCGATGACGCCGCCCGTTGCCAGCACGGCGCCGGAGAGGGTCAGCCCCCAGGCGAAGATCGACGACCAAGTGTACTCACGCTGTGTCATGCGCATGAGAATGCAGCGGCTGTGTTCATGAGTCGTGAACACCGATTTCTGCCGAGTGAATCGTGCAGCGGAGCTATCCGGTCGCGTGTGCACTCCTTGAAAAATCAATCGCCTCGCTGAGCATGGCTGCAGAGTTTTCCCTGTTGAAAAACGTGTGGGCATTTTGTGCCGTGCGGAAATCGCTCCGATTTGGTCCCGGATTGGGTGTGATGACTGGACCGTGACGCCGTCTCTGCGCATGGTCGCGGCAGAAATTTGATGCGTGGAGCAGGATCATGAAAGTCGCCGATAAAATCGTCATCGTTACGGGCGGGGCGAGCGGTATCGGCAAGGCGATGGCGGAGCGTTTCCACCGGGAAGGGGCGAAGGCGGTGATCGTTGCGGACATGAATGGCGAGGGCGCGGCGGCCGTTGCCCGGTCCGTAGGCGGCATTGCGGTTCAGGCCGATGTAACCAAGGAAGCCGACGTCCAGCGCATTGCCCGCACGGCGGAAGACAAGTTCGGTCAGATCGACCTGTTCTGCTCGAACGCGGGCATTTCGCGCTCGGACCCGGATATCGACAACGCCGCCTCCGCCCCCAACGCGGATTGGGAGCTGGCGTGGGGCGTTAACGTGATGGCCCACGTTTACGCCGCTCGTGCAGCCCTGCCGGGAATGATCGCCCGCAAGTCGGGCTGGTTCCTCAACACAGTCTCGGCCGCCGGACTGCTGAGCCAGATCGGCTCCGCCGTCTATTCGACGTCCAAGCACGCCGCCATCGGCTTTGGCGAACACCTTGCCATTGCCTCGAAAGAAAATGGCATCGGCGTTTCGCTTCTGTGCCCCCAGGCGGTGGACACCCCCATGCTGGGTGGGGCGGCGGGGTCGCAGAATGTCGACGGCGTGCTGTCGCCAGATGATGTCGCGGGCGCGGTGATCAAGGGCCTCGACGCTGAAACATTCCTCATCCTGCCGCATGAGCAGGTGGTGACGTACATGCAGCGCAAGACCGGCGACTATGATCGGTGGGTCCGCGGCATGGTGCGTCTGCGCCGCGGCGTGATCGATGGCGCGAAGGGCGCGCGTTAGCCCAGATAGCCGAACCCCTCGCCGGGGGAGCGGCGAGGGGATCGAGCCGGCTAGACGTGGGGCGTCTTTAACTTGCCGGCGTACCTTCTCCAAACGCGGAGAAGGTTTCATTCTTCTTACGTCAGCGGGCGTCTGCGAGGTTCCACTCGTAAACAACCGTGTGACCGCAAACGGATTGTGCAACGCCGTCGAGCTTGCCCGGCGTGAAACGCGCGTTACGCACCCATTTGAGCGCGGCGTTGTCGAGCGTGGTGGACCCGCTGCTGTTGGCCAGCGAGGCGGACGAGACGCGGCCGCGGGCGTCGACGCAGACACTGATGGCGCTGTTGCCCTGCTCGTTCGCGCGGATGGCGGATGCTGGGTAGTCCGGCGGGCTCTGCTTCAGCAGGACGGGGCGGGAGCGAACGGGCGCGAGCGATGGGACGACGCTTGCGCCAGTTCCGGTTGCGGGGCCGGTTCGTTCAACTGGCGGCAGGGTCACGACCGGCGGAACGTCTTCGGGAACCCAGTTCGGGATCGGCGGCAGGGGCGGAAGCGGCATGTCGAGCGAGACGACATCCATGTCGAGTGTGCGTTCGACCGGATTATCCGGAAGCACCTCGTCCGGCAGCGGCGTGAAGGTGATCGGGATTTCGATCATGCGGATGATGGTCTGGCCGAAGCCGTTGGCCAGCGCGACGCCGGCGAGAGCGGTGATCAGGGCGGCGATCGACAGGCCGGCGAGCTGCGATGAATTGCTCGCACGATTTCGCATTGCTCCGTACATGGAAGCCTCTTGTGGTTCGGGTTGAGGGTGCAGGCTCGGTGGTTGCGAGAACTCAGGGCGGCGTGGTGTCGAGGCGCCAGCCGACGACGAGGTTATAGCCGCACAGACGCACAGGCTTGCCTTCACGTGTTGCGGGTTCGAATTTCGAGCGCTCCAGGCCGGTGAGCGTCGCCGTATCGAGGCGAGCGTGGCCTGAGGATTTCACAAGCTTCACATCGTCGACGATACCGGAGGAGGCGACGCAGAGTTGCACGCCGACATCGCCTTCTTCGCGGAGCGCCTGGGATTCGGCGGGGTAGTCCGGCCGGGTGAAGCCTGCTGCGGGGCGCGGATTGACCGTGACGTCCTCGATCTGCTGGCGGACGCGGACCAACGGATCTTTCACCTGATCGCGCGTGAGCGGGTTGAAGGGCACGAGCACGTCGGGCGCTTCGGTGATGATGGTGCGTTCGGGCTGGGCGGCCCAGGCGGCGACGCCGGCGCTGGCGGAGACGGCGAGCACGATGGCGGTGGCGGCGGCGCGTCGGCGATCGGACAGCGGCTTGGCGGCGAGCATGTTGATGCGCTCGGTCAGCGGGTGCTGCGATTCAGCGGGCCAGTAGCAGCCGACCGGAAGGGGCCGCGAAGCAAGTTGCGTTTTCAGGAGCGTCTCGGCGTAGGCGCGGCGGACGCGCGGGCGGCGGTCGATCACTTCGGCGTCGCAGGACAGCTCCTGGTCGATGCGCATGGCTTTCGCGCCGACATGGACCATCGGGTTGAACCAGAAGAGGCAGCGGAACAGCGCGACGATGGCGTTGATGCGCGCATCATTGCGATCGATGTGGATCTGCTCGTGCGTGAGGATGAGTTTGCGCTCGGCATCGGAATAGCGGCGGGTGAAGTCATCCGGCGTGACGATGCGCGGGTGCGAGAAACCGACAATGGCGGGGCCGGCGAGGCCGAGATCTGCGTCGCGCATGAAGGCGTTCTGGCGGCGGATGAGGGCGGCAGCCATGGCGATGGCGCCGATGATCCATATGGCGAACAGCGCATAGGGGATGGCTGCTTCCCAGATCGGTGCGGTGTGCGTCGTGGTGAGGGCCACGATTTCCTCCAGCGTCATGCCGAGCGAGAGTGTTTCGATCGCGCGTGACGGGATGAAGGTCGCGGCGGCGGCGATGGGGACGATGGCCCAGAGCAGATAGACGGCGTGAGCGCCGAAGATGCGGCGGGCGGGACGGCGCACGGCGAGCACGAACAGGATGGCGGCGGCGGCCGCGATGTTCAGCTCGACGAAGTTTTCGATGATGGGGTTGATGATGGCGCCGATGATCATATCGGGGACAGTCGTCATCATTTGTCCTCCTCGATTTTCGCGATCAGGGCTTTCAGCTGTTTGAGATCCTTGGCTGAAAGTTTGCGGTGCTCGGCGAAGTGGGCGACCAGCGGGGCGACTTCACCCTTGAACAGCTTGTCGAGCATGCCCTGGCTCTCGGTCTGCACCCAGGCGTTGCGGGTGATCAGCGGGCGATAGCAGTAGGCGTCGCCCTCCTTGGCGCCGGAGATGGCTTTCTTCTTGAGCAGGCGGGTGACCAGCGTTTTCACGGTGGCGGGCGCCCAGCCATTCTCCGGCCCGACAGCGGCAAAGATCTGCTCGGCTGTGAGCGGCGTTTTTCGCCACAGCGCTTCCATGATGCGGCTCTCGGCGTCGGAGATCGTTTGCATGGTACACCTGTAATCTGACTTGAAGTTACGCGCGTAATCTGGCGAGTCAATGGCGGAGGTGCGGCGGAATGCGATTTTGTGCGGTGCGGGATGGGGGCGGGCGCCGGGCAATCGAGCGGTGATTTCAAACATCATGGCGCAGGGAGCGCCGTGTAGGGTGCATCTTGATGCACCGGGGGTCGGTCGCGGTGCATCAAGATGCACCCTACGTCCCGTCGTGGCGCGATTGCTCGTTGGGACCAGCTTTCGCTGTCCGTGATGCTTGGGTTCGTCCCTCCCGATTGGGAGTCGGGGCGCGTGTAGCTGCGCCGTGGGTAGTGCCTGTGCTGATCCTGCG
>DAINAT010000032.1:0-29463 GCA_036733305.1 Hyphomonadaceae bacterium
TTCATGATGGGCGACAACCGCGACAACTCGGAAGACAGCCGCGCGCCGTCTGGTCACCGTTCGATGGCGGCGGCGTTCCCGCAAGCATGGCCGTATCGATCGACCAGCCTGCCGACCGATACGCGCGACGATGCGATCGGCTTCGTGCCGTTCGACTATCTGATCGGTCGCGCGGAGACGGTGCTGTTCACGCTGCACGGTTGCAAGCAGGCGCCGGGTGCTGAGTGCCCCGAGGGCCGGCTCTGGAAGGGGCTGTAGGCTCTATCCAGACAATCTGACCTCTGGTCGGGCTGGCGATCCGCGATGGCGTGATCGCCAGCACTTCATTTCGGCGCATGGATGTGATTCCCGCGGTCGAGACCCGGATAGCTGATCGGGTGCGTGGCATGGCCGGGCCGTGGGAAAGACCCGGCGCTTCTGACCAGTTCGGGCGCGTTGGCGGCTACGGTCCAGGCGATAGCCAACTGATTTCCCGATGAATTGCTGTGAGTTAGCAGCTGGACGCCAGAACCGGGTTTGGTTTTCCGGCGCGATGCTCTAATCAGCGGGCGGGGAGCTTCCGGTGACGGGGGCGCAGTTGGCTCATGGCCGCCGAGGAATATGGACGTTGCCGTCACAAACGAGTCTCGCGCGATGAAGGCGGCGCGCCCCGGACGCATCATTATTGTGCGTCACGGTCGACCTGTCGTGATTCCGAAGGAAGGCCCGCCGATGGGCTGGAAGGATTATCGCGACTGGTGGGCGCAGTACGAACTGAGCTCGCTGAAAGACGGACAGACCTGCCCTGAGGCGCTGCTCAGGGAAGTGAGCGACGACGCGATCGTTCTATCCAGCGCGCGGCCACGGGCGATCCAGACGGCAGGCCATCTCGGTCGCGGTCGTGCGGTGAGGCACGACGCCATGTTCAACGAAGCGCCGTTGCCGGCGCCACGGTTGGGCGGGTTCCCGATGCGGCCGAAGAACTGGAACAAGATTGCGCGCCTCCTCTGGATGCTCGGCCATAGCGGCGGCGAGGAACATGTGCGCGATGCGAAGCGTCGGGCGGCGCGGGCGTCCGAAGTGCTGATCGACGCGGCGGGCGAGGGGCGCGATGTCGTGCTCGCCGCGCATGGATGGTTCAACCGCATGCTGCGGCCGGAACTCAGAAAGCGCGGCTGGGCCAACGTCCACGACGGCGGCGACAAGTACTGGTCGTATCGGATTTACGAGAAGAAGTGAGCGCCCTCCGGCGCGCTTGCCTACCCGCTCGATGCGCCTATGGTGGCGCACCTTTTCGGAGACACGGATGCCAGAGCCAAAGGCCAGCGCCGACATTGCGTCGATGAGTTTCGAGGACGCCCTGCGCGAGCTCGAGCAGATCGTGCACAAGCTCGAAGCGGGCGATGTGCCATTAGAGGACTCGATCCGCATCTATGAGCGCGGCGCGGCGCTGAAGGCGCATTGCGAAACGAAGCTGAAAGAGGCCGAGCTGAAGGTCGAGAAGATCGTGCTTGGACCGGATGGTCCCAAAGGCGTCGAGCGGGCTGATGACCTATAATATCGATCCGAACTACGAGCAGCGTCTGAACGAAGTCGCGGACCGGATCACGGTGGCGCTGGATCAGCTGATCCCGCCGGCATCGGGGCCCGAGGCGCAGCTGATGCGCGCGATGCGCCATGGCGCGCTGAGCAAGGGCAAGCGCCTGCGCCCGTTCATCACCATCGAAGTCGGCCGCATGTTCGGCGCGCAGGAGAAGGCGCTGCTGCGCGGCGCGGCGGCTGTCGAATGCATGCACGCGTATTCGCTGATCCACGACGATCTGCCGTGCATGGACGACGATGATTATCGCCGCGGCCAGCCGACGGTGCACAAGGCGTTCGATGAGGCGACGGCCGTTCTGGCGGGCGACGCGCTGCAGGCGCTGGCCTTCGAGATCATGGTGTCGCCGGAAACGCATCGGGATGCCTCGATGCGGTGCAAGCTGGTCGAGAAGCTGGCGCTGGCTTCGGGCGCGCGTGGCATGGTCGGCGGGCAGATGATCGACATGTTCCCGGTTTCGGGGGCAGGCGAGGAGCCGTTGCAGGTTCTGACCCGGATGCAGCGGTTGAAGACGGGCGCTCTGATTACCCTGGCGGGCGAAGTTGGCGCGCTTCTGGGCGGCGCCCTGGAGACGGAGCGCCACGCTATCGCAGGGTATACGAACGATCTGGGGCTCGCCTTCCAGATCGTGGACGACCTGCTGGATGTCGAGGGAGACCCTGAAATCCTTGGTAAAGCTACGGCTAAGGATGAAGTTCTCGGGAAAATGAACTTCGTTTCTCTTCTGGGGGTAGAGGGCGCCCAGGATCGGGTGCGTTATCTCGCCGCACAGGCGAAACAGCATCTCGCGTCCTTTGGGTCTCGTGCCTCAAGTCTGTTACATACGGTCGACTTTGTGCTCAATCGTCGCCACTAATAGACCCCGATTGGGGATGAGACACACATCATGACCGCAAAGACGCCGATGCTGGATGAAATCTCGATTCCGGCCGACCTGAAGGGTCGCTCGAAAACGGATCTCAAACAGATCGCGGACGAACTGCGCGCCGAGACGATCAACGCCGTGTCGACGACGGGCGGCCACCTTGGCTCGGCGCTTGGCGTGGTTGAACTGACCGTGGCGATGCATGCGGTGTTCGATACGCCCAAGGACAAGATCGTCTGGGACGTCGGGCATCAGGCCTATCCGCACAAGATCCTCACCGGCCGTCGCGACCGTATCCGTACGCTGCGTCAGGGCGGCGGTCTTTCCGGTTTTACCAAGCGCGAAGAGAGCGTGTACGATCCGTTCGGCGCGGCGCACGCGGGCACGTCGGTTTCGGCGGCGAGCGGCTTTGCCGTGTCGCGCGATCTGCAGGGCGAGAAGAACCGCGTGATCGCGGTGGTGGGCGACGGCGCGATGAGCGCCGGCATGATCTACGAAGCGCTGAACAATGTCGGCGGCATGCATACGCGCATGATCGTCATCCTCAACGACAACGACATGTCGATCGCGCCGCCGGTTGGCGCGATGAGCCATTATCTGTCGCGCACGGTTTCCTCGAAGGGCTATCGCAAGGTGCGCAACCTGGCGAAGCGCCTGGTGCGCAAGATCGGCCTCGAAGGCTGGACGAAGCGGGCCGAGCATTCAGTGCGCGCCTTCACCATGGGCGGCGATCTGTTCGACGCGCTGGGCTGCTATTATGTCGGTCCGATCGATGGGCATGACATCTCGGCGCTGATCGACGTGCTCGAGAATGCGCGCGACATGGATAATGGTCCGGTGCTGGTTCACGTCGTGACGCAGAAGGGCAAGGGCTATGGCCCGGCCGAGAGCGCGGCGGACAAGTATCACGGCGTTTCCAAGTTCAACGTGGTGACGGGCGAGCAGGCCAAGCCGAAGGCGGGCCCGCCATCCTATACGAAAGTGTTCTCGCAGGAGCTGGTCCGCATCGCGGACAAGGATGACAAGGTCGTGGCGATCACGGCGGCGATGCCTTCGGGCACGGGCCTTGATGCGTTCGCGACGAAGTATCCCAACCGCTGCTTCGATGTCGGCATTGCCGAGCAGCACGCGGTGACGTTCGCGGCCGGCATGGCGGCGGATGGCATGCGCCCGTTCGCGGCGATCTATTCGACCTTCCTGCAGCGCGGCTATGACAGCGTCGTCCACGATGTGGCGATTCAGAAACTGCCGGTGCGTTTCGCGATGGACCGCGCGGGTCTGGTCGGCGCCGATGGCGCAACGCACGCGGGCACGTTCGATATCGGCTTCCTCGGCGCTCTGCCGGGCTTCGTGCTGATGGCGGCGGCTGACGAGACAGAGCTGCAGCGCATGGTGGCGACGGCGCATGTGATCGATGATCGCCCGTCGGCGTTCCGCTATCCGCGCGGCGAAGGCGTTGGCCTGCCGCTGCTGGCTGATCCGCAACCGCTGGAGATCGGCAAGGGCCGGATCGTGAAGCAGGGCGCGACTGTCGCCATTCTCTCCTACGGCACGCGCCTGGCGGAATGCCTGCTCGCTGCCGACATGCTGGAGAAGCAGGGCCTTTCGACCACGGTGGCGGATGCTCGCTTTGCCAAGCCGCTGGATGAAGCGCTGATTGCTGATCTCGCCAAGAACCACGAAGTGCTGATCACGATCGAGGAAGGCGCTGTTGGCGGCTTTGGTTCGTTCGTGCTGCATTCGTTGGCCGGGCGTGGGCTGCTCGATGCTGGCCTGCGTATCCGCGCGCTGACCTTGCCGGATATCTTCCAGGATCACGACACGCCTGAGAAAATGTACGAGCAGGCAGGGCTGGATGCACGCTCGATCGCGGCAAGCGCCATCAAGGCGCTGGGCCGTGGCGATGAGCGTGCGCTGAAGCTGATCGCGGGCTGATCATCGTAGGGTGCATCTTGATGCACCTTGCCGATGTCTGGCGTTGGCGGTGCATTTACGCTTCGCTTCAATGCACCCTACGCGGGCGGCGCCTGTTTCAGGCGCTTCACCAATTCCTGCCGCACCTTCCATGGCTTGAAGCTGGCGTGCAGGCGCGAGAGCCAGTGGGCGTTTACGGCGAGGTAGGGTTGGCCCAGCTCGCGCGAAGTGGGGAGGATCTTGCGGCCGAGAATGTCGGCGGCGTGCTCGATTTCCTGCGGCGAGGCGAAGTAGAGCTCCCGGCCGCGGTGTTCGATGATCCAGATGGGATAGCCCTTGCCGTGGACAGGCTTGGGCATGGGCGGGTCGAAGACCGTGGCCTTGTAGTACGGGCCGTCCACGCCCCTGTGCGCCCATGGGGTGATGGGAGTCGGGACCGGCGCGGGGCGATACTCGATGCGAATCTGCATGAGGGTGCTGGATCACAACACCGGGGCTGTCCGTCAAGGCTGTGAGATCAGGCCCCGTTGGCTAGGCGACCGGCAGGAGGCTGCGCGCACAATCGATAACGGTATCCTCCGCCGGGCGCGTCTTGAGGCCGATCAGGCGGCGCGCTTTTTCCGACGAGAAGCGGTGACTGCGGCGGAGCAGGGGCTTCAGCGTGTTGAGCGCCGGGTTGAAGTTCGCGCCGAGCTTCACGACGAAATCGGGCAGCTCTTTCGTCGACACCTTGTCGCCTTGCGCGCCGAGCTTCGCCTTCAGCACGGCGGCGATATCCTTCATCCACATGAAGTCTCCGCTGACGATCAGGCGCTGGCCTGCCGCGCCGGGGGCGGTCATCGCGTCGACATGGGCGACGGCGAGGTCGCGGACATCGATGATGTTGAGGCCGACATTGGGAATGCGGGGCAGGCGGCCGTCGAAGATGCGCTGGATGAACTGCACCGAGCCGAGCCCTTCCTGGCTCAGAACCGGCCCGAACACGCCGCTGGGCAGGATGGTGGTGAACTCGGTCGAGCCGCCTTCGGCGCGCATGAACTCCCACGCGGCTTTTTCAGCCAGCGTCTTGGAGCGGCGGTAGGGGTCTTGCTTGCTCGGATCGCTCCACGTTTCTTCGTCGGTGACGGTGTTGACGCCCATTGTCACGGGCGTGGCGGCGCCACAGGACGAGGTCAGGACGATGCGTTTTGTGCCTGCTTTCACGGCGGCGCGCAGGACGCGCAGAGTGCCTTCACGTGCGGGTTTGACGAGAGCGTCGGGATCTTTCTCGCTGCCTTGGCCGAGCGGTGAGGCGACGTGCAGGACGTAGGCGCAGCCGGCGACTGCTGCATCCCAGCCTTCATCTGCGCTTAGGTCAGCGGCGGCGAAGGAGAGGCGGTCGCCGGGATCGACTTGCGTGCCCACGGCTGCGCGGACTGCGCCTTCCCTGGCGAGACTGCGCACGGTGGTGTGCACATTGTAGCCGCGCTTCAGAAGCTCGACGATGACCCAGCCGCCGACATAGCCCGTTCCGCCGGTTACCAGCACTGTATCGGCCATTGGGCGTACTCCTTGCGCAGTAAGTCTACAATCGTATACATAATCGAGCGGAATAAGTCTACAAGTGTATATTTATGGATATGTCCCATGCCCACTAAACAGCCGGTCCGGAGGCGGAATGCCGCCGCAACGCGCGAGGCCATCCTGAAGTCGGCGCGGAAGGCGTTTGCGAAATCCGGCTATGACGGGGCGGGGGTGCGCGAAATCGCGGAGGCTGCGGGCGTCACGGCGATGCTGGTGAACCGCTATTTCGGCTCGAAGGAGCAGCTCTTTGCGGAAGTCGTGGCGGACACGATGTCGGGCAAGACAGTGATTACCGACGCGTTGGGCGAGAACGCGAATCTGGCTGAGTATCTGGTCGATGGCATGCTGGCGACGACGCGGCCGGGCGAGACGCCGCTGGACGGGACGCTGATGATGATCCGATCATCTTCGAGTCAGCGCGCGGCGGAGATCGGCAAGCGCCAGATCGAGAAGCAGCATCATCGCCGTGTGACGGCGGCTTTGAAAGGCGATCATGCTGAGGAGCGTGCGGCGCTTGTTCTCGCACTGATTGCGGGGGTTCAGTTCATGCGACAGATGATGAAGCTGTCGTCGCTGGCAGGTGCGGATACAGCCACGCTGCGGAAGCTGCTGACGCCGGTGATGCAGCAACTGATCGAGCCGAAGCCGGGCAAGCGCTAGGCTATCCTGAGGCTGGATCGCATGGGTGTTGTCGGTCCGGTCATCTCGGGGTCTTGCAGCAGCACGTGCGTGGGAACTTCCCGGTTCCCTGAACCGGGTTCGTGCGGTGCAGCGTTCGGCGGGCCATACGGAGGAGAATAGGGGGCGGCCGCAAACAGGGGTTGTGGACGCTGCCTCGAAACGGTCCATATGTCGGATCAAGTCGTTTCATTCACGGGCCGTTCAGGTGGCTACGCCCAACCTGCGGCCCAAGTCGAGGGAAAGACCATGCAGACATCGCTTAAAGCCATCCTGGCCGCGTGCGCATCGACCCTGTTCATCGCTGCCTGCTCGTCGACGCCGACTGAGACGGCAGAGAACAAGACGCCTGATCCGCGACAGGGGGCGGAGGTCAAGAATGTCTGCTTCACCTCGCAGATCCGCGACTGGCGGGAGAATGATCGGCGTTCCGTGATCGTGAGCGTCGGCAACAAGAAGGAATACAAGCTCGACCTGATCGGCGGTTGCCAGCCGGGCGATGCTTTCACATCGATTGGATTGATCTCGCGCTTCGGCGGCGGTTCGTGCCTGACGTCAGGCGATCAGCTGGTCACCGATACGCGCTATGCCAACGATCTCTGCCAGATCCAGCGGATCTATGAGTGGAACAAGGATGCCAAGGCGCCGGAAACGGCGTCTGCAAGCTGATCGTCACTAACTCTCCTCCGACGTGACGAAAGGAGGCCCGGGAAGCTTGCGCTTTCCGGGCCTTTTTCGGACCGGACGGGCTGCACCTCCGTCCAGCCCTCCGAACCGCGATCAGGTTGGACCCGATGATCGCGGTTCGATGACCGATGCGGTTACGACCAGTAACGCGGGGCTTTATAGTAGTCGTACACCTGGTCGCGCAGGCCCTGGCCGTCATTGCGCGTGAGTTCGTCAATGCCGTCGGCCGGTGCAGCTTGCAGCTGCTCCTTGGTGACGTTCACGACATAGCCATCCTTGCCTTTCTCGTAGTCCAGCGTGGACCACGGCAGGGGATGGAATTTCTCGTTTATGCCGAGGAAGCCGCCGAAGCCGACGACTGCGAACATGATGTTGTTGGTTGTCTTGTCGAGCACAACGTCTTCGACTTTGCCGATTTTATCGCCGGCATTGTTGTACACGCTCGTGCCGATAACTTTGGATGCGCGAATGGCGCTGGTGTGTCCGGTAGCGGTGGTCATGGGGGCTCCTATTGCTTGAAAGCCCCTGTCCAACGCGGGAACCTGCGCCGGGTTTCACGCATGCATCATGTGTTTGGAAACATTTGACTGCACGAACGTTTCAACACACGGATGACGTGGATGAAGACGCAGGATTATCGGCATTTCCCCAAAGCTGTCTGGGGCTTCGTGCGCGCGGAGTTTGTGCTCGTTGCGTCGCTCGCCGTGATCGCTGCGGCTGTCCTGTTCTTCATCGGGATCGCTGACGAAATGAGTGAGGGGGAAGCGCACGGTTTCGATATGGCCGTGTTGCAGATGCTGCATTCCGACGCGGCCAATCCGTCCGATCCGATCGGCCCCAAATGGCTGGATCACGCAGCGGCCGATCTGACGGCGATTGGAAGTGTGTCGGTGCTGGCGGTGTTGGCCTTGCTGGTGGGGTCGTTCCTCGTCCTGCAGCACAAGCGGCTGGAAGCGGCGATCATTGCAGTCGCGTTTGGCGGCGGGCTGACGATCAGCCAGTTGTTGAAGGAGTTCTTCAATCGCGAGCGGCCACCGGAAATCTATCGTGCCTCCGAGATACTCAATGCCAGCTTTCCGAGTGGACATGCGCTCCTGTCGACGGTGGTGTTCCTGACGCTGGGGGCGATGCTGGTGCAGGCTGCGAAGGGGCAGGGGCTGCGGATCTTCGTGATGTCGGCTGCGATCGCGCTGGCCGTGTTGGTTGGCGTGACGCGCATCTATCTCGGCGTGCACTGGACGACGGATGTGCTGGCCGGGTGGGCGGCTGGTGCGGCGTGGGCCACGGCTTGCTGGCTGGCGGGACGCTGGCTGAAACAGCGGGGCGTCGCGCGGCAGACTGTGCCGGATAAGGGCGCCGGGGCCGTCTCTTAACCATCGTGCCGGAATGGCGCGTCGCTTGCAGCCGCCACCTCGCATGCAGAATTCAGCCATTAACCTCGTCTCGACCCAGCCTGACGCTGTGCAGGATGTGGACGTTTGCGTCTGCACCTTCCGCCGTCCGCAGGTTGCGGACCTTCTGGCGTCGCTGGCCGGGCTCCAGACGCCGGGCTGGCGGATGCGCGTCATCGTGGCCGACAATGATGATACGCCCTCGGGCCGGGAAACCGTCGAGAAGGCCTTTGCCGCCCATGGCCTCGATGGCCGCTATATCCACGCGCCTGCGCGGAACATTTCCGTCGCGCGCAACGCCTGTCTGAACGCCGCCACGGCGCCCTGGCTGGCCTTCATCGATGATGACGAGACTGCCCGGCCGGACTGGCTGGCGGAACTGATCGCGCGCCGCGACGAAACTGGCGCTGGCGTCGTATTTGGCCGGGTTGAGGCGGTTTACGCCGAGAACGCACCCGCCTGGATGCCTGCGGCAGACCTTCATTCAACGCCGCCGCCTATCCGCAATGGCGAGATTGTGGGCGGTTACACCTGCAACGTCCTCATTCGCCGCGCGGACGTGGGCGCTCTGCGCTTCGATCCCGCCTTCGGCCGTTCAGGCGGAGAAGACACGACTTTCTTTGCTCACCTTCAGCGCTGCGGCGTGCCGATGGCATTTGCCGAACATGCCGTTGTGGACGAACCCGTGCCGGAATCCCGCTCCAGCCTGAACTGGCTGAAAACACGGGCGTTCCGGGCAGGGCAGACCTGGGGGCTGCTCGAGCTGCGCAATGGTAAATCGAAAGCTACTTTGACCGTGATGTCGATGGTTAAGGTGGCTATCTGCCTCGGCATGGCGGGTTTCAGCTTCTGGTCCCAGGCCGGATGGCGCAGGGCAATTGTCCGCTCGCGCCTGCATGCTGGCGTGATGGCTGCCGCGACCGGCAAGGCGCCGTTGGAGCTTTACGGGGCCTGAAGCCCCTTCCGCCATACGAGATGGCACGAGGCCTGCGTACACCAGATACGGGAATGGCAGCACGTACACGGCGAGTGCCGGGTCTGTTGCTAGTCCAGAGATTAAGCTTCGCATCTGGAAGTGGTTAGCCATGGCCTATTCACCATCCTTCGACTCGATCGTGGTGCGCCGCGTATCCGCGCAACAGGCTCCGCTTGCGAAGGCGCCGAGCGAGCAGTCGCATCAGGCGGTCGCTGCGGATAATGTCGGCTGGGCGGCGATGCTGGTGACGGGCGTCATCGCGATCGGCGTGCTGGTTCACTTCACGCTGCAGCAGGCCAACACCCAGTTGTTGCAACAGGCAGACAACGCCAGTATCGCGCAGACGATGGCGCAGGATGTGTCGCAATCGCAATCACCCGAATATGCCGAAACGCTGGCCGAGCTGGCCATGCAGCTGCCGACCCCGGATGAGGGCTCGGCCTACGCTGCCGCCACACGCGCAACCGAGCTTGATGCGTCGCGCGCTCGTGCCTGGGCGCAGCTTGCCTATCTCGAGACCCGCCGCGCCTCTGGTAATGTGAATGAAGCGTCTCTTAACGCGCTGGATCGCTCGATGAACGCGTGCCCGCTGTGCTCGCAGGAGCTGGTCGCCTGGCGCTTTAACTTTGTGTTGACCAACTGGCACGCGATACCCGATCCGCTGCGCCGCCGCGCATTCGAGCAGGCCGACATTCTGCGGTGGGCCGGCCAGAACGCGGAATTTCTTGGGAAAATGCGCGTGAAGGCCCGCGAAAACGGCATTCCGTTCGACGCCTATCGCGTCGCCGTCAAGACGCCCGCGCGCACCTGGGACATTGATCCGTCGGTTCTCGCCAAGGCGGAGCAGACGGCCGAGCCGAGCTGAATTCCCGGCAGATATCTTGCTCTGATACGATGATGGACACGACAATCACCCTCGACGCCCAGCGCACGAAGCCCCAGTCGGTTAACGCACCTGCGGTCGTGGGCGCGGATGTGCTTGTCGTCATCCCGGTGCTTAACGAAGCAAGCCATATCGAGGCCTGCATCCGTTCGCTGATGACGGGCGACATCCGTTTGCGCGACGCCCGTTTCGTTGTCACCGATGGCGGCAGCAGGGATGCGACACGCGAGATCGTGGAGAGCCTGCGCGGCGAGTTTCCCAATCTCGGGCTTCTGGCCAATCCGAAGAAGCTGCAATCCGCCGCCGTCAACATCGCCGCGCGCGAAGCGGGGGATGGGCAACGCATTCTCGTTCGTTGCGACGCGCATGCGATCTATCCGGCCAACTATGTGATGATGGTCGCTGACTCGCTGGGCCAGCGTGGCATCGCTTCGGTCGTCGTGCCGATGGATGCCGTGGGCAAGAGCTGCTTTCAAAAAGCCAACGCCTGGATCGTTGACACACCGCTGGGATCGGGCGGATCGGCCCATCGCGGCGGACGCAAATCGATGTTCGTCGACCATGGCCATCATGCCGGGTTCGATCTGAAGACGTTCCTGCAGGTCGGCGGGTATGACGAGACGTTCTCGCACAACGAAGACGCCGAGTTCGACACGCGCCTGCGCAAGGCAGGCGGCCAGATCTATCTCGATGCCGATATCCGCCTGGTCTATCTGCCGCGCGCGACGGTCCCCTCGCTGGCGCGTCAGTATTTCAACTACGGCAAGGGCCGGGCTCGTACGCTGATGAAGCATGGCGAGCATCCGAAACTGCGCCAGCTCATTCCGCCCGCGACGCTGGTTGCCTGCCTGACCGGTTTTGCGCTTGCGCCGTTCAATCCGCTCGCGCTCATCATTCCCGGCGGCTATCTGGCGGCGCTAGCGCTGGCTTCGATCGCCGTTGCGGTGAAGCACAAATCGCTGTGCGGTCTGATGGCGGGGCTTGCTTCAGCCACCATGCACATGTCGTGGTCAGCTGGCTTCTTCCGCCAGATGCTCAAAGGCCAGAAGCTCTAGCCAGGGCCTTCTAGAACACGCTCTTGCGTTCCTGAACCTTCATCGCCGCGCGATTGTACATCATCTCGACGAGCTGATCGGTGGATTTGCCGGCCATGTCGATGCGCGTGGCGAGATTGTTCTCCTTGAGAATCTTCCTGATGTCGCCAGCCTTCATCGAGCTGAATACGGACAGGAATTTCGCCTTCGATCCAGTCGCGAGTGCAAACGGGTTGGCGATCTCGGCCTTGGCGTCGTCGTCGAATACGACCTCGCCGCCAAGCGCCTTCACCAATCGTTCGGCCAGCTTCGGATTGGACCGCACTTCATCGCGCAGTTCGTCGAAGAACCGATCGAGATACTCGACCGGCGTCAGTGCCTTACCTTCGCCCATGTCACACCCGTGCGTTGAGTCATGAAGTCGGTGAAGCGCTCCGCCAGGCGGCGTACATCACCTGTCACGCCGGCATACTTGCCGCGGAACGTATCGTAGCTATCGGGAGCTGCTCGCTCCATCGCGTTGAGGACGTGGACGGATTCCGGGATGGTCGGCCCGAACCAGCGGTCCTTGAGATAGATTTCCCGGAGGTCTGACGCGACAGAGCGCGCATACTTCGTGTCGCGGAAGCGCGTGATCACGACGAAATTCCGCTTGGCGAGATCCGGCGCGATGAACTTGCCGACCCAGTCGGAGAACTGCTTCGTTCCCCAGGTCGAAACCGAGTCCGCGATGGTGGGCGTCACGAAGACGTCGGCCAGCGAAAGGCCGGCGCGCGCGAGCGGGGAGAGGTGAGGCGGGCAATCGAGCAGGATGACGTCGTAAAGCGATTGCAGCGGCTCGAAGGCTTCGCGGAAGAACTTGCCGAGGGACTCCGAAAGCGTCGTGGGCGTGCCAGAGCGCGAATACCATTCTTCTTCGAGATTGAGCTCAAGAAGGCGGAGTTGCGGGTGTGCGGGAAGGCTGGAAATCCAGCCCTCGCGCGCGTCCTGTTCCTCTGCGCGGCGCAGTTCCTCGAGCGTCACGGCGTTGGGCATGATGAAGGGCGCAGCGGATGGCGGCTTACCCGCCATGAAGTGGGTCAACACATGATGCACGCCCTTGCCTTGATCGGAAGCGGCCTGCACGCCTTGTTCGGTCAGCAGCATCTGGCTGGAGTTTGCTTGCGGGTCGAGATCGATGACCAGCACGTTCATGCCGTAGTAGTGGGCAAGGCCGTCCGCCAACATCACGGTGGTCGTCGATTTGCCGACGCCGCCTTTGAGGTTTGCGATGGCCGCTGTCAGTGCCGGCATCAGGGGCCCTTACTCTACTGCTTCGCTGCGCGGGGTTCTATCCGCCTTCCCGTGGCAACGCCACATGCAGCGCCGAGAAGTAAGGCGTATAGCCAAACAGCACTCGGTAGGTCGAGTGAGGAATCGGTAAAACCGTGGAGAAGCAGCAGGACGGTTGCCGCAACGGCCAGGCGCAGGAAGGTGCGTGGCGCGCGGCGCGCCTTCAGCGCAGTAAAAATGCGGAAATGCATCGCGCCGAGAACAAGCAGAAGCAGGCTCGACCCGATAATGCCGGTCTCCACAAGCCAGGTAACAGGCGCATTGCGTGCTTCGCCAGCCACCAGCATTGCCTTGGCGTTGAACAGCGTCATCGCCTTCGCACCCTCGGCTTCGATCGAGCCGAGGCCGTGGCCGAAGGCAGGGCTGTTCAGCCATGCGGACAAGTAAGCGCCAAGGCGTTGTGCGGTGGGCAGCGCATCGGTCGCACCCAGGGTTTGCCCGGTCTCGCCATTGAACCAGGCCAGGCTTGCAGCCCAGCCAATCAACCCGAGTACAATCAGCGGAGTCGTCATCGCGGCAAGGCGCATCGGCAGGCCACGGTACTCGCGCGTCGAAATGGTCAGCGTGTCCCACCACATCAGCAGGAGCAGGACAGCCAATGTGAGGATGAAGCCGCTAAGCGAGCCGGTGAGGGTGAGGCATGTGAGCGAAATGCCAAACAGCAGGATGCCCGATAGTCCCCGGCTCAACAGCCTGTCGATCATGGTGTGGCGTGCAAGAGCTTCCGCATCCATCTGCTTCACAACATGGAGGATTTTGCTCAAGCCGATGACGGCGAACAGGCCGAACAGGATGCTCGCATTGGCTGGTGTTTCGAAGGCGTCCATGATGAAGCGCTGCCCGGACGGGACGCGAGCGGCGTTCAGTGCGAACATCAGGAAGCAATAAGCGATTGCGGCCCAGATCAGCACCGCCCACATAACGTCCAGAACCTGACGTTGCCGCGCAGCGATGTAGCCGATCATCCACAGCGCGCCTGCGGCGAACACCACAGCCAGCGGCGCCGCTGCTCGATGGGCGGGGCCTGCAATGCCAGAGAATGCATAGATGGCGAGGATGACGGCGACGGCAATCATGCCCGAGGTGACGTAGCGCGGTCCCGCCGCGATGAGCGAGGCCCCGGCGATAGCCGTGAACAGGGCGGCAAGCGAAAACACAGCGATGGGCTGGACGCCGCCATAGGCGATGTGGGCGAGCGTGAGCACGCCAATCGCTGCAAACGGCGGAATGATATCCCGCAGCCGCGTGCTTGGTTCGACCGATCGCGAGGAGCTCGAGCGGCCCCAACCCGAGGTGGCTTGTGCGGGTATTCTGATCATGAGTCCGCCCTGAAACATATCCTGGCGTTTTCAACGCAAGGATTGGTCCAAGCAGCGGACGCCATACATGCCAGCGCGCGAATTTATTCGGCCGCTTTTCGCATCTCACGTGTGCCGGAACGACCCAGCCCTGCACCGACATTTGTGTCCGCGATGCCCAGCGCATCGGCGATCAGGACGGCGAGTTCACCGCGCGGGGCGATGAAGGTCTCTTCCGGCAAGGCAAGCAACCGATCGCGTTTGTCCGCAATACGCTGGCGGTCGGCCATCAGTGAGCGGACGAGTTCGGGCAGGGTTTGCGAGAGATCTTCAGGCGCGTCGAAGCCCACGCCGCGCGCATTGATCCATTTGGCCGTCTGCGTGCCCGCAGGCGCGATTGACGGCACGCCGTAATAGCCGCCCTCGTAGATCCGGTTGGGCAGCAGCCAGACGGAATTGTAGCCGGCCTCCATGAAATCCCCGGCCCAGACGAGGTCCAGACCGCCATAGATGCGTGCGAGGTCTTCGGGCGAGCGATAGCGGCCGTGGAAGGTCACGTTGGGCAGGCCGGCGATCCGCTCGTTGAAGTCAGGCATTTCCACGGGCGAGGCGACGCCGTGCATCACGACCTGCAGGCTAGGGCCGATTTCCTTCGCCAGATCGATCAGCAGACCAAGGCTGCGCGAACACCGAAGGCCGCCAACCCAGCCAAGCCGAAGCGGCTGGTCAGCTGAGGGAAGGGCGCCGCCCGGGGCGGAGCGCGCGCCATAGTCGGCGCCCGCCGCCAGACGGTTCTCGATCAGGAAGGGCCGATACTGACCACGGTGGCGCAGGCTGAAATAGTTGTCGAGGAAGCCGGGCGAGGAAACGACCAGCCGCCGGGTGCGCTTGAGCAGCGCTCCCTCGATGCGACGAAGAACCAGTCCGATCAGGTCTTTCCTGGTCAACAATCTATGAACGTCGAGCGCCTCATAGATGACCGGCGTCTTCAGCTTCGTGTAGCGCTTGGCCAGGAAGGCAGTCGCCAGCATGTCGAGATTGCGGGCGTAGATGATGTCTGCGCTGGCCAGGATATCACGCTGTGCAGCAGCTCGTTTTGCTCCCGCAAAGATCGATTGGATACGCTGGCGATAGGCCCCGTCGAATGTCTTGCCGAGATCGACATTCTCCCAGTCGACCTTCACATCGTCGCGGCGACGCATCGTAAAGCCGACGACATCCAGCCCGTCATCGCGAAAGCCCTGTACGCGCCGGCGAATAGCGGCGTCGGCGGCGTCGTGACCGAAAAATGCAATGCGCGTCATGCGCGAATTCCGTGCAAGCGGCGGGCCTTCAGACCTGCAACTGCATTAACTATGCACGCCCAGGTTGATACCGCTTTATGCCTGCAACGCTGGCCCAAAATAAGCAGTGCACCTCCTGACACTGACGTCAGGCGGTCCGCAATCTTGGGTGCCGGAGCATCTTGGCACACTCGGTTGGAGAAAATTGGCGGATATGGCTCGCCTGTTGCGTAACGATTTGATGCTAACCAAGACAAGTGCGGGGGCATTGAAGGAGTTTGGTTTGAGTAATCCGCACCAGCGGATCGTCGCAGTAGCGACAGGGATTGCCCAGGCGGTCGGCGATTGGCTGGCGGCATTGGGCAGCCGTATCGCGCGCGTGTTCAGCCGCAAGGAAAACGAAGCGGTAACCAAACAAGTCATTATCCCAGGCCCACCTGCGCTCGTTCCGCCGGGCCGCCGCGTCTATGCGGTCGGCGATGTTCACGGTCGTGCAGACCTGCTCGCGCGATTGCTCGACAGCATCAATGAAGACACAGCAGCCGGCGGTTTTGACGGCAAGCCTGTGCTTATCTTCCTGGGCGACTACATCGACCGTGGTTTCCAGTCGAAAGACGTCATCGACATCCTGTTGAGCGAAAAAATGTCTTCCTTCGAGACATATTTCCTGAAGGGTAACCATGAGGCTGCGATGCTGCAGTTTCTGCATGACCCGACGATAGGTCCGCGTTGGGCCGAGTTCGGTGGCGTGGAAACGCTGGTATCCTATGGCATCCGTCCGCCGCGAATGCGTACGTCTACGGACGAATGGGCGCTGGCGTCGCAACAGCTTAACGACACGTTGCCGCCTGATCATCTGAGCTTCCTCAACAATCTGGATATCAGCGTGCGTGTCGGCGATTACGTGTTCGTCCATGCGGGGGTTCGTCCCGGCGTGCCGCTGGATCAGCAGACCGAGCAGGACATGCTCTGGATACGCGACGACTTCCTCAACGATGTTCGTCAACTGGGCGCGGTCATCGTTCACGGTCACACGCCGGCGAGCAAACCTCACAAGGATTCGCGGCGCGTCGGCATCGATACGGGCGCCTACCTCAGCGGCAAGCTTACCGCGGCCCGATTTGAGCATGACGCCGTCGAGTTCATTTCGACCGGACCGCGTATCGATGCGGTTACGGCGGGCAAGGGTTCCGCAGGAGAAACAAGATGAATCCGCTCAAGAAGATGGTTCAGGCGATTGTCGGCCTCGGCGCTCTCGCGCTCGCGGCCTGCGCCACCAGCGCTCCGGCACAAGGCAATCCGCAGGATGTTGCGACAGCCGGAACCGGAACAAGCATTGCGGGCTACAAGCTCGGCGCAGGCGATGAGATCAAGGTTACCGTATTCGGCGAGCCGGATCTGTCGGGTCCGTTCGTCGTTGACGGGCAGGGCGCGATCTCCATGTCGCTCATCGGCCAGGTCGAGGTCGCCAATCTCACGATCAACGAAGCAAGCCGCTTCCTCGAAACGAAGTACAAGGACGGCTGGCTGAAAGACCCGAAGGTTACGACCGAGCTGGTCAAGGGTCGTCCGTACTACATCCTCGGAGAAGTTAACCGTCCGGGTGAATTCCCTTACGTATCGGGCCTCACCGTGATGAACGCGATCGCCAGCGCCGGTGATTTCACTTACCGCGCCGATCGCGTCCGCATTCTTATCAAAAGCGCCGACAATCCTAACGAGCGTGAAGTTGAACTGACGCCGACGACGACCGTGCGCCCTGGCGACACGATCCGCATTCGCGAACGTTTCTTCTAAAACGCAGACGTGGGGCCACCGCCCCGGAATATGACTCGCGACCGGTCATCTATCGCCGGTCTCAGTTACCAGAAATTTCGCATGTCGCGGTATGACACAGCTCAACGTTCAACCGCGAGACGAAAACACAAGTCTTTACCGGCCTCGATTTTGCTACTCGCGACTAATTCTACAGCTCCGAAAGGTTTTCCAATGAAGTTCGGCTTCAAACATCTAATGCTGACGACCGCGCTCGTTGGCGTCGTCGCGCCTGTTGCTTCCGCACAGGACAATCCGTTCCTCCGTGGCCGCCACACGCCGGTCGCAGAACGCGCTCAACCGGAGTTCAACCCGGAGCCGATCCGCACCGGCTCGTTCGTGGTTGATTCAAACGTTCTGCTTGGTGCTGAACTCAACAGCAACGTCTTCGCTCAGCCGAGCGGCGAAGTTGAAGACACGATCATCCGCATCCGTCCGGAAGTCATCGCCCGCTCGAACTGGGCTGTTCACAGCCTGACCCTCGGCGCCCGCGTCGACCACCGCGAGTACACCGGCGAAGGCAGCGAAACCTCGACCGATTACGACCTGTTCGCCAACGGTCGTCTCGATGTCACCCGCAATTTCTCGTTCTCCGCCAACGCCTCGGGCGGCCAATTCACGGAAGCCCGCTACGAGCCGGGCAGCCAGAACGCGCCGGAACCCGCGAAGAACAAGTATGTCGCGGCTGACGTCGCCGCCGGTTACCGCACGGACCGCCTGCTCGTGCAGGGCACGCTGGGCACCCGCAAGAACGACTTCCAGAGCTTCTACCCGCAGCGCGACATGACCGAGACCTACGCGAACATTCGCGGCTCGTACGCGATCTCGCCGGACGTTGCTCTGTTCGCAGAAGTGCGTGAAACCGACTTCGACTACGACAGCAACATCAACAGCCGCGACGGCAGCCAGACGGCATTCCGCGCGGGTGTGAACTTCGAACTGACGGCCCCGTTCCGCGGCGAAATCGCTGTGGGCCAGGTCACCGACAAGCGCGACGCCGCCGGCGTGAAGGACATCGAAGCCCTGAACCTCGACGCGACGCTCCTCTGGTTCCCGACTCAGCTGACCACGGTTACGTTCCGCGGCTTCTCGGGCATCACCGACCCGGGCATTCTGGAAGCCTTCTCGGCCGACACGCAACGCTACTCGGTGCGCGCCGATCACGAGCTGCTCCGCAACGTCCTGATCTTCGGTCAGGTCGGCATGACCAACTACGACTTCAACGCCGCTCCGGGCTACCCGCTGTTCAACCGCAAGGACGAACTGCTCGAAGCCAGCGTCGGCGCTGTCTACAAGCTCAACAAGCAAATGCACCTCGAGGGCGGCTACACGCTGAACTCGCGTGATGGCTCGGGCATCGGCGCGACCGATGTTGACCAGAGCGTCCTCAGCATCGGCCTGCGCTTCTTCCCGTAACACTGACGAGACCGCCGCGTAGATTATCCAACTGGAGTAAGACCGTTGAACAAGGTCTCACCTATCGACATTACTTCGGGTTATCCGCGCGGCGTGTCGCCTGTGCCGGCGGCGGCGCCTATCGAGTCGCAGAACGTGATCAGCCTGCAAAGGCTGATACGGGCGGTTCGTCGCCGCTTCAGCCTCATGGCCGCCGTCTTCGTCCTCGTCTTTGCGGCAGTGGCGATCCACTCGGCGCAACTGACACCGGCCTACACGGCTACTTCGCGTGTTATCGCCAACACGCGCAGCTCGAACGTGGTCGATATCGGCGCCGTTCTGTCGGGCATCCCGCAGAACGCCGCCGTGCTCGACACGGAAGCTGAAGTTCTGCAAAGCCGCTCGCTGATCGAGAAGCTGGTGAATCGCCTCGATCTCACGAAAAGCCCCGAATTCAATCCTGCGCTTGAGCAGCCCGGCGAGTGGAAGCAGCGCTTCAACGCCATCGGTTCGTTCTTCCGTGGCCTGGTGCCGTTCGGCGCCGAAGCTCCCAAGCCGCCGGCTCCGCTGCCGGGTACGCCCGAAGCCAAGTACGCCGAGCGTCTTGTGCTCGATAGGGTGATCGACAATGTGCGCTCGCACATCAAGGTCGCTCGCCTCGGCACGACCTACATCATCGAAGTGAGCGCCACGAGCCGCGACCCGAAAATGTCGGCGTCCATCGCGAACACGCTGTCGGAAGTCTATCTCGACAACCAGCTCGACACGAAATTCCAGGCGACCAAGCGCGCCCAGGAATGGCTGAACGAGCGCCTCGGCACGCTGCGCGAAGATCTGCGCACGGCTGAAGGCAAGGTCGAAGCTCACCGCGCTGCAACCGGCCTGCTCCGCACGGGCGACGTGACCCTCACCGAGCAGACGATCCGCGACATCAACTCCGAACTCACGGTTGCGCAGTCCGACTACGCAACGAAGAGCGCACGTCTCCGCAACCTCAACGAGCAGATGCGCGCCAACCGCGGCATCGACAATATCGCTGAAGCGCAGACCTCCACCGCCATCAACGCCCTGCGCGCCGCCCAGGCAGCCCTCTCGGCCCGCAAGGCGGATGTCGTTCGCCGTTACGACACGCGTCACCCCGAATACCAGAAGGTGATGGCGGAAGAGGCGGACAACACCCGTCAGATCAATGCCGAACTTCAGCGCATCGCATCCTCGCTCGAACAGGAAGTCCTGATCTCCCGCGAGCGCGTCAACAGCCTGCAGTCCAGCATGGGCCGCGCGAAGGGCGAGCTTGCCTCGAACAACCGCGCTGGTGTCGAGCAATCGGCCCTGGAGCGCGATGCTCAGGCGACCCGCACGCTCTATGACGAGTTCAACAACCGCTTCAAGCAGACGGGCGAACTCGAAGGCATCACTGAAGCCGACGCCGTGATCGACAGCTATGCGCCGGTCCCGAGCGCGCCGAGCTTCCCGAACACGCCGCTCAACCTGGCGCTGGGCTTCATGCTCGGTCTCGCCATCGCTGGTCTCGTTGGCTTCGTCATGGAGCTCCTCGACAACTACGTGTCGAGCGCCGAGGAAGTCGAACAGGTCGCTGGCGTGCCGTTCATCGGCCAGATCCCGCTGCTGCCGACGGCTGGCAATTTCACCAAGGGCTCGATGAAGCCGGGCGATTACCTGATCGACAAGCCGCACTCCGGCTTTGCCGAAGCCTTCCGCCACCTGCGCGCGTCGATCATGTTCGCTGACCTCGACAAGGCCGCCAAGACCGTGGCCGTCGTCTCCTCGCTCCCGAGCGAAGGCAAGACGAGCATGACCTACTGCCTAGGCCGTATGGCCGCCATGTCGGGCAACAAGACGATCGTCATCGACGGCGACATTCGTATGCGTCAGCTGACCCAGATCTCTGGTGTGAAAGCTGAAGCCGGCCTGCTCGAGTATCTCTTCGGCGAAGCCCGCCTCGCGGACGCCGTGAAGATCGACGAGCAGACGGGCCTGCACATCCTGCCGCTCACCGACCGCAAGCATACGCCGCGTGACGTGTTCGGAAGCCGCGCCTTCGACGCTCTGCTCAACATGCTGCAGCAGAACTACGACCTGATCATCATCGACACGGGCCCGATCCTGCTGATGGCGGAAACGCGCGTCGTCACCTCGAAAGTTGACCAGGTCGTCGTCGCCACCCGCTGGCGGAAAACCAACCGCGGTACGCTGCGCGAAACGATGAAGATCCTGCGCGACTTCCACGCCAACGTGACCGGCGTCGTGCTCACCTTCGTCGATCTGCGCAAGCGCGCTCACCACGCCTACACGAGCGCGAACTACAAAGCGTACGCGAAGTACTATCACGACCAGTGAGACAAGAGTGCCGGGGGGCATGGGGCGCTCTGCACCGAAAGGTGCGGGGCGCTCTTCGTTTCAGCCGAGCTGTTTCAGCGCCTGATCAAGGTCGGCGATCAGATCTGCCGGGTCCTCGAGTCCCACCGACAGCCGGATCAGTGGCCCGCCATAGGCTGGCTTGGTCACCGTCCGCTTGAGCTGCGGATCGCAATGAATGGCAAGGCTCTCGAAGCCGCCATACGAGAAGCCGAGACCAAACAGATCCAGCGCATCAAGGAAGGCATGCACCTGCTTCGTCGCTGACGGCTTCAGCACAATGCCGAACAGGCCGGAGGACCCCGTGAAATCCCGCTTCCATAGAGCATGCCCCGGATCAGTTTCGAGGGCAGGGTGGATAACGCGCTGCACGGCCGGATGCGTCGCCAGCCAGCGAGCAACTTCCAGAGCCGACGCCTGATGCCGCTCCATCCGCATGGCAAGTGACCGCGCTCCGCGCAACACGGCGTAAGCGTCATCTGCGCCCACATTCAGGCCGAGGTCCGCAATCGCCTCGTTGATCCGCGCAATCATCTGCTCGCTGTTCGCGAAGATGGACCCGTTCAACGCATCGGCGCCGCCGCTGACATACTTGGTGTTGGCCTGCACCGAGATGTCGAAGCCAAGATCGAGCGGGCGATAGAAAACGCCGCCGCTCCACGTATTGTCCATCACCGTTACGACATTATGCGCCTTGGCCGCCACCGCGATCGCCGGTGCATCCGCGATCTCGAATGTCATCGAGCCGGGGCTTTCCATGAAGATCATCTTGGTCGTCGGCCGGATCAGCTTCGCGATGTCGCCGCCGATTGTCGGATCAAAATACTCTGTCTCACAGCCCCACCGGCTCATGGTGCGATCGCACCAGCGCCGCGTCGGACCATAGACGTTGTCGCCGACCAGCACGTGCGCGCCGGCTTCGGCGAAGGCGATGAACGGAACAGTGCAGGCGAGAAGTCCCGACGGCACGAGCGCGCAATGCTTCGCGTCCTCGATCTCAAGCAACGCCTGTTTCAGCGCCTCGTGCGTTGCCGTGCCGTGGCGCCCATAGGTCCAGCCGCCCGGCTCGAACAGCTTTGATGCGCTTTCAACGATCACGGTCGATGCGCGCTGCACCACCGGGTTGACGCCGCCGAGCGTCAGCTTGCGATCGCGCGCAGCATGAGAGAGGCGCGTGCCGAGCGCTTGTTTGCCCTTGCCCGGTCCGTTGTCGGCGCCAGAGCTCATTGCATCAACCTGCGTCGACCGGCGTGTTGCTCGCCGGCAGGCCCCACTCGCTCCACGAGCCGTCGTAAACGGCCGCATCGTCATTCCCAACGATCGATTGCGCGAGCGCGAGGATCGCGGCGGTCACGCCCGAGCCGCACGTATTGATGATCGGCTTGCCGAGGTCGACGCCCGCATTCGCGAATATGGCTTTCAGCTCGGCATCCGGCTTCATTTTTCCATCCGCGCCGATCAGCTGGGTATAGTGAAGGCTGATGGAGCCCGGGATGTGTCCGCGGCGCAGGCCCGGACGCGGCTCTTCCACTTCGCCCTTGAAGCGCGGAAGGGCGCGGGCATCGACCACTTGCGCGGTGTTGGCCGAGATGTTGGTTTTCATCTGCTCGATGTCGCGCACGAGGTCGCGGCGCGGACGCACCGTGAAGTGGCGGTCAGCCAGGAAGTGCGGCGGCAGGTCTTCAACTGCGCCACCTGCTGCTCGCCAGGCGTCAAACCCGCCATCCAGCACAGCCACATCGGCATGCCCCATCGTGCGGAACATCCACCAGACACGCGCCGAACCGACGAAGCCGTTCTGATCGTAGCAGATGACCCGGTGGCCATCGCCCAGACCCAGCTTGCGAACGCGCGAGGAGAACTTCTCCGGCGAGGGCATCATGTGGGGCAGGGGGCTGTCGCTGTCGGCGACATCGTCGATGTCAAAGAAACGGGCGCCCGGAATGTGGTGCGCGCCATAAGCCTCGCGGCCGGTCTTGGGCGAACCCGGCATGAAATAGGTGCAGTCCAGCACGCGCACATCCGGCGCTGTCAGGTGGGATTTCAGCCATTCGGCGGAAACGATCGGTCTGTCCGGTGTGAAATGGGCGACCATCGTAGCGCCGGCTCCGTTGACTGAGAAACTGAACGATTGGCTCACCTAGCCAGACCCGTTGGGCCGGGCAAGGTGAAGGTACGGATAGTTTCGCTAGCCGTCCCGCTTTTGACCACGGCTTGTTACCCGACGTCAGTGTCCAGGTCCGCCATTCGTCCCGAAACATGGTTAGCATAGCGCATTGCTGCAGCGCAGCATTTTAACCCATGTTTGTCCCGAAACGCGACACGATCGCGGGAGAAATCCCAATAACTGTAAGTTGTGTTCGCGCCTCGCGTCCGGGGTGAACGCCGTTGTTTGCCTAATAAATTCAGAGTTCTGTCTCTTAACAGCTCGTTAACTCCCGGTTTTCGGGAGCAACAGCAGTGACATTCGCCTGACAGGGGCGGTGGCGTCCGGCTCGGACGCTGCAGCGCGACAAAACTCGTCGTTCGGAGGGGACGATTGGTGTTCGGACGCGGGCCGGGAAACTGGTCCGGGGATTGCGTGTAGCGACTTGTGTTGCCGGTCTAGGGTGTAGCGTTATGAAAAACGGTAGTGGCGTTGAAGCCAACCGACTGGAAGCGTGGGCTGGGGCCCAGACTTCCCGTACTTTCTCGAAAGTTCACACGAGCGTTCTGAAGCGCGCCATGGACCTGGCGATGGCTCTGAGCGTCCTCATCTTCCTGTCGCCGGTCTTCCTGCTGGTTTACGTGTTGATCCGCACGCTTGATCCGGGTCCGGCTCTGTTCAGCCATCTGCGCGTTGGTCGCGATGGCCGCATGTTTACCGTCTACAAATTCCGCACGATGCGCCTCGATGCGCAGGAACGCCTCGAAGAGCTGCTGGCCAAAGATCCGGAAGCTGCTGCCGAATGGGCCCAGTTCCAGAAGCTCCGGAAGGACCCGCGCGTCACGGCTATCGGCCGTTTCCTGCGTAAATCCAGCCTCGACGAGCTGCCCCAGCTCCTCAACATCATTCGCGGCGAGATGTCGGTCATCGGTCCGCGCCCTGTCACGTCGGGCGAAATCCACCGCTATGGCCCCAGCTACCCGTTCTATACCGCTGTGCGTCCGGGCGTTCTCGGCCTCTGGCAAGTCAAAGGCCGCAACAAGCTGACCTATCCGCAACGCGTTGCCTACGACGTTCAATACGTGAAGACTTGGTCGATCTGGCAAGACCTCAAGATCTTGTTCATGGCTGTACCGGTTGTTCTGTTTGGTCTTGGCGCTTACTAGCGCGACAGGCGAGTATTCTCGCAAATACTAGCTATAATTACCCAATTGCTGCGGGCCCGGGAACAGTTCCGGGCCCGTTGCGTTTGCATTTCCACAGTAAGTCGATGCATTGGGAAAATGCGTATTCAGCACCAATGCTGCTGCTCTGATTGAAGGATTGTTAAGCAGCCCCGCGAATACTGGGGGCGTAGATTTGTAGGTCATCAATGAGCCACGCATCAGCATTACCGCCCGGAGGTTCTTTGGGCTCGACGCTAAGAGGCTGGAAAGCTCCCGCAAATCGCAGCAGCGAGACGGATGATCCGCGTCAGCACTCGCACATCTCGCTGGATGCAGACGCATCCGATCCGTTTGCCGACGAGACCAAATGGCCCCTGTGGGCCGTGGCGCTCTTCGTGATCGCGTTCTGCGGCGCGTTCTGGACAGGCGCTGCTTACTTGGTCACGCAACTGCTGGGGTAACGCAGCTGCTGGGCTAACCCTCAGCCTTCATACCAATCAGGAACCGGCAGCCCTTTTTCCTTGAGGAAGGCGCCGTTGTAGAGCTTCGACAGGTAGCGGGTGCCATAGTCGCAAAGCACCGTAACCACGGTCGAGCCCTTGCCGAGCTTCTTTGCCAGCTCCATCGCGCCGACAATGTTCACGCCCGACGATCCGCCCAGGCACATGCCTTCGTCCTTGGTCAGGTCGAACAGCACGCGCAGCGCAGCCGCGTCGTCGATCCGCCAGGCGTCATCAACCTCGATACCTTCCAGGTTGGCGGTAATCCGCGACTGGCCAATGCCTTCGGTCACTGACGTGCCCTCGGACTTCAGCTCGCCCGTCTTGTAATACGAGAACAGCGAAGCCCCGCCCGGATCAGCCAGACCGATCTGGATCTTCTTGTTTCGCTCCTTGAGCGCCAGCGACACGCCGCCCAGCGTTCCGCCCGATCCGACCGAGCAGATGAACCCGTCCACCTTGCCGCCGGTCTGTTCCCAGATCTCGGGTCCGGTCGTCTCATAGTGAGCGTTGCGGTTGGCGGTATTGTCGAACTGGTTCGCCAGATCGCGCCCTTCGGTTCCGTCTTGGCCATTTCTTCGGCCAGACGCTGCGAATACTTCACGTAGTGGTTGGGGTTGGCGTAGGGGACAGCATCCACCTCCACCAGCTTTGCGCCCAGCGAACGCACCGCGTCCTTCTTCTCCTGGCTCTGTGTGCGCGGCATCACGATGACCGTGCGATAGCCCAGCGCATTGCCGACCACCGCCAGGCCAATGCCCGTATTGCCCGCCGTTCCCTCGACGATAACGCCGCCGGGCTGCAGCCGGCCTGATTTCTCCGCATCGCGGATCATGCCCAGCGCCGCGCGGTCCTTCACGGACTGGCCGGGGTTCAGGAACTCCGCTTTCCCGTAGATATTCGCGCCCGTGAGTTCGGAGGCTTTCCGCAGCTTGATCAGCGGCGTGCGCCCGATCGCTTCAACGACGTTGCCATAAATCCGCATGAAAACCCCTCGGCGCAGCCGTCCCGTCCCGGGTGAGTTGCGCTCTATGACCTAGGGAGATTGTGGCGTCCGATCAACCTGTTGCCCGCCGGATGCGAAATGACCCGCAGGGATGCGGCCTGCGTACCCCACGGCAACCGGCGAAGTCATTGGCTCAGGCCCGGGAGCCTCATCTACGACGAGGCCAGCTTCAACCCGACAATCCCGGCCAGGATCAGCAGAACCGAGCCGATCCGCATCGCCGTCGCCGCCTCGCCAAGAACGACGATGCCCACCACGAACGCACCCGCCGCGCCAATGCCGGTCCAAACTGCATAAGCGGTCCCTAGCGGAAGCTCTTTCATCGCCAGCGACAGCAACCAGAAGCTGATGCCCATCGTCACAATCGTGGCGACTGACTCAACAGGCTTCGTGAAGCCCTCCGACACTTTCATGAAATAAGCCCAGACGACTTCCAGCAGTCCGGCGATACCAAGGAATACCCAGGCCATGATGGCCCTCCATCAAAGGTCGGGCCGTCCCGAATGCTAGACCCGTAAGGGGGAGGTCGTCCTCGCTGGAGAGGATTTGGGACAGCCGCTTCGAAAGGTCAACTTGTGTGATATCCGCGCTCCGGAAATCAGCCTCCAAGCAAGCCTCTCTTCCGGCTTGGGTATCAGGAAAGCTCAGTTGGCATTATTTTTCGTTGAAACAGTGTCTCTGGATTCGCCGAAGCGTGGATTGTACTTTTTTGCCTCTTCGATAGCTACAACTGGGATCGTTACAGTCTGTCGATGCTTGTGGCCGAACCCGTCTTCGATCTCGACTCGAACCTGAGTGTGTCCGTTCTGCTCGACAGGACGGCACGCTCCCCATGCTTCGGCATCTTCGAAGTAGGCAATGCCGTTCGTTTGGTCGCCTATCCTTAGATAGGTGTTCGCTGAGTCACCTGACGTTACGCTTCGCTGATTCAAAAAAGGGAAGAACTTTATATCGTCTTCCCCGATGCTGACGTGAAAATCGCTGAGGGCCGTGGTTTGAAAAGTAATGCGGTGTGGCCGGAATATTTGAGATCGCCAGATTTTGGTGAAGCGCGGTACAGCCCAACGATAACTCAGCATGATATTGCCGATGGACGTAGGAGCCCACCCAGCGTTTGCGATGTGCAGATAAAGCGAAATACAGGTTCGATGGGTTAGGTACCCATTCGATTCTCTGCCGGTCGGCGTTATGGTGCAAAGTGTCGGGCCTGGGGTCACCCGGATTATAAGCTTAGGTTTCCGCCTAAGCGCGGATATGATTCCGCTGAACCACGCAAAGGCCACTGATATGACAAACAAGCCTAGGCTTAGAACGCCTTGATTGTTGTTTAGCCAATTCGTCCAACGGTCATAAGTAAGGGCCTCAAGAATTCCCCCGGCCATTTCCATTCAACGCGGCCTGATTTCTTTCTGAATTGGACGAGTTAGCTCTCTGTATGAAAGCTGCTATGGCTTTCCGCAATGGCTGAGTGGTCCGACCGGGCAATATCGCTGGGGCTGAGGCGTTTCGGGGAAACCGGAGCGATCCTCGAAGTCTTTTCGCGCGAGCAGGGCCGTAGGCGAGGCATGGTCTATGGCGGCGCCAGCCGCACGAAGCGCGCGCCCATGCAGCCCGGAAACACTCTGCTGGTCACCTGGAAAGCCCGCGTCGATGACAGCCTCGGCGCCTTCACCGCCGAAACCGACACCGAACGCGCCGCTATCCACCTCGCAGACGCCGAAGCGCTCGCCGGCCTGCAAGCCCTCGCGGAACTCCTCGCCGCAGCGCTGCCGGAAGGCGAAGCCAAGCCAGCGCTTTATGACGCCGCCGAAACAGTGCTCGACATGCTCGGCAATGAAGATGTCTGGCCCGCGCTGTTCATCCGCTGGGAGATCGGCCTGCTCACCATGATGGGCTACGGCCTAGATCTCTCTCACTGCGCCATCTCCGGCAGCAATGACGGTCTGACCCATGTGAGCCCTAGTTCCGGCCGCGCCGTGCGTGGCTCCGAAGCCGGCGAATATCTCCACCGCCTGCTTCCGCTCCCGCAATTCCTCATCGACTCCACCGCGCCCGTGACGCCTGTGGATATCCGCAACGGTTTCCGCCTCACGGGACACTTTCTCGCAGAAAGATTGTTCGCCGATCTCAACAAGGCTGTGCCAGAAGCGCGCCTTCTCATGATTGACCGCCTGGAGCGGGCAGGGCGACTCTCCCCGGCCTGATTCCAGGCAGACTGATTCGACTTCACTAGGACTAGAGCAATGGCCAAGACGACCATCGATCCGCCAGACAATGGCGGCGAGATCATCGAAGAGCAGATGGGCGAGGCGCTGTCGCGCCGCTATCTCGCCTATGCCCTCTCGACCATCACCGCCCGCGCCCTGCCGGACGTGCGCGACGGCCTGAAGCCCGTCCACCGCCGCGTGCTCTACGCGATGGCGCAGCTCGGGCTGAACCCGAATGGCGGCCACCGCAAGTCCGCCACCGTGGTCGGTGAAGTCATCGGTAAGTACCACCCGCACGGCGACCAATCGATCTACGACGCCATGGTCCGCCTCGCGCAGGACTTCGCCACCCGCACGCCGCTGGTCGATGGCCAGGGCAACTTCGGCAACATTGATGGCGATGCGCCCGCCGCCTTCCGCTACACCGAAGCCAAGCTCACGCCCGCAGCCATGCTGCTGCTCGAAGGCCTCGACGACGACGCCGTCGACTTCCGCGACACGTACGACGAGCGCAACAAGGAACCCGTCGTCCTCGCCGCCGGCTTCCCGAACCTGCTCGTCAACGGCTCCTCCGGCATCGCCGTCGGCATGGCGACCTCGATCCCGCCGCACAACCCGGCCGAATGCATCGACGCCGCCGTCTATCTGCTCGACCATCCCAAAGCGACCGTCGACGACCTCATGAAGATCGTCACCGGCCCAGACTTCCCCACCGGCGGCGTTGTCGTTGAATCGAAAGAAGGCCTGCGCGAAGTCTACGCCACCGGCCGAGGCGGCGTCCGCGTCCGCGCCAAGTGGCACAAGGAAGACCTCGGCCGCGGCATGTGGCGCGTCATCGTCACCGAGATCCCGTATCAGGTCCAGAAATCCAAGCTGATGGAGCGCCTGGCCGAACTGATCGAGACCAAGAAAGCTCCGCTGCTCGAAGACGCGATGGATGAATCCACCGAAGACGTCCGCGTCGTCCTCACGCCGAAGTCGCGCACCGTCGACGCCGAAGTCTTCATGGCCAGCCTCTTCCGCCAGTGCGAACTCGAAACGCGCTTCCCGGTCAACATGAACGTGCTCGACCACGGCGTGCCCAAGGTCATGGGCCTGCGCGAGATGCTGAACTGCTACCTCGATCACCGCCGCGAAGTGATCGTACGCCGCAACAAGCACCGCCTCGGCAAGATCGAACACCGTCTCGAAGTGTTGGACGGCCTGCTCAAGGCCTACCTCAACATCGATGAGGTCATCAGGATCATCCGCTACGAGGACGATCCCAAAGCCGTCATGATGAAGCGCTTCCGCCTGAGCGAGATTCAGGTCGAAGCCATCCTCAACATGCGCCTGCGTGCATTGCGCAAGCTCGAAGAGATCGAGA
>DAINAT010000033.1:0-29246 GCA_036733305.1 Hyphomonadaceae bacterium
GGGATGGTTTTTGGTTGTCCTACGAATTGGCTCCGCTCTATCCCCCAATTCCGGCTTCGTAGGGTGCATCAACGATGCACCGCGCCGCCGGTGCATGCCATGGTGCATCGTTGATGCACCCTACGGGTTTGGGGTTGGTCTTGGACAGCCGGACAAGCCGCCCCTGGGTCCCGACTTTCGTCGGGAGGAGCGGGGCGAGGAACTGAAGGTGGTGGGTGGGTGCGCGGTGCACCAATCCGCACCCTGCGGTGGCGGGGCTTCAGCTTTGTCGTGTCAGGCCGAGCCGTTTGGCGATTGTCTGGTCGAGGAAGCGCTTCGGGAGGTGGTTGCCCATCCAGTTGGTGAGGGGTTCGGGGGTGACGATGTAGCGGGTCTTGGGACTGGGTGAGGTGAGGGCGGTGTGGACGGTTTCGCCGATGCGTTCTGGCGGCAGTCCTTTCTGGCCGAGGCCGACCATGTATTTCTTCACCAGCTCCAGCGAGGCCTTGTAGGGCGTGTTGGCGTAGGGGGTGATGTCGATGGCGTCGGCCTTTTCCCAGATCGGCGTGGCGATGGCGCCGGGGGCGATGATGATCACGTCAACGCCGTAGATGATCAGTTCGCGGCGCAGGCTCTCCGAGAGGCCTTCGAGGGCGAATTTCGAGGCGCTGTAGGGGCCGAGGAAGGGCGAGGCGATCTTGCCGCCGACCGAGCTCATCATGCAGATACGGCCCGGCGTTTTCGTTTTTGATCCAGGAGTTGCGCCGAGCAGGGGCGCGAAGGCCTGTGTGACGATAAGCTGGCCGGTGACGTTCACCTCCATCTGCTGGCGGAAGGTGTCGATCTCGAGATGCAGCAGCGGGCCGGGATTGGCGATGCCGGCATTGTTGACGAGGCCCGCCAGCGTCTCGCCTGCGAGCTGTTGCTCAAGCTGGCGTGCGCCGGCCTTCACGGCGGCTTCGTCGGTCACGTCGAAGATCAGGGGGCGGAAGGTGTCGCCGAATTCTTTCGAGAGGCGGTCGGCGTCGGCCTGTTTGCGGACGCTGCCGTAGACGCGGAAGCCGCGCTGGGTCAGCACTTTCACGCAACCCCAGCCAATGCCGCTGGATGCCCCGGTGACGACGACGGATTTCATGATTGGCTCCCTGGTCCCGCGACCTGATCATAGGGGAGTTCGGATGGCTTTGCAGGGAAGTCTTGGGCGGGAAGGGGTGGCGCCGCGGCGGGCAGGCCAGTTGAGCGAGTTGCCGGGCGAGCGGCCGGGCCTTTCGCATGCAGGGCGGCAGGGCCCGAAAGCTTGACTTTCGGGGCTTTGACGCCCATTAAGCCGCCCGTCTGCGGACAATCCAGCCTGCGTGACGGTTCCATTCCGGGGCCGTGCATGTGGTTTTGGGGGCTTTTGCATTTAAAGGCCTGCCTTTCTGGAGCTGGCCGCCGACATGTTTAGACACGCTGCATGGTGCAGCCAGTCCGCCGGATGAGCCGGTTGGCCCGTAACGTCTAACCCTCCTGGAGCCTTGATGCCTGCCGTACAAACACTGAACCCCACCACTGATGATTTCGCCGCGATGCTCGAGGAGAGCTTCTCCGGTTCCGCCATGATCGAAGGCCGCGTTGTGCCTGCTACGGTTACCGGCGTTGGATCTGACTTCATCACCGTCGACGTTGGCCTCAAGACCGAAGGCCGCATCCCCACCAAAGAATTCTTCAACGACGAAGTGCAGCCGACTGTCGGCGCCATCGTCGAAGTGTACCTGGAGCGCATCGAGAACGCGCTCGGCGACGCTGTCCTGTCCCGCGACAAGGCCAAGCGTGAAGAAGCCTGGACCCGCCTCGAGCGCGTTCACGAGAAGAAAGAGACCGTCAAAGGCGCCATCGTCGGCCGCGTCAAAGGCGGCTTCACCGTCGACCTCGGCGGCGTCAACGCCTTCCTGCCGGGCAGCCAAGTCGATATCCGTCCGATCCGCGATGTCGGCCCGCTCATGGGTCAGACGCAGCCGTTCGCCATCCTCAAGATGGACCGTCCACGCGGCAACATCGTTGTCTCGCGTCGCGCAGTGCTCGAAGAGTCGCGTGCGGAACAGCGGGCAGAGATCGTCGGCAACATGGCCGAGGGCGAGAAGCGCCGTGGCGTCGTCAAGAACATCACCGACTACGGTGCGTTCGTGGACCTCGGCGGCATCGATGGCCTGCTGCACGTCACCGACATGAGCTGGAAGCGCGTTTCGCACCCGTCGCAGGTTGTGGAAGTCGGCCAGGAAGTCGAAGTCCAGATCATCAAGATCAACCCGGAAACCCAGCGTATTTCGCTTGGTATGAAGCAGCTGGCCACGGATCCGTGGGATGGCGTGTCGGCCAAGTACCCGGTCGGCGCCAAGCTGTCGGGCCGCGTGACCAACATCACGGACTACGGTGCATTCGTTGAACTGGAAGATGGCGTTGAAGGCCTGATCCACGTCTCCGAAATGTCGTGGACGAAGAAGAACGTGCACCCGGGCAAGATCATCTCGTCTTCGCAAGAAGTCGACGTCATGGTTCTGGATGTCGACGCCGAGAAGCGCCGCATCTCGCTCGGCCTCAAGCAGGTCATGAACAATCCGTGGGAAGCCTTCATCGCCGAGCATCCGATCGGCACGAACATCGAAGGCGAAGTCCGTGGCATCACCGAGTTCGGCATGTTTGTCGGCCTGGGCCCGGATCTCGACGGCATGGTCCACATCAACGACATCGACTGGAACATTCCGGGCGAAGAAGCGATCAAGAAGTACACCAAGGGCGACAACGTCCAGGCGCGCGTTCTTGACGTGGATATCGAGAAAGAGCGCATCTCGCTTGGCATCAAGCAGCTCTCGACCGATCCGACTGAATCGATCGACCTTCGCAAGAACTCGATCGTCACCACGACGGTCACGGAAGTCACCACCGGCGGCATCGAAGTCTCGATCGCCGACGGCGCCATCAAGGGCTTCATCCGCAAGGGCGACCTCTCGCGCGATCGTCAGGAACAGCGCCCCGAGCGCTTTGCTGTCGGCGACAAGGTCGACGCGCTGGTGACGGCCTTCGACAAAGCCGGCCGCAAGGTCTCGCTGTCGATCAAGGCGATGGAAATCCGCGACGAGAAAGAAGCTGTCGAACAGTACGGTTCGGCTGACTCTGGCGCGTCGCTGGGCGACATCCTCGGCGCAGCCCTCAAAGGCGCATCGAAGAAAGAAGACTAGTCTTCTGATCGCACCACAAATTGTGAAACGCCCTCGCGAAAGCGGGGGCGTTTTGCTTTGTGCTGCCGTTTACCGGCGCCTGAAGTCTGGGCTGACGCAACGACTCCCCGTGGATTTCCCTAGGTTGCAGGCGGAAATTATTCGATCCGGTATAGAAACAAAGTTGATCGCGAGAGGTTGTTTGCGAAAAACTCTTGTCTTTCGTTCGCTCTAGCGCGATTTTCCCCGCATGCTCCGTTCAGAACTCATTGCGCGACTGTCCGAAGAGAATCCCACGCTCAAGGCGCGGGAAGTCGAAAGGATTGTCGACGTCATCTTCGACGAGATTGCCGCCGCCCTGGAGCGTGGGGATCGCGTTGAACTGCGGGGCTTTGGCGCGTTTTCGGTCCGCAAGCGCGAGGCTCGTACGGGCCGCAATCCGCGCACCGGCAATTCCGTCTCGGTCGAGGCCAAGCACGTGCCGTTCTTCAAGGCCGGCAAGGAGCTGCGTTCGCGGCTCAACAATGGCCATGACCCGGAAGACCGGGACTAGGCGTACCGGCTATAACGTCGGGGCAATTTCTCCAATCACGACAGGTCGTTCGCCTGGATTCAGGCTTGGATGCACTTGTCCCATGTGAGACACTGATAACGGGCGCGTGAAGGCGTTCGGCTTCAAAGGGGAAAACGAGTGTTCAAGGAATTTCGCGAATTCGCGATGCGTGGAAACGTCGTCGACCTTGCGGTCGGTGTCATCATCGGCGCGGCGTTCGGCGCCATCGTCACCTCGCTGGTGACAGACATCATCATGCCGGTGATCGGCCTGATCACAGGCGGCATGGACTTCGCGAAACTGGCCTATGAACTGAAGCCCGCCGCGATCGGCGCGGACGGCAAGGAGATCGCCGCCGTCACCATCAACTATGGCAAGTTCATCAACTTCTGCATCACCTTCCTGATTGTCGCCTTCTCGATGTTCATGGTCGTCAAAGGCATGAACTCGATGAAGCGGAAGCAGGAAGCCGAACCGGCGCCCGAAACGCCGCCGCAGGAGAAGCTGCTGGCTGAGATCCGCGACTTGCTCGCCAAAGGCCGCTGAGGTATCCGGGATACCTGAGTAGAGTTCAGTAGCGTATGGAAGGGGCGGCCTGAGCGCCGCCCTTTCTGTTTTTTCGGGCCATGAAAAAGCGCTGTGAATTCAGCGCGTTTGCGTCGCCCTTTGCCGCCGGATGGCGAAGATGATCAGCGTAAAGATCTGCGGGATTACCAGCGAATCAGATCTCGAGATGGCGATCGAGGCGGGCGCCGACATAGTCGGCTTCGTGCTGGTCGAATCGAGTCCGCGCTTCGTGAACAAGGACAAGGCGCAGGCGCTGATCCAGCGCGCTGCAGAGCTTGGCGCCGAGCCATGGGTCGTCGCCACGCTGGCCGTGCCGTTCCTCGACGAGCTGGTCGAGGAAACGCTGGAGATCGCGGCGGTGCAGCTGCACGGCAAGGAAAGCCCGGCGCAGGTTGCATCCTTCGTGAAGCGTCATCCGCTCGCGCCGGTGATCAAGGCGATGGGCGTCGCTTCGAAGCGCGATCTTGATGAGGTGGCGGAGTTCGAAGCCGCCGACGGTTTCCTGTTCGACGCCAAGCCGCCGAAAGGCGCCGATCGCGAAGGCGGCCATGGCAAGAGCTTCGACTGGTCGATCCTCAAGGGCTTCCGCGTGAACGATCACGAGGACTGGACGCTCTCGGGCGGGCTGACTGCGCAGAACGTCGGCGAGGCTATCCGGCGGAGCGGGGCGGGGGCTGTCGATGTTTCTTCCAGCGTGGAGAAGAGCCCGGGCGTGAAGGACAAGGCGAAGGTCGAGGCGTTCATCAAGGCCGCCAAGGCTGCGGGATAAAGGCTGCGGGATAGCTGCTGGCGCGCAGCTGCCATTCACCTCAAGGCGTGTTAGCCTCCGCCAGTTATCTTGGGGGGTGACGTGTGAGACGCATCGCGGCGATTGCAGGCTTAGCCTCGGGTCTGGTGGCGTTGGGTCTGGTCGCATCGCCGGCTCATGCAGAAACATTCTACGAGCTTGGGCGCGTTAACGGCGAGATCTATGCGCTCGATGGCGCGATCACGCTGACGGCGGATGGGTACAAGGCCGCAACCTACTATTACATACCCGGCAGCCATGCATCCGAGCAGATGCGTGTGCAGGTCGATTGTGGCGCAAAGCGCGTTCGCGTCGAGGCGCGTCGGGTCGTGCGGTCGGACCTGTCGCTGGTGCGGGAGGTTTCGGGCCTGGGCGAGTGGACGAAGCCTGAAGCCAAGGGCATCGGCGGCATCCTTATCAAGGCCGTTTGCGAGGCGCCATCGCCTGTCGGCCTCAAGCGCACCGAAACCGCATCAACGATCGACTATGTCAGCCAGTCGTCGAACGAGGTGTTGAGCAAGCTCGATCCCTCGAAGCGCATGATCATCATCGACCAGACAAGCGTGGCCAATTGCATCTTCGCGCGTATGCCAAAGAAGGTGAAGGAAGAGGCGATGCTCGCGGTGATGGACGGCAAGCCGCCCATGTCTGTTTCTGGTTTCAGCGAGCAAGCCAGCAAGCTTGGCGCGGCGTGCTCGGGACGGCCGGAGAGCAAGAGCGACAGCCTGATCGTCGGGGCTGCGATGGGCATCTTCGAGCGATACGGCGTGATGAGTTTGCTAGGCGATGGCACGAAGATCGGTGAGCAGCATCTTGCGGCGGCGTGGAATACAGCCGCTGCGGAGGTGCGAGAGCCGCTGTTGAAGCATGCCCGCATGCTGCACGATCCGGGTGTTACGGTCGCCGAAATCGAGCAGGTTGATCCCGAACCAGCGAAACTTTCGATCGAGACGCTCATGAATTCGCCGGTCCTGAAGCCGCGGCTCGATATGCTGAACAAGTGGAACGATGGGCAGAAGCGGCTTTTGGTCAGCCGCTATTTCCATGCTGTCGCCATGGGCGAAGCGGCGGAAGCCGGGATGCGTCGCGCTTACTAGAGGGCCATGGGTGCATCTTCAGATGCGCTGTGCCGTGCCTGTGAGCGGTGCATTTCCGCTTTGCTTCAATGCACCCCACGTGTCTGAAATAGAGCTGTGCTATACGCCTGGCGCGGGCGAGGGGGTGCGTATGGCAATGCTTGAGCGGTTCGGCGACGATATCTGGATCGCGTCTGGTCCGGTCGTGACCAGCATGGCTTTTCGCTATCCCACGCGCATGGCGGTGATCCGCCTTGCCGGCGGCAAGCTCTTCATCTGGTCGCCTGTTGCGCTTTCGCCAGACATTCGCGCTGAAGTCGACGCCCTTGGCGAAGTCAGCTTCATCATCGCGCCTAACTCGCTCCATTATGTCTTTCTGAAAGACTGGAACGCCGTCTGGCCGCGCGCCGCTCTCTATGCTGCCCCGGGCGTGCGTGAGCGCTGCAAGGATCTCACCTTTGCCGGTGATCTCGGGGACGAAGCCCCCGCCGCGTGGTCGGGCGAGATCGATCAGGCGCCCGTGCGCGGCAATCTGATCACCACGGAGGTCGTGTTCTTTCACGCCAGCAGCGGCACGGTGCTGTTCACCGACCTGATCCAGCATTTCCGTCCCGGTTGGTTCAAGGGCTTGCAGGCCTTCATCGCGAAGCTGGACGGCATGACCGGGGTGGAGCCGCAAGTGCCGCGCAAATTCCGCACGGCCTTCACCAACCGCAAGGCAGCGCGTGCGTCGCTGGCGCGGATTCGGGCGTGGCCGGCGCGACAGGTGTTGATGGCACATGGCGAGCCCGTGCGCGCGGACGGGCGGGCATTCGTAACGCGTGCGTTCAGGTGGCTGGGGTAGTCGCTGGGCGAAGCGCGCCGGCGTTTGCCGGGCGCAGCCACGGGGCGAGCCTTTCTTCCTGTCACACGCGTGCTAGGTCTTGGTGGTACGATCGTAGTGCTAGCCACGTCGAAGAAGGACGGTCACATGACCCTCGTTACGGAAGTTTCGCCCACTGACATCGATCCGGCGCTGATCTTCGCCGCCCTCGACCTCACACCCGTCTTCGCTTCCGATGACGACGATGAGGATGAAGATGAAGACGAGGATGAAGACGAAGAAGAAGATGAGGATGGCGACGAAGACGAGGATGAAGACGAAGATGAGGACGAAGAAGACGAGGACGACGAGGAGTAGCCTTTAGTCTCACGTCCACCCACGGTCTCCGCGGCGGGATACCCGCCCGCGGAGCCGTTCTGGCGTCATCCGCGCCAGTGCATCCGCCCCAATTCATCGGCCCCGGGCTGCACGGTGAAACGCCGAACGTCGGCGTGGTTGCAGCGCTGGGGGCGGCCGAAACGGTCATTCTTTGCGGAATCCGGCGCCTCTGCCCACGCCAGACGCCCGCGCATTGGCCCGATTTCCTCGCCAGCCGCACACCTGTGGCAAACGGCACTTGGAACCAGCCGCGCGGCGGTCTATCGGAACGGCCATGACAAACGCTGCCGCACCCCAACCGAAATCCGGCCAGTCCAAATCCGGCTCGAATTCCTGGTCGCAATGGCCGGACGCCAATGGCCGCTTTGGCGAGTTCGGCGGGCGCTATGTCGCCGAAACCCTGATGCCGCTCGTGCTCGACCTTGAGCGCGAATACCGCGCGGCCAAGGCCGATCCGAAATTCCAGGAAGAGTTCGACTGGCTGCTCGAGCATTATGTCGGCCGTCCGTCGCCGCTCTATTACGCCGAGCGCATGACGCAGCATTTCGGCGGCGCAAAAATCTACTTCAAGCGTGACGAGCTGAACCACACCGGCGCGCACAAGATCAACAACTGCATCGGTCAGGTGCTGCTTGCCCGCCGCATGGGCAAGACGCGCATTATTGCCGAGACCGGCGCGGGCCAGCATGGCGTCGCCACGGCCACGATCTGCGCGCGCTTTGGTTTGCCGTGTGTCGTCTTCATGGGCGAGACGGATGTTGAGCGCCAGAAGCCGAACGTGTTCCGCATGAAGCTGCTCGGCGCGGAGATCGTGCCGGTGTCGTCGGGTACGGGCACGCTGAAGGATGCGATGAACGAGGCGCTGCGTGACTGGGTGACGAATGTGTCGAACACGTTCTACGTGATTGGCACGGCGGCGGGCCCGCACCCGTATCCGGAAATCGTGCGCGACTTCCAGTCGGTTATCGGGCGTGAGGCGCGCGAGCAGATCCTGAAACAGGAAGGCCGTCTGCCGGATGCGCTCGTCGCGGCGATCGGCGGCGGATCGAACGCTATCGGTCTGTTCCATCCGTTCATCGAGGATGAGGGCGTGAAGATGATCGGCGTCGAAGCGGGCGGCCATGGCGTCGACACGCCGATGCACGCGGCCTCGCTCACCGGCGGGCAGCCCGGCATTCTGCACGGCAACCGCACCTATCTGCTGCAGGACGCCAACGGGCAGATCATTGATGCGCACTCGATCTCGGCTGGTCTCGACTATCCCGGTATCGGGCCCGAGCACGCCTTCCTGCACGAGATGGGCAGGGCGGAGTATCGCACCTGCACCGACAAGGAAGCGCTTGATGCGTTCCAGCTCGTCACGCGTCTCGAAGGCATCATCCCCGCGCTTGAGCCTGCGCATGCGCTGGCGCGTGTCGGGGACGTGGCGAAGGAGCTCGGCAAGGACGGGCTGATCATCATGAACATGTGCGGCCGCGGCGATAAGGACATCTTCGCGGTGGCGGGCCATCTGGGCATGAAGATCTAGAGGCCACCCGGCGATGACCTCTGAACAGCGCATCACGCTTGAGAACGCCGCGAAGGAAGCGTTCGAGGGGATGCGCGCCTATCATCGCTCCGAGATCGACCACAAGCGCGACGCCATCGCCATTCTCACCACTGTGCTGGCGGGTAATGGCGGTCTCGTTGCGGCAGGCTTTGGCGCGCTCAGCCGGGCCAGCGCCATTGGCTGGATGCCGATTGCAACAATCGCGGTCATTGTCTTTACCGCGACCGCGATCCTTGTGCAGTCGATCATGACGGCGACGCAGAAGAAGATCGAGGCTGACGGCGCCCGCTATCAGGAGTTCAAGGCGCAGAGCATTGCCGCCAAGAAACTTCTCGGGCTCTACCAACCGATCACGACGGAGTTCGGCACGGAGACGATCCTCAACGAGCCGATGCCGGGTACGGGCAAGGCGCGCACCCAGCATATTCTCGACGTCTTCTTTCAGCTCGTCGTGGTGTTCTCGGGCGTGGGCTGGCTCGCGCTTATCGCAGCGTGGATGGCCGCAGACATGCTGGCGCCTGCGGTCTAGATCGCGCGTTTCGACACGTTCGCCCGGGTGATCGCGGAAATTTTCGTCACGCCGGTCTGGCGCATGGTGGAGGTCAGCTCTTCGTCGATCAGGCGTAGCGCTGTTGCGACGCCATCTTCGCCGAATGCGCCGAGGCCCCAGATATAGGGGCGGCCGATGCAGACCGCGGTGGCGCCCAGGGCCAGGGCCTTGAACACGTCAGTCCCGCGCCGGAAGCCGCCGTCGATCAGCACGGGCATCTTGCCTTTCACGGCGGCTACGATCTCTGGCAGGACGTCGAGTGTGCCGACGAGGCTCTCTTCGGCGCGGCCGCCATGGTTGGACACGACGATGCCATCAACGCCGCGCTTCATGGCGATCGAAGCGTCTTCCGCTGTCATCAGGCCCTTGATCAGCAGCGGCTTCTTCGTCACGTCGCGCAATCGTCCGATGACGTCCCAGGTCAGTGAGGCATTGGTGGGCGCGAACAGGCCGTTCTGGTCGATCCCGTCGAACATCTTCTTGCGCGAGAAATCATAGCCGGCGCTCTGTTTGTGGCAGGCCGAGCATTCGCGGGTATCCATCCGCGCGCCCAGTTCCTGCGTTTCGCGGCGCATGCCGCCGCCGGGCAGGTCGACCGTCAGCACGATTGCGGCGGCGCCAGCCTTGTCGGCGCGTGTTGCGACTGCAAGCGCTGCTTCCAGCCGGTTGGTTGGGTAGATCTGTTGCCAGACTTCGCCGCCATGCGCAGCGATCACATCCTCAAGGGACACGGTCGTCAGCGCCGAGAGTATCTGCCCCGCCTTGCGCTTGCCTGCGGCGCGCCCAACCGCTGCTTCGCCCTCGGCATGGAAGGCGCGCTGGCTCGACACAGGCGACAGCATCACGGGCGAACCAAGTGTTTTGCCGAACAGCCGGGTCGAAAGATCGACCTTCGACACATCGATGAGCCGGCGCGCCCTGAGGCCCCACGCATCGAACGCCTGCCGGTTGGATTCCACTGTGCGGTCGCCCAGCACGCCGCCTGACAGGTATCCGAAATGCGCCGGAGGAACGTTGCGCTTCGCGATTGTCTCCAGCTCGAAGACGTTCAGCACGTCGTTCACCTGCTGCACGTCAGCGGCGACCTTGCGCTGGGCGAGGGCGGGCAGGTCGAACAGTGCGGCGGCGATGGGCGAGGCTGCCACATAGCTCAGGAAGCGCCGGCGCGATGCCGCGAGTGTTTCGGACTTAAGTGTTGGGGCCTTAAGTGTTTCGGCCATGTCGTCTCCCCCGGATCTCTGCGGACCCATGTGCCGAGCCTAGGCGCCCCGCACAGCCCACGCAAGCCGCGCACGGCTTTGTTGACGGTTGCAGGCTTGAAGTCGCCCTGTATCCCGTCGCATTCTGCGAGCGACCTATGAGGACAGACATGAGCACTCACGCTGGTTCCTGCCACTGCGGACAAGTTTCCTTTGATGTGGAAGGTGAGTTCTCCTCGGCGATGGTGTGCAATTGTTCGTACTGCCGCCGGGCGGGGCATGTGCTGGCCTTCACGACGCCGGACAAGTTCCGCCTCAAGACGCCGCAGAAGGACGTGTCGACCTACCTGTTCAACAAGCAGGTCATCAATCACTACTTCTGCGCCAATTGCGGGATCTCCACGCATGGCGGCGGGGTTGCGCCGAACGGCCAGCAGATGGTGGCGGTCAATCTGCGCTGCGTGCCGGATATCGATCTCGATGGTTTGAAGATCGACAAGGTCGATGGAGCGAAGTTCTAGCGTGGAGCCTGTCGCGCCTGTTGCGGGGGCGGGTATGCCCGCGATCGAGACGCTCTCCCTTTTGCAGGGGGCGGCTGCGCGCACCGTGGCCGGCGATGTCTATGCCTTCCACGATCCCTGCGTGCTTGGCGCGTATCTCAACATCCTTGTGCGGGCGACGGGGCAGGCCGAGGCCTTTGAGGCTGCCTGTCGCGTGCGCCGTGAGATCGATCGCCTTGATGCCGTGTTCAACTGGCGTGACCCGACCAGCGAAATCTCGCGGTTGAATGCGTCTGCGTCATGGGCGGCGTCACTGGATTTGTTCGCAGTGGTCGCCGCCGCCGAACGCTGGCGCGCGTTGAGCGACAACGCCATCAGCGGCCGTCTTGGGCGCCTGCTTGCCGCCTGGCGAAATGCCGCGATGGCTTCCGCTGATGCGGCATGCCTTGCCGCGCAGATCGCGCGGGCTGATGTCGGTCTTGATGCCGCCACGCGGAACATCACCCGCCCCGAGCCCGTGCAGTTCGATCTTGATGCGCTGGCCAAGGGTTACATTATCGATCGCGCGCTTGACGCCGCCATGACCAGCGCGACCGGCGCCATGGTCGATATCGGCGGCGACATCGCCTGTGCGGGGCAGGGGCCACACGATGGCGCGTGGCAGATTGCGCTGCCTGATCCGCTCTCGACATTCGACAATGCGCGCGTCCATGGGGCGTTTACGCTGGCGCGCGGCGCGGTCGCGACGTCTGGGTGTGGCCCCCGCGATCTTCACGCGAGCGGCAAGCGTAGCGCCACCATCGATCCGCGCACGGGTTGGCCTGTGGCGCACCGGCGCTCCGCCACTATCGCCGCCAGAACTGCGATGGAAGCGGACGCGCTCGCAACCATTGCGCTCGTTGGCAATGAAGCTGCGGTGCGCGCCAGCCTCAAGGCTTCGCCCGGCGCGATGGGCCGCATCACGCACCCTGCCGGCGTCGACTGGCTCAACCCTGACGCGCCCCACATTCTTCCGATCAGCTATGAAGAGACGCCGGAGCCGCAGGACGATTACCGTTCCGGCTGGCCTGATGGCTGGATTGCCACCGTTACGTTCACAGCCCCGCCGAAGGACATGCGCCGCGCCATCGCTCTGCGCTCGCCCTATGTCGCCGTCTGGATCAGCGATGCCGAGCGCAAGACGGTGCGCACGCTGCTGCTGGTCGGCACGATCAAGGAATGGCAGGAATACAACCATATCTGGTGGCGGCTGAATCGCGGCTCCACGGAGAAGCTGCTCAATGGCCGCTCCCTCTCCACGCGCGGTTCGGGCACGTACAAGGTCTACTGGGACGGCATCGACGATGCGGGCAAGCCGGTGAAGCCCGGCAAGTACACGCTCCATGTCGAGACCAGCCGCGAGCGCGGCGAGCACACGCATCGCCAGCTCGAAGTTGATTTCTCGACCATGCGCCTGTTCGACGCCGAAATGCCAATCGATCCGGAGTCAGGCGGCCTGCAGGTCTCGATGAGCAAATTCTAGCGGATTGATGTCTGAGGCTGGCGGTCAGTCGAAACTGAATTGACCGTGCGCTTGCTCCGCCAGGCATCTGGCCGCCAGTGCGCGGGCGTTGTCATCCAGCTGGCCCTTCACGTGGCTGACGCCTGACTCCCAGCCGGCGCCGGGTGGCAACTCAACCGTCTCGTCACTCGCCGCCGTGATCTGGCACGCCGCGATCATCGACTTGTTGGCGATATCCATCACGCCGAGCATGAAGCTGACGGAGCCTGGTTTGAACGTCTTGGCGTCGAGCCTTTCGGGCGGATCGTAAGCCTGCACCGTGTAGACACCGACATAGGGCGTCGCGACGGCGGCTTGCAGCGTCGTCTCGAAATGCGCGTCCGTGGGATATTCGAGAAGCGACGGATAGTCGCCTGCGATGTACTCGTGAGCGTCCCGCAGCGGTGATCTGAAATAGAGATCAACCAACGGCTTATCGCCGTGGAAGAACTGGTCGGCCGGGAAGATCGCAATATTGGTGTCTTCGGCGTAGCCGCCATTGCGTGTCGCGAACGGCTTCACCTGGCTCGCAACCACTCCGGCCGCTATTTCGGTCGGCTCAAGCGCAAAGACGGCGTTGGCGTTGGCCCACGCAGCTTCGATGCCGGCGCGGTACTTCTCCAGCACCTCACCACGCGTCTGGACCTTTTCTTCCTGGCCGCACGCGGATGCTGCTGCGGCGGCCACAGCCAGTGCTGCGACCCGCTTCAGACGGATAGTCATGGCCCGTCCCCCCGATCCCTTACTTCTGTAAGCGCCGTCCCGCTGGAAAACGGGTCATCGCCGGGCCAAGTTTTCTTGTTCTCCCTTTGTTGCAGTGCGGCATCGGGAAGCAAGAAGGGGGGTAGGGGGGCGTGCCGATCTGGGCTAAGACCTGCGCCTGCTTCGGGCCCTTGGCCCTTCGGACCCGCGATAACAGCCAGGCCAGATACAAGCACACCCCCGACACATGACCGCCGACCGGATTTCAGCGACGTTTGCCGCCTGCGCGCAAAAAGGCCGAGCCGCCTTCGTGGGCTATCTCATGGCCGCGGACCCGGATATCGAGACGTCGTATCAAAATCTGCTGGCTTTACAGGCGTCTGGCGCAGACATCATCGAGCTGGGCGCGCCCTTTACAGACCCGATGGCCGATGGCGCGGCTATTCAAAAAGCAGCCCTGCGTGCCCTGGCGGCGGGCGGAAGCTTGTCGGTAACACTCGATATCGCCCGCCGTTTCCGAACTGTTAACCAAACAACGCCCCTGATCGTCATGGGTTATGCGAACCCGGTCCACCGGATGGGCTACGCGGCTTTCGCGAAAGCCGCCGCCGAAGCTGGGGTTGATGGCGTGATCACCGTTGATTTGCCGCCTGAGGAAGACAGCCCGCTGCGCGCCGAACTGGCCGCGCTTGGCATTGCCGTGATCCGCCTGGCGACCCCGACGACCACAGAAAAGCGTATGGAAACAGTCGCTAATGGCTCGTCCGGTTTCGTTTACTACGTCTCGGTCGCGGGCGTTACCGGCGCTGGAACCGGCGCTGTTGCCGACATTTCTGCGGGGGTTGAACGCGCCCGCCGCATCTCCAACTTGCCTGTCGCAGTCGGATTTGGCGTGCGTACGCCGGATCAAGCGGCGGCATTTGCGCGTATTTCCGACGGAGTGGTTGTTGGATCGGCACTGGTCGAAGAAGTCCGCGCAGCCGTTGAGCAGGGCGACCCCGGCTCATCTGTCAAGAGAATAAGTGTGGTTGCGCAGTCACTGTCAAACGCCATAAGTTCGGCGCGCGAATAGCGGAGCAGAAATTGAACTGGCTTACAAATCTGCCACCCGGCCTCAAATCCATCTTCGCGAAGAAGGACGAGACCGAAGGCGACAGCCTCTGGGTCAAATGCCCCAAGACTGGCGAACTCGTTTACCGTCAGGAGCTTGAGAGCGCCTACTGGGTCACCCCGTCGGGCGCCCATATGCGCATCGGGCCTGAGCAGCGCTTCAAATACATGTTTGACGGCGGGCTGTGGACCGAGATCCCGATGCCGCCCGTCATGCGCGACCCGCTGAAGTTCAAGGACGACAAGCGCTACACCGACCGCCTCAAGGCCGCCAAAGCCAAGACCGGCCGCGAGGACTGCATGGTAGCAGCCCATGGCGAGATCAACGGCCGCAAGGCTGTGATCCTGGTTCAGGACTTCTCCTTCATGGGCGGCTCGCTCGGCATGGCTGCCGGTGAAGCCTTCATCAAGGCGGCTGAAACGGCTGTGGCCCGCAAGGCTGCGCTGATCATCGTCACCGCATCGGGCGGCGCCCGCATGCAGGAATCGTCCTTCGCCCTCATGCAGATGCCGCGCACCGTGCTGGCCATCCAGGACGTGAAGCGCGCGAAGCTTCCCTACATCGTCGTCCTGTCCGACCCGACTTCGGGTGGCGTGCTGGCGTCCTACGCCATGCTTGGCGACGTGCAGATCGCAGAACCGGGCGCGCAGCTTGCCTTCACTGGCCCGCGCGTCATCGAGGCGACGATCCGCGAGAAGCTGCCGGAAGGCTTCCAGCGTTCGGAATTCCTCCGTGAGCGCGGCATGGTCGACATCGTCTGCTCGCGCAAGGAACTGACGCCCACCATCGGCGCCATCCTCGGCATGCTGATGCCGGCGACGCGCGGCCGCCGCGCGAAAGCGGTTGCTGCCGAAGAGGCTGCTGCGAAGTAGGCTTTCGGTTCGATAGATACAAAGGGACGTCGCGAGACATCGCGGCGTCCTTTTCTTTTGCGGACCGCAGGCGGCAAAGCGCCTGCGGCTCAAGTCCATAGTGTCCAGTTACTCTCCCGTGCCGGGAAGTTGTTTTGCGAGCGGGTGAACCCTCCCTACATAGCGCTGGCGGCTGAACCTGTTCTACGACAGCGGCGGCCGCGCGATCTGGAGACTACAGACTTGGCTGACGCCGCCATCGTGACCGCTGCACTCGACCGCTTCCGCGATAACGCGGCCGGTCGCGTTTCACCGTCCTGGGGCACGGCGCAGATTCGCAAGGCGCTGGTTGAGCTGGGCGACCCGCAGGATCGCATCGCCAACGCCATCCATATCACCGGCACCAACGGCAAAGGCTCCACCGGCGCGTTCATCCGCGCCATGGCGGAAGCTGCGGGTCTTTCCGTGCACGTCTTTACCTCGCCGCATCTGATCCGGGTCAACGAGCGTATCCGTGTGGCCGGCAAGCTGGTTGAAGACGAAGCGCTCGCCGACGTTCTTGGCGACATCGCGCACCGCACCGAAGGGCTCACCTACTTTGAAGCGCTGACGGCAGCCGCCTTCTGTCTCTTCGCCCACAACAGGGCCGATATCTCGATTATCGAAGTCGGTGCTGGCGGCACCACGGACGCAACCAACGTCATGGCGCGTCCGGCCGCCACCGTGGTCACGCCGATCAGTCGCGACCATGAAGCGATGTTCGGCGTTTCGGGCGTTGCCGCCATTGCGCGCCTCAAGGCCGGTATTTTCCGCGAGAACGTGCCCGCCATCATCGCGGAGCAGCCCGCCATCGCGCTGGGCGTCCTGCGTGAGGAAGCCCGCGCCGCCGCTGCGAAGATCGTCGAAGCCAATGATGACTGGCAGGCCACATCACAGGGCGATGCGTTCACCTATCAATCGAAGAACCTCACCGTTCGTTCTCCATGGCTTGGCCTGCGCGGCGGGCATCAGACGCAGAACGCGGGAGCCGCCTGCGCCACGATCGAAGCGCTGAAAGACAAGCGCATCACCGCTGAACACATGGCCGCCGGCCTGCGTGAAGCTACATGGCCCGCGCGCTTGCAACGTCTGGAGCCCGGTCCGCTTGCTGGTGACAGCGCCGTCTGGATCGATGCCGCACACAATCCCGGTGGCGCGGCCACGCTCGCCGCCGCGATCCGTGCGACGAAAGAGCAGGGTGACGCCATCGCCGTCATCTTCGCCTGCCAGGCCGCGAAGGATGTTCGTGGCGTGCTGGCCGAACTCGTCCCTGTCGCCGACCAGCTCCTCCTGTGCCCGCTGCCTGACAGCGGGGGTCAGGAAGGCGGCCCCGGCGCCGATCCCGCGCAGGTCGCCAGCATCGCCAGATCTCGCGGCGCTAACGCCAGCACCGCCGACAGCTTCATCAGTGCGGTAGCAAACGCCCGCGCCAGTGGCGCGACCCGCACGTACATATGTGGCTCCATCTATCTCTGCGGCGCAGTCCTCGACGCTAACGGTGAGCGCGTGGAGTAGGGCGCACTGTGCTCACAACACCGTTCCCTCTGATCCAGCTCAATCGACACCGGCACAGGCGCACTCCATAGTCGTCCGATGCGGGCATTCTTTCGGCACTTCACACTCATCTTTGCAGCGGCTCTTCTGCTGCTGGCGCCGACTGCAATCGCGCAAACCGCGCCGCCGAAATCGGCCTGGGCGCACGAGGCGAGCGATATCGAGCCGGACCCTGCTGTACGCTTCGGCACGCTGCCCAACGGCATGCGCTATGCGCTGATGAAGAACCAGCTGCCGCCCGGCGCCATCTCTATCCGCATGTCGGTCGAGTTCGGCTCGCTGGAAGAAGCGGACAACGAACGCGGCCTTGCTCATTTCATCGAGCACATGGCGTTCAACGGTTCGAAGAATGTGCCGGAAGGCGAGATGGTGAAAATCCTCGAGCGGCTCGGCCTTGCTTTCGGGGCCGATACCAATGCCTCGACGGGACAGGAATTCACCACCTACCAGCTCGAACTTCCCAACGCCTCCGATGCGCTGGTCGACGAAAGCCTCAAGCTGTTGCGCGAGACCGCCAGCGAACTCAGCTTCAATGCGCAGGCGATCGATCGCGAGCGCGGCGTTGTACTGTCCGAATATCGTCGCGGCGACACTTTCCAGCGCCGCCGCAGCGACCAGCAGCTCGCCTTTCTGATCCCCGGCGCCTACGCGAATTCCCGCATGCCCATCGGCGATCCGACAGTGGTCGAAACCGCCATGCGCGACATGATGGTCAGCCTGTATGAGCGCTATTACAGGCCCGAACGCACCGTGATGATCCTTGTCGGCGACTTCAATGTCGATGCCATCGAGAAGAAGCTCACCGCGACATTCGGGGACTGGGCAGGCAAGGGCGAGCCCGGCAAGGACCCGGACGAAAGTTACACGCTCCAGCCGCGCAAGTCGGACGCTTCCGTGTTCGTGCACAAGGATGGCGGCGACTCCATCAGCGTCTATTCGCTGATGCCCTATGCCAATCTCACCGACACGGCCGCCCAGCGCCGTGAAGACAATCTGCTGATGTTCGCCATTGGCGCCATTGGTCGCCGCCTCGCGCCCATGGCCAACGAGGACGATCCGCCCTTCCGTAGCGCGGGCCTCACCACCGGCGATATTCTCGAAGCGGTCAACATTTCCGCCGGCACGGTCACCGTGACGCCGGATAACTGGAAGGCTGGCCTGCAGCGCCTCGAACAAGAATGGCGGCGCGCCAGGCTCTACGGTTTTACCAAGGACGAGATCGATCGCCAGATCGAAGCCCTGCATACCAGCCAGAAGAACCAGGTTGAGCGCGAGAACACCCGCACGACTGGCGCGCTGATGCAGTCGTTGCTGTCCTCGGTCCAGAACGAAACCGTTTTCGCCACGCCATCATCCGGTCAGGCGCGGCTGGAAACATGGGCGGGCGCGGTTACGCCGGAAATGGTCAGCGACCGGTTCCGCAAGCGAATGCCGATGAAAGATCCTCTGTTCTTCGCGGCGTCTACGGTCGAGCGCAAACCCGCTGATATCGTCGCCGCATGGGAAGAAAGCGCGATGGTTGATGTCTCGCCGCCGGAGACGAAAGCGCGTATCCCCTTTGCTTACACGAATTTCGGCCGCCCCGGCAAAGTCGTCAGCGACACACGGCTCACGGATATCGACACGCGGCTGCTGGTGTTCGCCAACAATGTTCGCCTGAACATCAAGAAGACCAGCTTCACGCGAAACACCGTGCAGGTCTCGGTGCGCGTGGGCGAGGGCAATCTTGATTTCCCCGAAACGCCGTTCGGCCTCTCCTCCCTGATGAGCGCCTACAGCAATGGCGGGCTGGAGAAGCACTCGATCGACGACATGCGCGCGCTGCTTCAGGGCAAGCAGGTCAGCACGCGCTTTACCTCAAGCGGCACGTCCTTCGGCGGCGCGTATCAGACGGTTCCGCAGGATCTGGAACTACAGCTACAGGTGACGGCCGCTTATCTCACAGCCCCCGGCTATCGCCCGGAAGCCGAACGCCGCTGGCGCCAGAGCCTCGTCCTGTCATGGCCTCGTCTTGATCAGAACGCGCAGACGGTCTGGTCCGCCAAGGGCATGCGCGCGCTGGCTTCGGGCGACAAGCGCTATGGCGCGGACCCTGATGATGGCGATGCGTGGCGGTCTTTCGTGGAACTCCGCCACTATCTCAGCCCCACCCTGAAGACGGGTGCGATCGAGATTGCGGTGGTGGGCGACATCGATGAGGAGCAGGTGATTGCGCTGGTCGCCAAAACGTTTGGCGCCCTGCCAAAGCGCGCGGCTGCGCCGACGAAGTTCAAGTCCGACAAGCCGGCCACGTTCCGGCAGGACAAGACACCGCTCGTCTTCACCCATGCCGGCGAGGCGAGCCAGGCGCTCGCCTATGTCTTCTGGCCAGTCACCGACATTGACCCGGATGCCAAGCCACAGGAGGCGAGGGTGCTCGCGGCTCTCTCTGCCGTCATGCGGTTGAAGGTGGTGGAGGAAATCCGCGAGGTGCTCGGCGCGACTTACTCGCCCAGCGCCGGTGCGTCGCTGTCGTCCCTCTATCCCGGCTTCGGTTACGTCAACGCTGGCGCCGAGGTGAAGCCGGAGGATATCGATCGCGTCATTGCAGCGCTGGAGAAGATCGCGGCAGAGATGCGGGCGGGCGAGGTGAGCGATGATGAATTCAGCCGTGCCATCACGCCATCCCTGGAAGTGCTGCCGCAGAACGCCACTTCGAACAGCTATTGGCTCGGCCTGATCTCGCAGGCGCAGACGCGGCCGGAGCTGATGGAGCGCTCGAAGCTTCCCGCCGTGGAGGCCAGCCTGCGCGCGGTGACGAAGGCTGATGTTGTCGCGGCGGCGCAGCGCTATCTCACCGAGGCGGCGCAGCAGGAGGCCCGCGTTATCCCCGCCGCTGCGCCATAAGGAAAAGCGGCCCGGTCCCCACCTCCAAGAAGGGAGATTGAGACCGGGCCGTCCATGGTCGTCCGTCGGGGAGTAAACTTGAACCGTAACCGCCCTAAACAGTGACGGCGTTGAGCGCTTCTTCGAGCTGCGCGAAGGTAGGTTGCGCTTCGCTCGGGATCTGGCCGCGACCGATCTCGACCGAGACCTGCGCCGCGTTGCCATGCAGGTGAGCGACCAGCACGTCCTTGATGATCTTGTAGAACTGGCCCTCTTCATCGATGACCTGGCCAAGGCGCGCGGCGAACGGGCCGACGAAGCCATAGGCGAGGAACACGCCGAGGAACGTACCGACGAGCGCCGAACCGATCAGCTTGCCGAGGTATTCTGGCGGCTGCGAGATCGCGCCCATGGTCTTGATAATGCCCAGCACGGCCGCGACGATGCCCAGAGCGGGAAGGGCGTCCGCCATGCCCTGCAGAGCGTGCGCGGGCTTGTGCGCCTCATGGTGGTGTTTCTCGATCTGCTTCTCGATGACTTCCTCGACCTGGTGCGGGTCTTCGAGGTTCATCGTCATCATGCGAAGCGTGTCGCAGATGAGATCGGTGGCGAAGTGGTCTTTCAGGATCTTCGGATAGTTCTGGAAGATCGCGGAATCCTTGGGGTTCTCGATGTGCGCTTCGATCGCCACAACGCCCTTTGTCTTCATTGTCTTTGTCAGAATAAATAACAACGCCAACAGGTCGGTGTAATCCTTGGGCTTCCACTTCGGACCGCCCATGATCTTGCCGAATCCGCCGCCTGCGGCCATCACGGTCTTGAACGAGTTGCCGATCAGGAAGGCGCCGACAGCAGCGCCGCCGATCATCATCATCTCGAACGGTGCGGCCTTGATGATGACGTCGAAGTGGCCGCCGGCGAGCATGAAGCCGCCGAAGACCATCGCGAAGACGACCACGATCCCGATGATCTGAAACATAGTTCGACCCTACCGGCGCATTTTGCGTTGTGTCGTTTATGCCCGATCAAGCTTAACCAGCCGTGTCGCACCGGAATGAAATTCGGTTGCTATCGCGTTAACACCACAGCCTCCGCGCAGGCGTTGATGCATGCACGCCAGGGGCGAGCGAACAGCACTCGCGCGCCAACAGACCTGGTCAGTTTGCGTGAGTGGCCTATTTTTGCTATTGTTTTCCAAGCACTGGGACATAGCAGGGGATAATCACGATGAAGGGCAAAGTTCTCGGCTTCGACGCCGCGGCTGGTACTGGGGCGATCAGCGGTGACGATGGTCAGCGCTACAATTTCACGGCGGCTGATTTCAAAAGCCCGCCGCCGGCCAAGGCCAATGATGCGGTGGACTTCGAGGCCGACGCCGGCACGGCGAAGAACATCTACGTCACGGCCGGCTCTGTTAACGTCGATCTGGCCGCGATGGCGGCCAATCCGACGGTCGCGAACATCCTGGCCAAGCCCTATGTGATCTGGGCGGCCGTGATCATCCTCGGCTCACTGATCGCGGGCTATCTCAACACGCTGCAGCTGATTGGCGGCGGCCCGATGGGCATGTTTGGCTTTGCCGGCTTCGTCCTGGCGCTGCTGGCCCTCATTCCGGTTGTAGCTGGCGTGCTGATCTATTTCGAGTTCACCAATAACGCCCTCACGCCGATCACCCGCCTCGTCACGGCTGGCGCTGCAATCGCCGGACCGATCGTTCTGCCGCTGCTTGCCGGCATGATCCTCGGCACGAGCGGGTTTGGTTATGGCTTCGGCTTTGGCGGCATCTCGCTCGGCATGTTGATCACCATCGCCGGCGGCGCGCTGATCGTGCTGACGCACATGGGCATCATCAAGAAGCTCGGCTAACTGCCAACGCCAGCCGTGCGCCGGGTTTCCGTCGCGCGGCCGCCGCAATCCTGGGGCCCCCTGATATCTCGCGATATCAGGGGGGTTCTCATGTCTGGCCTAGCATACGTCCTCAGCAATCGCCGCAGTTTCATGCTCGGCCTCGGTGTTGTCTGCACAGCGCCGGACGTTTTCGCACAGACGCCGGATGAGGTATCCTTCGCGCTGAAAGTGGCCGCTGGCGCCGAGGCGCGCGCGAAGAAGGCGGAAGTCTATGATCCGGCCTATGTGAAGCTCGCCTATCCGATGGGTGACGTGGCTGACGATCGTGGCGTTTGTACCGACACGGTCATCCGCGCCTTCCGTCATGCCGGTGTCGATCTGCAGGTGAAGGTGCATGAGGACATGGCGTCGAACTTCGGCGTTTATCCGAAGATGTGGGGTCTCACGAAGCCAGACCGCAATATCGATCATCGCCGCGTGCCCAATCTCGAAACCTACTTCAAGCGCAAGGGCGCGGCGAAGACGCTCAGCACGGTCGCCGCTGATTATCACGCAGGCGACATTGTGAGCTGGCGTCTCACCGGTGGCGGCCTGCCGCATATCGGCGTGGTGACGCGCAAGACGCAGAACGGCCAACCGCTGATCGCGCACAATATCGGCGCCGGTACGCGTGAAGAGCCGTGCCTGTTCGATTGGCCGATGTCGGGATGGTTCCGCTTCGAAAGCTGGGCCTAGCTCTTCTGCTCGACCAGATGGCCCTCGGGCGGATGCTGGTCGCGGAACTTCTGATGGCACGAGGTGCAGCCAGCCATCATGTCACCATCGCTGAAGACGAGATCGTCGGCATTGTTCCTGGCGAGCGCTTCAGCCGTTATCTTCGTGGCCTTGATCACTGTATCGACCGCCGCATCCCATTCCGGCCCCTTCGATCGCGTCGGCGCCTTCAGCATTTGCGCCCCGGTGATCACGTCCTGCGCTGCCGTGCGAAGCCTGGCCCAGCCTTCAGGGTTCAAAGGCGGGCCCTCGGTCTCCGCCGCGAACAGTGTCTCGGAGCCGGGGATCACATAGGCATGCATCACGTCGCCAACGGGCGAGGCATCGGTGATGCTGGCGGGATCGACTGTCGGAACGCGCGGGTCGCTTGTGCCAGCAGCCTGCGCTGCCGCTACATCCGGCGCGACGCCAGCGGGCGCGGCTGCGGGCGCAGTAGCAGCTTCCGCCTTTGGCGTTTCAGCCTGGGGCGAGCAGGCGACAAGTGCGATGAACAGGGCAAGCGCGGCTGTGCGTTGCATGGGTCCGCTCCCAGTGTGGTCTCACGACTGGACGCGCCCGAGATGACAGCAGGATTACGCGAAGCTGAAATCCCTGTCTCAGTTCGGGATTTTCGCAATCGGCAGTACGATTTTCGACAGCTTGCCCGGCCCGTGCAGCACCTTGTTGTTGGCGATGCGGGTTTCGGCTGTCGTGTAGGGATCGGCCGCCGTGTTGAGGTTGCGGGCATAGGTCGGGAAGTTGCTCGACGAGATTTCGATCCGCACCGAATGGCCCTTGAGGAACACGTTGGAGGCCAGCATGGGCGGCGGCGCAATCGAATAGACCTCGCCAGCCTTCATGAAGACCTGCTTCGCCTCGCCCTCGCGATAACGCATGCGCAGGATGGTGTCGGCGATATTCCACGCCGTACCGTCTGGCGCGACATCGACCAGCTTCACCGTGAAGTCGGTGTCGGGCGCGTCCGATGAGACGAACAGGTTTGTGGTGACGAAACCGAAGACGGGCAGGTCTTCGGTCAGGGGAGGCGATGTGTAGACGAGCACGTCCTTCCGCTTCTCGATTTCCCGCTGGTCGAACGCGCCATCCTTCTGGTCCGTGCCGACGCCAGAGATCTGGCCGCCGCGGCTGATGACGGGGTTCTTCGGGTCATATGCAAAGCTGTCCGTGCCGGCTTTGGTCGACGCCTTGTCGGCCAGGACGCCATTGCCTGCTGCGGTATTGGCCGCACCAGCGCTGGTGAAGAAGAACGTCTTGCTTGCGCCTTCGCCAGCAGTCGGCACGTCGGGCAATTCGGCCCAGCGATTAGCGCCGGCGAGATAGGCGGTGACGGGCGCTTGCGGAATGGCAGCGGCCTTGTCGTCCTTCATCCAGCGATCGAGCCAGGCAAGGGCGAGCGATTCGAAATCATGTGTTGCATTGCCGAGCGGCCGATCGCCGATCTGCGTGCGCGGGCGCGAGAACGAGCAGTGTTGGCCGTTGGTGACAACGATGGCTTGCGTGCCTGCTGGGTTCTCCTTGCGCGTCTTCTCGAAGAAGGCAGCGCCGGCCGGCGCCGAGATGTCGTACGCCGCCTCGGCCCACAGGCCGGGCACTTTGATCTTGTCCTTGTCGGTCACGCGATCTTCCGCCCATTTGGGATCGGACGGGCCACGCGCGAGATATTCCGCAACCTCTGTATCCTTCGCGCCGACGACCTTGGCGAGATCGATCACAGGCAGATGCATGCGCGCCTCGTCGAAGGCCGATACAGGAATTCCATCTTCCTTCGGCCATTTGTATTCAGCGGTCTGCTTCGTGCGCTCTGCATCGCTGAGCCCCGGCGCGAGCTGCGGCCAGTCCAGATACATCGCGTCGAACATGTAATCGACCCAACCCATCTGCCACACGCCGCCGCGCCAGAAATTGCCCTGTTCGCGATGCGGGCCAACCTCCGCGATGCCGACGCCGGACGAGCCCGCGATCATGGCCTTGTGCGCGGGATGGTTCAGCGAAGCGAGCTTCAGCTGGTTCTCTGCGGAAGACGAACAGCCATAGGTCGCGATCCTGCCGTTCGACCAGGCCTGCTGCGTGATCCAGTCGAGCGTATCCCAGCCATCCTCGTCGGCGCGTCCAAGCATCCGCATCTCGCCCTCGGAGAGATAGCGGCCACGCTCATGCTGCTCGACCACGGCATAGCCTTCGGCCAGCAGTCGTTTCTCGAAACTGCGGAACTCGGTCTTGTACGGCGTGCGGATCAGCACGACTGGGAAATTCCCCGCCGTTGCCGGCAACCAGACAGACGTATCGAGACGCACGCCATCGCGCATCTTCGCCTGCAGGTGCATCATCGTCACCGGCGGGCCGGATGGCGCAGCCGTTACAGGCGGAGCAGGCGCGGGCTCATGCGCAACAGCAACGGGCTCACCGTCATTCGTAGCACTTGAACAGGCGGCCGCGAGAAGGGCGACGCCGGCGAGCAGGCTACGAAGGGTGGAACCCATTGTGTCTCCGCGTGATTACAGACCGTAGGCTTTCGCCATTTCCGGGTCTTTGGCCGCAACCTGCTTGGCGAGGTCGACGATGACCTTGGCCTGTTTCCAGGTGGCGTCATCCTGCATCTTGCCGTCGAGCATGGCGACGCCCGAACCATCGGGCATCACTTCGAGAATGCGAAGCGCAAATTTCACTTCGGCCGGATCGGGCGAGAAGACGCGCTTGGCGATGTCGATCTGGTTGGGGTGCAGCGACCATGCGCCGGCGCAGCCCATCAGGAAGGCGTTGCGGAACTGCTGCTCGCAGGCGGCAAGGTCCGAGATGTCGCCGAACGGGCCGTAGAACGGCTTGATGCCGGCGGCGACGCAGGCGTCCACCATCTTGGCGAAGGTGTAGTGCCACAGGTCCTGCTGCGCGCCCTGACGTTCGCGGCCCTCAACCGGGTCTTCGATGACGCGGTACATTGGGTGACCGCCGCCGACGCGGGTGGTTTTCATGGCGCGGTTGGCGGCGAGGTCTGCTGGTCCGAGCGAGATGCCCTGCATACGCGGGGAGGCTTGCGCGATCTCTTCCACCAGGGCGACGCCCTGCGCGGTTTCGAGAATGGCGTGGAACATGATCGGGCGCTTGATGCCGGCCTTGGCTTCGAGCTGGGCGACGAACTGGTCGGCGTAGTGGATGTCCCACGGGCCTTCGACCTTCGGCAGCATGATCACGTCGAGCACGTCGCCGGCCTTGGTGACCAGCTCGGTCACGTCATCAAGGAACCAGGGCGAGTTGAGGCAGTTCACGCGGGACCAGAAGCCTGTGCCGGTCGATTTGAAATCCACCGATTTGGCGATCTCCAGCGCGCCTGCGCGGGCGGCTTCCTTGGCATCTGACGGAATGGCATCTTCAAGGTTGGCGAGCACCACATCGACCTTGGCGGCGACTTCCGGAACCTTGGCGCGCACCTTCTCGAGGTGGGGCGGCACAAAGTGGATCATGCGCTCAAGACGGACGGGCAGGTCGCGGAACGGTTCGGGAGCGCCGATCGCAAGCGGCTTGAAGAACTGGCGCGGCGTTTTCTGGCTCATTGACGTATCCCGGTTAAGCGTAGCCCGTGTGTGCAAGTGCCCCATACGCAAGGAGCAAAGCTGCATCGCATCAGAATACGCTCGGTTCAAGAGCGGGTGCGGAGCCGTTTGGTTAAGGGCTAGCAGCCCGGCGCTTTCGCTTTCTGGCCGGCATCCAGCGCGGCATCCACGATCGGCGTCCAGAGCTTGTAGCCCTCAGGCGTCATATGGAGGTTGTCTTGGATGAAGATGTCCTTCGGCGTGCCGTCCGGCTTCAGCATGGCCGGCACGATATTGATGAAGGCCAGGTCGTCGCGCTTGTCCGCCAACGCCTTGACCATCGTGTTCAGCTTCGTCTGCGTCGCGAACTGCTCGAAGCGCAGCTTCGATGGCTTGGCCGAGATGTACCAGACCGGCGTCTTGCCGAGCGCCTTGTCCTTCATCTCCATGAATTTGAGGAAGTCGGCGTAGACCTCGTCGGGCGTGCGCTTGTCGACCGCGATATCATTCTCGCCAGCGTAGAAGACGATCTCCTTCGGGTGATAGGGCGCCACCACGCGATCGAAATAGTGATCGACCTCCCATACGGTCGATCCGCCAAAGCCGCGGTTGATCACCGTGCGATCGGGGAAGTCTTCCTTCAACGTTCTCCAGAAGCGGATGGACGAAGCGCCGACGAACAGCGTCGCGCACTTGGGTGGCATGTGCACCTTGTCGGCAGATTCGAAGGCGGCTATCGCCTCGTCGAAGCGCGGCGCAACCGGCGGCGCCGTCTGCGCAAGTTGAGGAAGCTCCGGAATGGCCGTAGCGCAGGCGACCGCAGCCAGCGCGCATACGGAAACGATGAAATGCCTCATGTCGGCTACTCCCCATATTTCTTGTTTTGGGGGAGGGTGCGCGCGACAAACCCGGCGCGTCAAGTTTGCCGCCAGGACGGGCGGGCCCGGCTAGATCCGGTTGCGATGAACTTCGGTGTTGATCGCAGCCGTCAGCCCGGTGACCACGGCATTCGCCTTCACGACTTCCGGATGGGAAGCCTCATGGCCGGCCGTAACGACTTCCCGGTCCGCCAGGGCGTCCGAAAGCTCGTTGGTGAGGGCAGAGATAAGCTCGCGGCGCGCCGACGTCACATCGTCCGAGAAGGCGATGCTGCGCAGGGCGCTTTCGTTGGCTATGGCTGTCTGAAAGGTGGGGTCTGACGGCGCGACTGACGTTGCAAGCTCGACACGCCCCCGGATCGCCTCGGCAAGGCGTTCTTCAACCGTCGCAGGCTTGGCGTTTTCGTGCTGGGCGATCGGCGTCGGCAGCAGGTTTTCCGGCAAAACGGCGCAAGCCGTCAGCGCCAGAAGGCCCACGCAGTACACAAATCTCGAGGTTGAAGCCCGCATAAAACCCGAAAGCCTTGATAAGCTCGTCCGTTCCGACTGACGCCATAGCTGACGCCGATGTCACAATCCAAGCGAAAACGTCCGGCAAGCAGATGAATCACGGATGCAGACATAGGTATTCGGGCAATTGGGCAGAAGAGCGGTCAGATGGCCGCTTTCCGCCCTAAAACCTAACAGGTCCTAGTACTTTGCCTTCAGGGTCAGCACTGCGGTTTGCGGGTGGACCGGGTGGAAATGGATGTCCTCGACCGGGGCCGCTTCGTTGGCGAGCTGGCTCTCGTAGAAATACACCATGTCGTAGTCCTTGGCGTCGAGCAGGTTCATGACCTCGAAGCCGATCTCGAAGTTTCCGAGGTCCTTCGAAATGCCGACATTGACCAGCGTGGTTGAAGGCGCGCGAACCGAGTTGTCCTCGATCAGCGGGCCCGGTCCGAGATAGCGGACGCGGAGCGAACCTTCCCAGCCATCACCCGGCAGCCAGGTAACGCCAGCCGCAGCAACGCCCTCGACCGTGTTGGGCACTCGGTTGAGGTTGGACGGCGCATCCTGGAAGCGCGAATTGGACGTCGCGTACGACGCATCGAACGCCAGCCAGTCGACCGGATTCCAGAACGCAGCGACCTCGAAGCCATAGCGTCGTGTCGGGTCGGACGGCTCGGAGATGCCGGAGTCGCCGACATAGATAAGTTCTGAATCGAACTCGAGTGCAAACACAGCCGCCGACAGGTTGAAGGTCGGGTTCGGCTCCCAGCGCACCCCGATCTCGCCGCCACGGCTTTCGGAGAATGGCTTAGGCGAGTCGACCGGATCGCCGGTCACCGGGTCGACGGTCTGCACCACGCCGATGATGTTGTTGGAGTGGAAGCCGATGCCGGCGCCAGCATACACCTCAAGCTCGTCGCTGATCGTGTAGGCGATGTTGATCTTGGGGCTCAACTGCGTGCCGTTATCGCTGCCAGCATTGGCGGCGACAGGTGTATCGACCTTGCCATCGAGATAGTCGGCGCGCAGGCCAAACGTTGTGCGGAAACGGTCTGTCCAGTGAAGCGTGATATCGCCCCAAACGCCCGCTTCCATCACGTCGACTGCGTTCTTGGAAATCGTGGATGTGCGGACACGGGCTGTCGTCTTGTAAAGGCTCGAGTCATCCAGCCAATCCATGTGGAAATCAGCGCCCACACGTCCTTCGGCCTTGATGCCGAAGAGATCGAAGTCGCGCTTGATCCTGCCGCGCAGGCCGGCGGCGTTACGGCGTTCCGCCTGCTCAACCTGATCGCCCAGCACGGGGTCGATGAAATAGGTGAAGTTGTGAAACAGATTCAGTTCCGAACGCTGGTAGTAGGCCAGCAGGCTTGCATCATCCCAGTCGAGCCCTGCTGACGCGATATAGCGGCGGCTTTTGCCGCCATTGGTCGGGTCGATATAGCCAAAGCGGCCAATCGTGCCGTCCTCCACAGCACGCAGGGGGATCTGGTCGGTCGCGATCCAGTCATTGCTGTAACCGATCAGGCCGAGGCGAAGCTTCGCGTCGCCCATGCTGCCCATAGAAAGCGGCTGGGTGTACTTCAGATAGGCGGTCGTCTTGTCGAGCTTGGCGGGCAGGTCGAACGAGCCATCGCCGCCTTCATGCGACGCGGCCGCCAGTAGCGTCCCCTCGCCAATGTCCCACGAACCGGCAGCCGACACACGATATTCGCCCTCGGCGTCGATGCGCAGCTGGGCGTAGTTCTCGGGCAGCTTGTCATACAGCACGAAGGAGGCGGAGCCGGCCGACGTGTAGTCGCCGTTCTCGGCGTACTGCACGCCCTTCTTGAACTCGACGCGTTCGACGAGGTCGGCCATCAGGAAGTTGAGGTCGAGATAGCCGCTCATGTGCGGGTGCGAGCGCT
>DAINAT010000034.1:0-28747 GCA_036733305.1 Hyphomonadaceae bacterium
TATGCGCTGAACCCGAACATCAAGGTGATCGCGCCGTGGCGGACGTGGGAGTTCAAGTCGCGCACCGACCTGATCGAATTCGCCGAGAAGCACCAGATTCCGGTGGCCAAGGATAAGCGCGGCGAGGCGCCGTTCTCGGTTGACGCCAACCTGCTGCACTCGTCCTCGGAAGGCAAAGTGCTGGAAGATCCGGCCGTCGAGCCGCCGCCGTATGTGTTCATGCGCACGATCTCGCCGATGGAAGCGCCCGATACGCCGACCGAAATCGAGATTGGTTTCGAGCGCGGCGACGCAGTGTCGATCAACGGCAAGAAGCTGTCGGGCGCGACGCTGCTTGCTCAGCTGAATGATCTTGGCCGCGACAACGGCATTGGCCGTCTCGATCTGGTCGAGAACCGCTTCGTCGGCATGAAGTCGCGCGGCGTTTACGAGACGCCGGGCGGCACGATCCTGCTGCAGGCTCACCGCGCGATCGAGTCGATCACGCTGGATCGCGGTGCGGGCCACCTGAAGGACGAGCTGATGCCGCGCTATGCGGAGCTCATCTACAACGGCTTCTGGTTCGCGCCGGAGCGCGAGATGCTGCAGGCCGCGATCGACAAGAGCCAGGAGAACGTCACCGGCACGGTCACGCTGAAGCTCTACAAGGGCAACGTCATCGTTACGGGCAGGGCGTCGCCGAACTCGCTGTATTCGGCTGCGCACGTTACCTTCGAGGACGACGCTGGCGCCTACGACCAGAAAGACGCGGAAGGCTTCATTCGCCTGAATGCGTTGCGCCTGCGTCTGCTTGGCCAGAACAAGAAGCGCTAGTCTCAGGCCTGCCATCTGGAATTTCCGGGCGCTAAAGCCCGGAAAGAGCGAAAGATGTGATCGACCACGACGTGCTGTCGGGGTTGGCAGGGCGCTCTCAAAAGTTAACAATGCTATTGGCACATCTGTGCTAGTGATTCCCTATTGGGGCGAGGTCGAACCCTCGCAGGGCATTGGGCAGCGGCTATGGAGAGGCCTCCGCTTCCTCGAAAAACAGGTCAGGCGCCGGTCGTAGCCGGAGCCCGCGCAGAGGCTGCGCCATCGCTTGAGTCGCGATCGTCGATGCTGCCGGCGGCTGACTGGATCTGCGTCGCCGCCGCCCGCACCGTTCTGGTGGTCGATGACAATGACCGCCACCTGGACATATTGAGCACCATCCTGACCAGCGTTGGTCACGACGTCGAAACCTGCGGGTCGGGCGCGGAAGCGCTGCGCCGACTCGATATGCGTCGCTACGATGTCCTGGTGCTGGACCTCGTGATGCCCGAAGTGAGCGGGCTGGTCGTGGCGCAGCAGATCCGCACGATGTTGCTCAACAAGCATACGCCTGTGATCGTTTGCACGGCGAATATGACAATCGCGCACCGGCAACTTGCCGACGTAATGGGCGTGACGGCCATTATCGGGAAGCCTATCGATACAGCGAACCTTATTCTCGCTGTGGCGCGGGCGCCTGTGCGAGACAGGGAACAGCAGCGGTCGAATCAGATTCGCATCTGAGTAGTGGTCGGGGGAATGGCTAGAGTTACTGGCGCATGCGAACAGCAGCGGCTCGAAGCGCTGCTGGAGCTGGATCTGCTTGATGGCGGTCCATTCGTCGACATTGACCGGCTGGTGAATCTCGCGGTCGAGATCTGCGGCGGCAACATTGCTGCGTTCACAGTGCACGATGCCGAGATCGCGCATCAGATTTCCACCAGCTGGGGGCAATCCAACACGATCCCCAAGGCCGAATGCATGTGTCAGCCGTCGCTGGAGACGAACGCGACTGTGCATACGTCGGACGCCCGCGCCGATGACCGCTTTGCCAACTCCCGTTTCGTGCAGCAGCCGCCACATGTGCGCAGCTTCATCAGCGTGCCTGTCGGCGCCGAACCGGACGCGCCGATTGGGGTGTTGGCTGTCGGCGATACTGATCCGGGGCGTTTCAGCGCCCGGGACGTTGAGCGGCTGGAGAAAGTCGCCGAGCTGATATCGGCGTTCCTGTTGCAGCGGCGCACAGCGATCCGCGCAACGCGCGCCGCCCGGAAGACGGGCGAGGAACGCAGGCGGCAGAACCTGTACGAGCTCATCTTCGAGGCCATCCAGGAAGGCGTGAACGTCCACACGCCGGAAGGCAACGTCGTCGAGATGAATGCAGCGTCCCTGCGCATTCTCGACCTGACGCGGGACGAGTTGCAGGGCAGGCCTTTCCCTGATCCGCGCTGGCGTACGTTCAAGGGCGACGGATCGCCGTTTGGCCGGGAGGAGTATCCGGTCAACGTCACATTGAAGACGGGCGTGTCCTGGCAGAACGTGCCGATGGGAATCGAATTGCCCTCGGGCGAGGTGCGCTGGATTACGATAAACTCCGTGCCGCTGCGCAATCCGGAGACCGACAAGGTCGAGTACGCCGTGGTGACGATGAAGGACATCACGGCGCAACACGAAGCGGAGCTGCGGCTCAATGCCAAGAACGTCGAGCTCGCAAAGGCGCTGGCGGAGGCGGAAAAGGCGAACCGCGTGAAGACAGACTTCATGGGCGTCATGAGCCACGAGCTTCGCACGCCCATGAATGCCGTACTGAGTTGCGCAAACCTGCTTTCCCAGTCGCGCCTCGATCCGGTTCAGAAACGCACGCTCGGCGTGCTCGAAGATGCCGGCCGGCAGATGTTGGCCCTGCTGAATGATCTGCTCGATCTGTCGGGCCTCAATGCCGACAAGGTGCGTGTTGATCCGCGGCCCGTCCATCTGGTGCGGTTGATCGAGGATGCCGCCGTAATCTGGTCATCCGAAGTGCGCGCCAAGCAGCTGACGCTGTCGGTGATGGTCGATCCGGCGCTCCGCGCGGCGCGCATGGTTGACTCAGCGCGTCTGCTGCAGATCATCGGCAATCTCATGGCGAATGCGATCAAGTTCACGACCGAAGGCGGCATCACGATCCAGGCCTGGCCGGAGCGAGTGAGGGGCGGCGTCGATCGTGTCGCCATCGAAGTCGAGGACACAGGCTCGGGAGTGCCCGCCGAAGCCGCGGAGCGCATCTTCTCGGCGTTCGAGCAGGTCGATGTCTCGTCGCGCCGGCTCCATGGCGGTCTCGGTCTTGGCCTGCATGTCGCCCACAGGTTGGCCCATGCCATGGGCGGCGATATCACGCTGGAAACGACGCTGGGAGAAGGGTCGCGCTTCACCGTGCGCGTGGAAGCGCCCCTGGCTGAGCAGGCGACTGACTTGGCGACTGAGCAGGTTGCCAATGAACCAGCAGGCAGCGATGCCGAGCCGGTTGGCCAGCGCGACGTCCTTTGCATCGATGATAATCCACGCAACCTGTACGTTATCGGCGCGATGTTACGGGCGGCCGGTCACAGCACCACGGAATGCAGGTCCGGGGCGGAAGCGCTGGATATCCTGGCCGGGCGGAAGTTCGACGTGATCATGCTCGACATGGTCATGCCCGAAATGGACGGGCTGGAGACCCTGTCCCGTCTTCGGACAGGGGGAGGGCCAAATGCCCGGACGCCTGTTATCGCCTGCACCGCAAATGTGCTGCCGGATCAGGTGGCCAGCTATCGCGAGGCCGGAACGGTCGGGGTTCTGGCCAAGCCGATCGATCCCAAGGCCATGTTACAGGCCATTTCGACTGCTGCGTGAAACGCATTTAACCTGCCGGGTGACTGCCCCCGCGTAATTTCGGCGCGGGGCTGCTGGTTAGCCTTGCGAATGTTCCCGGCCCCGATAATGCAAGCGCCGCAGGGGAAGAATGGGTGCTCCCAGCCCTGTACACCAGCCTGGACTGAAGGACGACACATGGACCTCTCGAAGATCTCCATCGGACCCAACCCGCCGACCGACGTTAACGTCGTCGTCGAAGTTCCGCTTGGCGGCGAGCCGATCAAGTACGAGATCGACAAGGAATCGGGCGCGATGTTCGTCGACCGCTTCCTGTACACGCCGATGCGCTATCCGTGTAACTACGGCTTCATCCCGCACACGCTGTCGCTGGATGGCGATCCGATCGACGTGATGGTTGTCGGCAACCGTGCGCTGGTGCCGGGTTGCGTTATCCGCGTGGCGCCCGTCGGCGTGCTGATGATGACGGACGACAAGGGCCAGGACGAGAAGATCCTCGCCGTGCCGCATCCGAAGCTGACGCGCTACTACGAGAAGGTGAAGCACTACAACGATCTCCCCGAGATCGTGGTTGAGCGCATCGTGCACTTCTTCGAGCACTACAAGGATCTCGAGCCGGGCAAGTGGGTGAAGATCGAAGGCCTGCATGGCCCGGAACGCGCCCGCGAACTGATCCTCGAGTCGATCGAGCGCGCGAAGTCCACGAAATAGCCGCTGCGGTGTCAGTGCCCGGCGAACAAGACCGGGTACAGCGTCGCCACGAGCGTCAGCGCCATCGTCACATTGAAGATACGCAGCTTGAGCGGGTCGCTCAGGAAGCGGCGCAGCTGTATGCCGAGCAGCGTCCATGAGCTGACGCTTGGCAGGTTCACCGCGCCGAACACGGCGGCGACGATGAGCAGGCTGACGATTGGATCGGTCGGCAGCGTGTAGGCAGAGACGGCGGTCAACGCCATCGTCCACGCCTTGGGGTTCACCCACTGGAACAGTGCGGCCTGGATGAACGTCATCGGCTTGGCTTGCGCGTCCACGCCAGCTTTGGCTCCGGGCGGCGGAGACGTGGCGATCTTCCACGCCAGCCAGATAAGATAAGCGCAGCTCGCATATTTCAGGATCAGGTGTGCGAGCGGATAGATCTCGAAGATCTTCGCGAGTCCTGCGCCGACCAGCACGATCATCAACGTGAAGCCGATTGAGACTCCCAGCATGTGGGGGATCGTGCGCGCGAAACCGAAATTCGTGCCTGACGTCATGAGCATCAGGTTGTTGGGCCCCGGCGTGATCGAGGACACGAAGGCGAAGGCGACAAGCGCCGTGAAGAGTTCTGCGGTCAACATTCCGCAAGATTGCGCGGATCTACGCGGAATGTGCTTGCGTTCTCGGCCGTTGCAGAGCCATTTTCACAAGTAATGACGAAGATGGATGACACAAACCGGAGAATATTGCGCGAGCTCGAGCGCGACGGCCGTATCACCAATGCGGAGCTGGCGCAGAAGGTCGGGCTGTCAGCGTCGGCTTGTCTGCGCCGCGTGCAGGAGCTGGAAAAGGCTGGCGTGATCGCCGGCTATCGTGCCGTGGTGAACCGCGCGGCAATGGGGTCGAGCTTTATTGCATACGTCGCGGTTGGCCTGTCGGAGCATCACAAGCGCAACCAGCGCAATTTCGAGAAGGCGATGGCCGCCGCTCCGCAGGTTCGCGAATGCCACAACGTGACGGGCGCGATCGAATACATCCTGCGCGTCGAGGTGGAAGATCTCGTCGCCTACAAACACTTCCATACCGAAGTTCTGGGGCAGGTGCCCGAGGTGGCGTCGATCACGAGCTACATCGTGATGGGCTCGCCCAAGGATCAGCGGGCCTAGGTTGGCGGCGCGCGATCCGGGTTCCGTACGGTCACGCACAGCATCATTCGACACGCCCGCGTTTCCGTCCGAGCAGAGCGCGCCTATTCATGCAATTTGTTTGAGCACTTTCACGCTGCTGCAATGAAATTACGCCAGCGCTGACGACGGAATCGCAGCTTCAGGCGCCATCTCCGCTTTGCGCGGCGTCGCGCGCCTGTTTAGTGTATTGCGACGCTATGGGGATCAATCAATGAAATACGTAACCGCTCTGGCCAAACTTGGACTCGGTCTGGTTTCCGCTGCCGCACTCGCGGCGCTGCCGTCTGCAAGCGCACAGGCCACCGCTTCGAAAGAGAAAGCCGCTTCCACGCTGGTCGTGGTTTACGAATTCACGGGCTCGGGCGTTGAGAAGCCCTCCTCGAAAGAGAAGCACGTCAACTGGGACATCAAGGATCGCTACGAGCTGAAGACCAACATGTCGGCGAAGAAGCCGAGCGGCTTCGGCGCCTTGCACAAGGCGGATGCAGCGACGCAAGCGCGTGAATCCGATCGCCAGAAGAATGCTGAATCGGCTGCGAAAGACATGGCGCCGATGATGGCTGGCGCCGAGCAGATCATGGCAAAATGCGGTGAGGACGAGCAATGCCTCATGCGCGAGTCGATGAAGCTGGCGCAGGGCGTGGACCCGGCGAAGGCGGCGTCCGCCAAATCCAAGATCGCCGCCGCAAGCGTGATGCCGGCTGATCGCTATCAGCTGTTCGAATCGTCCACGGCGACCGGCACATACACGATCGACGAGCGCTCTTACGAAGCCTATTTCGACGCCGCCTGCAGCTTCAAGAACGAAGCGACCTGCGCGATCAACAAGACAGTCAAAGGAGCGGGCGCGCTGACCGATGGCGATGGCAAGACAACGATGAAGGGCATGGTGATCGGCGAGCTGGATATGCAGACAGGCAGCCTGATCATGACCTTCCCGCTGCCGGGCGTAGCCAAGGCGACCAAGACGATTACGTCGGCCTCGCAAGACCAGAAGTCGGGCACGGAAGCCGTGACGTACTTCCTCAGCGTGCCGAGTACGCAGAACATCAATCTCACGGCCAGCTGCGGCGCGTGCAAGACCGCCGAGGGCTCGTTCACGAAGGAGCTCGACGACGAGCTGCTCGGTCGCAAGGGCACGCTGAAGGTCAGCTGGAAGTTCACGCGCGGCTAGACGCAGGTCGCGAACACCCGAAAAGCAAAAGGGCTCCGGCGCAAACCGGAGCCCTTTTTTTGTTTTGTCTGCCCGGCTGAGTGGTTTAGCCCTAGGCCAGCTTCTTCACATACTCGGACTTGAGCTTCATCGCGCCGAAGCCGTCGATCTTGCAATCGATGTCGTGGTCCTCATCGACGAGACGGATGTTCTTGACCTTCGTGCCCTGCTTCACGACGCCAGAGCCGCCCTTGAGCTTCAGGTCCTTGATCACGCTGACTGTGTCGCCGTCCTGCAGGACATTGCCATTCGCGTCCTTGTAGACGCGTACGGCTTCGGCAGTTGCCGCGGCAGCGGACCATTCATGGCCGCATTCCGGGCATACAAGCATCGACCCATCCTCATAGGTGAGGGCGGACTGACAGCTGGGGCAGGGCGGCAGCGCGCTCAATGGCTTAAGCGTCGACAGACGCGCGCGAGAAGCGCTTGCGGTCGTTCGGGTCGAGATAGACTTTGCGCAGGCGGATGTTCTCCGGCGTCACTTCGACCAGCTCGTCGTCCTGAATGTAGGCGAGCGCTTTTTCCAGCGTCATGCGGATCGGCGTGGTGAGGCGCACCGCTTCATCCGTGCCCGAAGCGCGGACGTTGGTGAGCTTCTTGCCCTTGAGGACGTTCACTTCGAGATCGTTGCCGCGCGTGTGCTCGCCAATGATCATGCCCTCGTAAACCTTGATGCCGACCTCGATCATCATCGGGCCGCGGTCTTCGAGGTTCCACATCGCGAAGGCGACGCTCTCGCCTGCGCCGTTCGAAATCAGCACGCCGGTGTGGCGGCCTTTGATCTCGCCCTTGTGCGGGGCGTAGGCGTGGAACAGGCGGTTCATCACGGCCGTGCCGCGCGTATCCGACAGCAATTCGCCCTGATAACCGATCAGGCCGCGCGTCGGCGCGTGGAACACAAGGCGCGTACGGCCGGCGCTGGACGGGCGCATTTCGAGCAGGTCCGCACGGCGCTCGGAGAGCTTCTGCACGACGACGCCGGAATGCTCGTCATCAACGTCGATCACGACTTCTTCGATCGGCTCAAGCGTTTCGCCGGTCGTCGGGTCTTTCTGCATCACGACCTTCGGGCGCGACACGCCAAGCTCGAAGCCTTCGCGGCGCATGGTCTCGATCAGCACGGCGAGCTGAAGTTCGCCGCGGCCGGCAACTTCGAACGCGTCGGTGTCGGCAGCGCGCGAGATCTTCAGCGCGACGTTGCCTTCAGCTTCTTTCTGCAGACGGTCCCAGATCACGCGGCTGGTGACTTTCTTGCCTTCGGTGCCGGCGAGCGGCGAGTCGTTGACGCGGAAGGTCATCGCCAGGGTCGGCGGATCGATCGGCTGGGCTTCCATCGCCTGATCGACCGACGGATCGCAGACGGTGTCGGCGACGGTGGCTTTCGTCAGGCCGGCGATCGAGACGATGTCGCCTGCAACGCCCTCATCGATCGGCGCGCGGGTGAGGCCGCGGAAGGCGAGGATTTTCGAAACGCGGGCGTTCTCGACAAGCGAGCCGTCGCGCGACAGCACTTTGACAGCCTGGTTCGGCTTCACCGAGCCGGCAACGACGCGGCCAGTGAGGATGCGGCCAAGGAACGGGTCGGAGCCGATCGTGGTGCCGAGCAGGCGGAACGGGCCCGGCTCGACGGTCGGCGCCGGAACGTGCGCCAGAACGGTTTCGAACAGCGCGGTCATGTTGTCGGTCTTGACCGTCGGGTCTTTGCTCATCCAGCCGTTCTTGGCTGAGCCGTAGATGATCGGGAAGTCGAGCTGTTCGTCGGTGGCGTCGAGGTTGGCGAACAGGTCGAAGACCTCGTTGATCACCTCGTTGTGGCGCTCTTCCGGCTTGTCGATCTTGTTGACGCAGACGATCGGGCGAAGGCCGAGTTTCAGGGCTTTCGACACCACGAACTTGGTCTGCGGCATCGGGCCTTCAGCAGCGTCGACCAGCACGATGGCGCCGTCGACCATGTTCAGGATGCGCTCCACCTCGCCGCCGAAGTCGGCGTGTCCGGGTGTGTCGACGATGTTGATGCGGTAATCGTTCCAGACGACCGACGTGGCTTTCGCCAGGATGGTGATGCCGCGCTCACGCTCCTGATCGTTCGAGTCCATCATCCGTTCGGATGTCTTCTCGTTCTCACGGAACATGCCCGACTGCTTGAGCAGGCAGTCGACGAGCGTCGTCTTGCCGTGGTCGACGTGAGCGATGATGGCGATGTTGCGCATTTGCATGGTCAGGATCTTTACCGGGGAGGTCTGAATTGTGCGCCGCAATACAGGGGTTTTGTGAAGAAAGCGAGCATTCCGGGCGCCGCATGACAGATGGATAGGGTTACCGCCCGAAAATGCCTGTTTTTAAGGGAAAAAGCTGTCGCGCGACCGTTACGGACCGCTCATTCCCCCGGCGCGGCAGCTGGCCGGGTGGCCGCGGGCACGGTAAATTCGCGTTTCGGTCATTGGGGCCGATCATTGAGGCCGGTCATTTGGGGGGGGAATGCGATGCGCTATCTGCTTGCCGTTGCGATGCTGGGCCTGCTCCCCGGCTGCGTCAGCGTTTCAAAGACGACGCAGCCCGTAGCTTCTGCCTGTCAGGTCGGCGAGCCGATGGTGGAGACCATGCTCTTCCTCGGGCTGGCGCGCCCGGGCGGGTCGGTATCGACCGACGAGTTCAATAGCTTTGTCGAGCGCGAAGTCGCGCCGCGCTGGAAGGAAGGCTTCACCATTCTCGAGGGGCAGGGGATGTGGCTGTCAGAACAGCGCAACATCACAGAGCGTGAACCCTCACGCGTCCTGGTCCGCTTCCACGACGGCAGCGCAGCGGCGTCGGCCGATATCGAAGCAATCCGCAACGCCTACATCAAGACGTTCGATCAGGACGCCGTGCTGCGTACTGATCGCGCGACGTGCGCGGATTTCTAGAAGCGTGAGCACGCCCTCGTGGTTCGACTGGCGGCCCTTCGGGCCTGCTCACCATGAGGGCTAAACCACCGACCGCTAAGTAGCCCTCATCCTGAGCAGCGCACGAAGTGCGCGTCCGTCGAAGGACGAGGGCGTACGCGCCGCGCTAACCCGGAAACAACTGCAGCCCGAGCTCTTCCACCATCGCTGGCGCGCCACCCTCGCTGGGATGAAGCGCGAGGCAGAGCTGGCTCTCCATGCCCTGCGGATAGCAGAGCATGTTGAGGTTCTCCTTGCGCAGCGCGTCGTAGGCGTCCTTCTCCATGTTCGGCATGAAGGGGAACTCGGCGCGCTTGGGTTGGCCATCGGTTTCTTCCCATGGCGGCAGCGTGCCGGTGAGTTCCGGCGGCAGATTGCCGGCGCCAATCCATTCGGTGAGGCCGGTCTGCATCTGCTCCGGCGTCTTCGCATCGTTGAGCAGGAAGAGGAATTGCGTGGCGCCAGCCCAGCCATAGATCGGCAGTCCATCGCTGCCATAGGCAGCCAGCGTCACGACAGCAGCTTCGCAGGTCTCGCCCGAGGTCCAGGCTTTCACGCGATAGCCGCTCGCGCCCCACGGGCGCTCCGCTTTCGCAGCACAGCCATCAACGCTCGCGGGTGCTGTCGCTGTTTCAGTCGGAGCAGCCGGTGTTTCGGCACGCGGCGTTTGCGGCTGGCAAGCCGTCAGGAAAAGCGCGCTGGCGATCGCAAGCCCAGCCGATGTCGATGTCTTCTGGTGGATCATCTCTCTGTTTCCCCGAACAGCATTCTCCGCTTGTCCGGCATAGGCCTGCAATCCGCTGACAAACTCAATAGGGGCAAACTCAATAGGCGCAGACGCGGTAGCCCGAAACGCAATCCGGCCAGCGGCGGGGAGAAGGTCGCCACTGGCCGGATCTGGATCTCGCCTGCCTAATCCCAGGCAGCGGACCCTTCTGGCTATCTTCGTAGCGTCCCCCGACGCGCCGATAGCCTAGCGATTGGTGCGTTGCGTCGAGCCGCTCGAACCATTGTTGCGCTGCTTCACCTCTTCTTCCTTCGCAGCAGCGCGGTCTTCGGCATTCCACTCGACCGACGGTGCGGCTCCAGTCGCATAGTCACGCGACTTCTGCGCGAGGCGGTTCATGGAGTCCGACAGCTGATCCTTCGATACGGCCATGTTGCGCGAAGCTGTCTGGCCCACACCCGTGGCGTCGTCGAAGTTCGAGAACTCCGTGCCAAGGAACACGACTTCCCAACCCTTGGCGCGTACGCGATCCAGCGCCGCCTTGGCGGAGGCTTTCGTCATCTCCTTCGACGAGTTTTCCTCGCCATCCGTCATGATGACGATGACGGCTTTCTCCGGCTTGTCCTTCTCGGCGAGCGAGACCATGCGGCCGATCGCGTCGTAGAGGGGCGTCATGCCGCGCGGGGAAATCTCCTTGTTCGTCACATCTTTCCAGTCGCTGGCGCTGATGTCTTTCCGCAGCACATCGAACTGCAACCCGTCCTGCGCATCGAACGCGGCGAGGGTGATGTCCGCATTGACGCGCGGGCCGCCATCCAGCGTGGCGAGGCCATCAGCATAGGCGTTCACCGAGGAGAGCGCCTCAGTCCAGATCGGCTCCATCGAGCCGGTGCGATCGAGCAGAATGTAGGAATGCACTTCAGGCGCGCGCGTCGGCTTGGCGAACGCGGTCGTGGCCCCAACGCCGGCAACGGCGGCGAGGGAGAGAATGGCGGCGAGTGCGGTGCGCGTTTTCATGTGAGTCCCCAACAGGTGTGATGGCTAGTGCGGGATAATGCTCGCGGCGGTTTCGGCGCCGTGGCCTGGCTCGGCTTGGAAGACCTGAGACTGGAAGGGGAGCGGTGCGCCGGATGCGGCGAGCGTGATGCCGCAGACAAGCAACGACATGAGCGCAAGACGAATGGACGTTCGCACGGCCGGCCCCTTTCCGCGGGGCTCAGGCTGTTTGTCCCGCGACGTACAGGTTGTCGCACCCGATCATGGCGACCGAGCGGCGCGAATTGGGGCGAAACGGGGATTAGTCGCGATGCTTTTGCGTCCGCGAGGACATCAAACCACGTCTGGCGTGGTGAGGTTCAGCCAGAGAACCAGCGCAATCACAGCGGTGTAAAGCATCAACGAGAGGAAAGCCGTCCATACCCCGCCCTTGGCGAGGGAGTGCGCGGCGGCGAGGTTCTTCTCCTCATCCGCATTGCCCGTCGTCATCACCAGCAGCGCGACGACCAGCAGAACGAAGCCGTAGGAGGCGAGGTAGATCTGGTCGAGCATCAGGAGATAGCCGACATCCGGCAGCGCCCCCTGCGCGCTGAACTGCAACGCCACCAGCGTCAGCAGCGCGGTGATCGCAAGGCCGATGCGGGCTTCGGTATGCTCCGGCTTCAGCAGCAGCGCGGCGGCGGCGACCAGCACCACGATGAACACCGGCAGCAGCGATTTCGTGACGCCCGAAACCACCGGCCGGGAAATCGGGATGGAGACGATGGCGCGGGAATAGGTTTCCGGCTGCGTCATGGTCGTGTCGCCGAAATTGGTCGGGTACGGACGATTGCGCACTTCGATTTTCGGTGCGCCAAGCAGGAAGCCCGGCAACTCAATCGCCGGGTTCATCGTCACCTGATCAACCGAATAGACGAGACGCGAAGCGTTGAACTCCTGATCCTCGATCTCGATCGTCAGGTTGTGCGCATCGAACGGATAGTTGCGCACCGAGAACTTCGCCGCGAACGGACCCTGATGGCGGAACACCTGATACTGCGTGCCGTCCGGCTGGTTCACGGGCTCGGGGTAGATGTCGGTCTGCACGTGATCATCCGGCGCGAACATGTTCATCCACTCGAACGTCGAGCCGGGAACGATCTGCGGATCAGTATCGCGGAACCAGAGATAGACGTCCGCCACGAACGAATAATCGTGCAGGTCAATCTGCTGAATGTCGTTGATGTACATCCCGACCTTCACCTCCGCCGGCGCCGAAGGGGCGGCAGCGGGCGCGGTCGTTGGCGCGACGGGGTCCTGCGCAAAGGCAGGCGAGGCAAGAACAAACACGGCCAGAAGGGCGGCCAGGAAACGCTTCATCGCCTGCATCGGTAACTCCCCACATTGCAACCTTGATGGTGGGCTCCGCGCGCGATGGCAAGAGCGCGCGCCTGCCGGATCGCAGCCAGCCATGCGCGGGCATTTGTTACGCTTCGGAGACAAGAGCGGTCGGCAGGCAACGCAAGCCATGAAGCCCGAAGGCGGACGCTCGGCGAGGTCAGCCAGAGAGGTAGGCCACAGAGGTATGAAAGTTCAACGGCTTGCCGTAACAGGAATGCCACTGGTTTTGCACGAGGTGTCCCCATGGCGTTGTTGGTCCTGAGTGTTGCTGGAAGCGACCGTCCCGGCCTCACGAAAGCGCTGGCCGCTGCCGTGCTCTCCGCCGGCGGCAACTGGCTGGAAAGCCACCTCTCGCACCTCGGCGGCCTCTATGTCGGCTCCGTGCTGGTCGAGCTGGATCAGGCAAAAGTCGAAACCCTGCGCAGCGCCGTCGCCGCCGTCGATGCAGCTGGCCTGGAAGTCCGCATCGCTCCCGCCGTCGAGAGCGCAGCTTCGGGCGAGACGCTGGAATTCTCCCTCGTCGGCCAGGACCGCCCCGGCATCGTCAACCAGGTCACCGCCGCCGTCAGCCAGCTCGGCGCCAACATCGAAACCTTCGAAACCTGGCTAAGCCCCGAAGCCCACTCCGGCGCCCAACTCTTCCACATGGCCGCGCATCTGCGACTGCCCGATGGTCTGAAGGCCAGCGCGGTGCAGGACGCGCTGGAAGCGATCTCAGGCGAGATCATGGTGGATGTGGCGGTGGGGGCTAAAGGGTAGGGGCGCTCCGCCCTGCATTGCTTATGGCAACTTTTTGAGGCGCTTGAAGGGAAGAACTCTAGAGACGTGATCGCCTTCTTCCCCGTGCAGAATGAGTTGCCAGTCATGCAACCATTCACGTGCTATGATTGGCGACCTTGTCGTTGGTTCATGCGATGACCAGTTGGTGGGATCAATGAATCTCGTGGAGAGCTGACCATATCGGCCCTTCACGCCTCCGACTAATCTGAATCCAAAAGGTCCAATCGCAACCAGGCCGATGGCATCGTTTCGAGCAAGAGCGCTCCCGTCGGTAACAGACCCTGACAGGTTTACTTGCAGCTCAGGTTTAAAACGCTGCCACGATAGTCCCAAGACCTGTTTTTCATTGAGGTGGTGATCCCTGCATCCATCGATCGAGCCTGCCAAGTTTCCTTCGTCCCATGGATCGTTACCCAACCACATTAGCGTCTCGACTATGTCGCCGCCTTCTTCTTCAACATGATCGATACGGAGAGCGATGGAGTACTCAGTCGACTGACGTTTAGTGTTTGGAAAAAAGAGAACTGAGCCGGCGGAATGTTTGCTGGGGATGGCGGACGTTAATTCAGTGGTTCGCGACCACAATGCGCTTGAGTTCGACATATCATTCCCAGCCGCGTCGGATGTCTGTTCGGTTGCATTTCGGACAATGGATCGACGAAGTCGGCTGACGATCCTCTTTTGCTTTCTGCTTTTCGTCCTTTGTCAGCGCGTCTGCCGCAAATCGATGACCGCAATTGTTGCATCGAAAATGAATCCGCTCAGGCATGGGAAATTCCCGCGCGCTCAATGAAGCGATTCCACATGACTTCCGCGGCAGCTTTGGGTGTCGAGCCTCCCTTTCTGTCGCCGCTGAAGTGATCATAATCGCCGCCTTCAAGATGCTGATCGTAATCGGTGTTGCCGATTGTCCAGTTGCCATTGGCTGTATTGCGCGGGGCGTTTTCCTGATTGGACCAGTAAATATCACCCATACCGTCCCGGTCAGTGCTCATGTGAACGGTGATGTGCGCGACGCCTCTGCCAAACGCTTCGTTGATGACCGTGCATGTGAACGAGTAGTCGCCTATCTGACGGAACAACGTCTTCACTCCGTCAACCTCTCCGATTTCGGAAGCAGAGGAATGGAAGAATTTCCGTATCGTCGCGAATGCTTCCTCGCGAAACTTTAGTCGGTCGATCTTATCGAAAGTGCGTTTCAGTCTGTAGGCCGGTTTAGGTTTAGCGGCGTCCAGACTCTCGTGGCCTGAGGGCGATGAGATCTTCGTCGGTGACGTTGGCTTTGGGTTTTTTTGCGCAACTTCGCGAAGACCCGTGATCACGCTGAGATAAGCGGCGTTTTCATTTTCCCATGTGGAAATCGCTTTCGCGTCTTTGGGTAGGCCTTTGAACTTCGCGAGTGGAGAAGATTTCCAGTCGCATTCTTCCACGATCACGGGGATGATCCGAAGCTTTCCGGTGCCGTGTAATTCCACCGCACGCTCCATCTCGCGTGCGTAGCAATAGTTCGAAGCGAGAAAGTCTGGGCTGACCATCGCAAGAAAGGCGTCGGAGGAGTCCAGCTCGGCGAAGATCTCCGAATCGAGATGACCTCCCGCCAAAATATTGCGGTCGAAAAACGAGGTGACCAAACCTTCACGCTCAAGCATGGCGGCGTGCGTCTTAAGGCGCTCTACCGCTCGCTCGTCAGCGTGGCTGTATGAAATGAAGACCTTCAACCTAACCCCCCAGCTCAAAAACGCAGAAGATTCAATGCCAAAGTGTTCTATATGTATTCACGATATGTTTTTTCCAGATTTGAAGCAAGCTGAGCCAGCGTTGATCAAGATTCCAACTTGAAAGGAATGCGGGGAATCCCCGAGCCCCGGATTTTCCGGCTGAAATCTGAATTCGCATTTTGCGTAGCGAATTTGCGGGGAAGAAAGCCTCCGCGAGAGTGCGGATATCTGTCGAAGTAGTGCGTGTCAGGCCTACCCGCTCACATACTCCAGCTCCACCGGACCCGTCATAATCACGTGGTCCGTCGCTTCGCTCCACTCGATCGTGATGTCCCCCCCATCATTGTGGACCACGGCCTGCCGATCCGTGAGGTTGCGGCGGGCGGCGGCGACGATGGCGGCGCAGTTGTTCGAGCCGCAGGCGAGCGTCTGGCCGGCATTGCGTTCCCAGGTGCGCAGGCGCGTCTCGGTGCGCGAGATGATCTCGAGGAAGCCGGTGTTGACGCCCTGCGGAAACAGCGGGTGCCATTCGCACAGCGAGCCCACGGCCTTCACATCCACCTTGTCGAGATCGGGCACGAAGAAGATGATGTGCGGGTTGCCCATGTTCACCGCGCCGGGCAGCGCCAGATAGGGCTGGTCGATCGGGCCGATCTTGAGGTCGATGCTGCGCGTGTCCATCCGCTCGGCCAGCGGGATCTCCTCCCACTTGAGCAGGGGAGAGCCCATGTCGACGGAAATCTGCGTCGGTCCGATGCGGTCGGCCTTGAGGCGCCCGGCGACGGTCTCGACGATGATCCTGTCCTTCTGCGTCTCCTCCATCACGAGCCAGGCGACGCAGCGCGTGGCGTTGCCGCATGCCTCGGCCGAGGAGCCGTCCTTGTTCCAGATGCGCATGAACACGTCGCCGCGCAGCGTGCTCTCAAGCGCGATCACCTGGTCGGCGCCCACGCCATTGGTGGGGTCGGCGATGGATTTCACCTGATCGGGGCGGAGATTGAGCGCACCTTTCCGGTCGTCAAAAATGACGAACGAATTGCCGGCCCCATTCATCTTCCAGAATTTCATGGGGGGAGATGTAAGGGGTAGATGGGCAGTAGGGAATAGGGTGGTTTGGGGAGTAGGGAATGGGGAGTAGGGAGTAGTTCCTGGTGTCCAACTACTCCCCACTCCCGATTCCCCACTCCCCGGCTTGCGCGCCGCCGCCAGCCAGTTAACGCTGCCCCCGCAACAAGGAATTCAGCATGCGCAGCATAATCGCAGGCATCGCGGCCGCAGCGCTGGCGGCATGCAGCCCGCAGGAGGAAGCCAAAGTGACCAACGCCCTCGACCCCAATTCGCAAGCCCATCTCTATCTGGAAGAGGTGGAGGGCGCGCAGGCGCTGGATTGGGTGCGGGCGCAGAACGAGCGGTCGCTGAAAGTGCTGGAGGGCGATGCGCGCTTCCAGGGCTATTACGATGCGGCCCTCAAGATCGCGACGTCAGCCGAGCGTATCCCCTACGGCGCGATCCGTGGCGGCTATGTCTACAACTTCTGGCAGGACGCCGCGAACGAGCGCGGCCTCTGGCGCCGCACGCCGGTCGCCGAATACGCCAAGGCCTCGCCCAAATGGGAAACGCTGCTCGACCTGGATGCGCTGTCGAAATCCGAAGGCGCCAACTGGGTCTATAAAGGCGTGAACTGCCTGCCGCCCGCGAATGTCGATTGCCTCGTCTCGCTGTCGGATGGCGGCAAGGATGCGGTGCGCGTGCGCGAATATTCGATCGCGGATGGCGCGGCGAAAGCCGCCTTCGTGCCCGGCGGCTTCGACATCCCCGAAGCCAAAAGCTCCATCACCTGGCAGGACAAGGACACACTCCTCATCGCCACCGACTGGGGCGGCGATACCCCCTCGCTCACCGACAGCGGCTATCCCTTCGTCATCAAGCGCCTGAAGCGTGGACAAGCCCTCGCTGATGCCGTCGAGATTTATCGCGGCGACGTGAAAGACGTGGCGGCCTCCGCTTTCGCGCTGGAAGACGAACACGGCCAGCGCTGGTTCGGCGCCTCGCGCGCGGAAACCTTCTTCACGTCCAGCTACGTCCTCTTCCGCGACAATGGCGAGAGCGTGAAGATCCCGCTGCCGGAGAAGGCCAGCCCGCAAGGCATCTTCGCCGACACGCTGATCGCCACCATCGAGGAAGACTGGCAGCCAGTGGGGCAGGAGGCATTCAAATCGGGCGACCTGATCGGCTTCAAATGGAGCGAGTTCCTGTTGACCGGGGTGCTGCCGAAGGTCGAGGTGATCTTCCACCCCACGCCGAAGCAGGCGCTGCAGGGCGTCGGCATCACGAAGAACGAATTGCTGGTCAACATCTCCGACAATGTCGTCGTGAAAGTCATGGCGTATCGCAAAGGCGCTGGTGGCTGGACGAAAAAAGAAGTCCCGCTCCCGCCGAACGGATCAGCCGGCGTGATCTTCGCCGACAATGAAGAAGCCACTGCCTTCCTCGGCTTCGACGGCTATCTCTCGCCGGATTCACTCTTCACCTACGACACCGCCAGCGGCGCCCTCGCGCAGATCAAGGCGCTCCCCGCCTGGTTCGACGCAAGCAGCATGGTCGTCGATCAGTTCGAAGCCACTTCTAAGGACGGCACGAAAGTCCCGTACTTCGTGGTGCGCAAAAAAGACATCAAGTACGACGGCTCGAACCCCACGCTGGTCTATGGCTATGGCGGCTTCCAGGTCAGCCAGACGCCGGGTTATTCCGGCACGGTCGGCAAGCTGTGGCTGGAGCAGGGCGGCGTCTATGTGATGGCCAACATCCGCGGCGGCGGCGAGTTCGGCCCGGCCTGGCACCAGGCCAGCCTCAAGACCAAGCGCCAGGTTGTCTATGACGACTTCATCGCAGTCGCCGAAGACGTGATCGCGAAGAAGATCACGAGCAAGGAAAAGCTCGGCGCAATGGGCGGCTCCAATGGCGGCCTGCTGATGGGCGTGATGTTCACCCAGCGCCCGGATCTGTTCCATGCCATCGTCTGCCAGGTGCCGCTGCTCGACATGCTGCGCTACCACCTGCTGCTCGCTGGCGCGTCGTGGATGGACGAATACGGCAATCCCGATGTGCCGGAAGAACGCGCCTTCCTCGAAAAGCTGTCGCCCTATCACAATGTCGATCCGGCGAAGACCTATCCCGAAATCTACTTCGAGACATCGACCAAGGATGATCGCGTCCACCCCGCCCACGCCCGCAAACTGGCCAAGCGACTGGAAGAAACCGGCAAGCCCTTCCTCTATTACGAGAACATCGACGGCGGCCACTCCGCCGCCGCCAACCAGCGCGAAGCGGCCAAACGCGCCGCGCTGGAATTCACCTATCTCGCGCGCAAGCTGATGGATGGGAAATAGGCGCCGTTGGCGGAGAGCAGGACGAACGCCTGAGCGCATGAGCGCGCGTTGTGCGAGCTGGTCGGTTCGTCTGAACAGGCGTTCAGGCTTCAGCAGACACATGTTCGCGAGAGTTGTAACGACGTGTCCCGAACGCCGCGTCGGGGATGCAATGTTACGAAGTCGGGCATCATTGAGGGAAATATCGGGCCCACATCTGCGTTGAACAAAAGACACAACGCACGAGGCCTCCCCATGCCTGTTACCGCCACACACGACCTGCTCACCGACGACACTGAAACGATCGAATCCTCCGCTCCCCAGAAAAAGGGCGTGGTGGGCTCGACCGTCGCCGTGATCAGGAAGCGGAAATGGCTGATCGGCGCCGCCATCGTGGCGATCGCAGCCGCGGCCTTCTTGTTCAACCCGTTCAAGACGGCCAAGCCCGACTTCGTCACGGCGACGGTCGGTCGCGGCGATATCGAACAGACCGTACTCGCCACCGGCGTGCTCGAACCGGCCAAGCTGATCAATGTCGGCGCGCAGGCATCCGGCCAGGTGAAGAAGCTCTATGTTCAGCTAGGCGATACGGTGAAGGCGGGCGACCCGATCGCCGAGATCGACTCGCGCACCCAGCTCAACACGGTCAGCAACGCCGAAGCGGGGCTTTCCAACATGCGTGCACAACGCTCCGCCGCAACAGCCGATCTCACGCAGGCGAAGCTCAACTTCGACCGCCAGAAGCGCCTGTACGAGCAGGGCGCCGCCGCCAAGTCCGATCTGGAAGCCGCCGAATCGACGCTGGCCAATGCACAGGCCAAGCTCACGGCAGCGGATGCGCAGATCAAGCAGGCCAACCTGACGCTGAACACTGCCGAGACAAACCTCGGCTACACCAAGATCGTCGCCCCCATGGACGGCACCATCGTCGCCATCGTCACCGAAGAAGGCCAGACGGTGAACGCCAACCAGTCGGCCCCCACCATCGTCATGCTCGCGCAACTCGAAACCATGACCGTCAGCGCCGAAATCTCCGAAGCCGATGTCGAGAAAGTCGAAGCCGGCCAGGACGTCTACTTCACCACCCTGGGCGACGCGACCAAGCGCCACTACGCCAAGCTCCGCACCATCGCCCCGGCGCCGGAATCGATCGAGTCGACCTCCAGCTCCACGTCCTCCAGCACGGCCAGCGCCGTCTATTACAACGGCCTGTTCGACGTCGATAACGCCGACGGCAAGCTGAAAACCGGCATGACGGCGCAGGTCTACATCGTGCAAGCCTCCGCCAAGAACGCGATCACCGTCCCCTCGGGCGCGCTCGAGCGTCGCGGCCGCGAAGGCTATTCCGTCAAGGTCGTCGATGCGAAGGGCGAGATCGAACGGCGTCCGGTGAAGATTGGCATCAACACCAACGTCACGGCGCAGGTCACCGAAGGTCTCAAGGAAGGCGAGAAAGTGGTCGTCGCAGAAGTTTCTGCCGAACAGAAAGCTTCGCGCCAGCAAAGCAGCAGCAACAGCAACCCGCTCGCGGGCGGCGGACAGCGCCGTCCCATGGGCGGCGGAGGGCCGCGCTAATGGCCGACCAAACCACCTTCTACGAACGCCCCGCGCGTCCGGCCAGGCGGACCTCCCCGCCGCTGATCGAACTCAAAAAGGTGCGCCGCGAATTCCCGGCCGGTGACGAAGTCGTCGTCGCCCTGAAGGACGTCAGCCTCACCATCGAGGCGGGCGAGATGGTCGCCATCGTCGGCTCGTCCGGTTCGGGCAAGTCGACCCTGATGAACATCCTCGGCTGCCTCGATCGCGCAACCGCCGGCACGTACAAGGTGCTCGGCCGCGACACGCGCGAGATGGAGCCCGACGATCTCGCCGCCCTGCGCCGCGAGCATTTCGGCTTCATCTTCCAGCGCTACCACCTGCTGCCGGACCTGACGGCGGCCGGCAACGTCGAAACCCCCGCCATCTATCTCGGCCGCCCACCCGAAGAACGCCGCGCCGAAGCGAAGAAAATCCTCGCCCGCCTCGGCCTGAAGGACCGGGCAGGGCACACGCCCAACCAGCTCTCCGGCGGCCAGCAACAGCGCGTCTCCATCGCCCGCGCCCTCATCAACGGCGGCGACGTCATCCTGGCGGACGAACCCACAGGCGCGCTCGACACAGTCACCGGCGAGGAGGTGATGCGCATCCTGCGTCAGCTCAACTCCGAAGGCCGCACCATAATCATCGTCACCCACGACATGAAGGTGGCCGAACACGCCGACCGCATCATCGAGATCAGCGACGGCAACATCGTCTCCGATACCCGCAAGGCCGGCACAGCCCCAACCCAGCTACCCGAGCAAAAGCAGCGTCTCGTAACGCACGGCGCAGAAAGCTGGCGCGACCGCTTCAACGAAGCCTTCCGCATGGCCCTGCGCTCGATGCGCGCCCACAAGCTGCGCACCTTCCTCACCATGCTCGGCATCATCATCGGCATTGCGGCGGTCGTCTCGGTCGTCGCGCTGGGCGAAGGCTCACGCAAGCAGGTGCTGCAGAACATCAGCGCCCTCGGCACCAACACGATCGACGTGCGCCCCGGCACAGGCTTCGACGACAGGCAAGCCTCCGCCACCCGCACGCTCACGGTCGCAGATGCCGAAGCCATCGCACAGCAGCCCTACGTCGACAGTGTCACGCCCACCGTGCAGACCAGCGTCACGCTCCGCCGCGGCAACGTCGAATCTTCCGCCACCGTCAACGGCGTGGGCGACCAGTACTTCCGCGTCCGCGGCATGCAGCTGGTCGAAGGCAGCCTCCTGTCCGCCGAAAGCGTCAGCGATCTCTCGCAGGACATCGTCATCGATCCCAACACGCAGAGCACGCTCTTTGCCGACGGGACCGACCCGATCGGCCAGGTGATCCTGGTCGGCCAGATGCCAGCCCGCGTCGTCGGCGTCGCCAAGCAGGCCTCCAGCGGCGGCTTCGGCGCAGACCAGCTCAACGTCTACGCACCCTACACCTCGGTCATGCGCCGCCTGCTGGGCCAGTCCTACCTGCGCGGCATCACCGTGCGCGTCAGCGACAACGCTTCCATGGATGCAGCCCAGTCGGGCATCACCGCCCTGCTGACCAGCCGCCACGGCACGGTCGACTTCTACCTCAACAACACCGACGAGATCCGTCAGTCGATCGAACAAACCACCGGCACGCTCACCCTGCTCATCGCCTCCATCGCGGTCATCTCGCTGATCGTCGGCGGCATCGGCGTGATGAACATCATGCTGGTCTCGGTGACCGAGCGCGTGAAGGAGATCGGCGTTCGCATGGCAGTCGGCGCACGTCAGGGCGACATCATGCAGCAATTCCTCATCGAGGCTGTGCTGGTGTGCATGATCGGCGGTGCGCTGGGTGTCTCGCTGGCATTGAGCTTCGGGGTCATCTTCCCGCTGTTCAACTCGTCCTTCGTTCTCGATTTCTCGATGGCCTCGATCATCATGGCCTTCGCGTGCTCGACAGCGATCGGCGTAGGCTTCGGCTTCCTGCCCGCACGCAGCGCCTCGAAGCTCGACCCGATCGAGGCGCTTGCCCGCGAATAGTGCAGACATAGCGACTATCGATAGTCATCGGCCGCGTGAGCAAAATTTCATGCGGCCGATGCATTTTCGGTGGGCGCTGCAGCAAGCGGCAGTGATCTGATCAGCCACGATTCCAGAATCGCACCAGAATCGCAATTGAATCAAAATCGTCCGCCAGCGGATGAACTGCACGTAATCGGAAATGTGGCTTATCGCGGGCGCGCATCACGCCCGTCTATCAGCGTAAGTCTCTGATTACGCGGAGCCTTGCGGTTGTTTCACTTGCCGCTCGATCACTCTGGTTCATGTCTGTGCGAGGTGATGGAGGATACCCAGAATGAATTTGAAGTTTATCGCTGCCGCGGTCGCAATGGCGCTTTCCGCTGCCGCCTGTCAGCAGATCCCCGATGACATGACGGTCGTCGAATACTGCTCGAAACCCGACAATCTGAACAAGGACGTGTGCAAGGTGAACGTCGAGATCGACGGTCAGAAGCGCGCGCTCTCCGAAACGAACATGAGCCTCAGCCAGGCTCGCGCGATCGCCGACAACGCTCTCTCGCGCGCCAACTCGGCCCAGGCTTCGGCCGACGCCGCCAAGGCCGCTGCTGATGCCGCGATGACGCAAGCCGCCTTCAACTGCGAAACCAAGACGGTCCAGAAGTCGAAAGTCGGCGCCTGCGGCACGGGCTACAAAGTCCAGTCGTGCGTCCAGACCCGCTTCACCTACCGCGCCGGCGCTCCGTCGATCCTGCGTGAGATCAGCGACGAAGGCTGCCGCTTTAACGACCAGGTCCTCGAAATGCAGATCCGTTGCTGCACCACGGGTCCGAAGCCGGAGCCGACCGAAGCTGCTGCCCCGGTCACCGAGCGCCCGACTGCCCCGACGACCCCGCAACAGTCGTCGTAACAGTCTCAACGACATCTACTCAGCCTGGCGCCGCTCCCACCCGGGGGCGGCGTCTTGCTTTTGGGGCCGAGGCGGGTGCGAGCCCGTAGGGTGCATTGAAAATGCACCGCCACCCTCGCGACGCCACGATGCATCTTGGATGCACCCTGCGGTCCGGCATCTTGCTTTTGAAACGCACGCGAGCAGGGTGGCGTAAAAGAGAGCGGCAAGATGATCATCATCACAGGCACAGTCGTGATAGCGCCCGAAAATCGCGACGCCTTCATCACAGCCGCTACCCACCACATAATCCTGTCCCGCACCGAGCCCGGCTGCATCAGCCACGCCGTCCACGAAGACGTCATGTCCCCCGGCACATTCGTCTTCGTCGAACGCTGGCGCGACATGGCCGCCGTGCACGAACACTTCGCCAAGGACTACAGCAAGGAAACCGCCGCGATGATCCGCAAGCTCGCGACCAGCAACAGCGGCGTCGAAATCCACGACGTGGCATGGACGCGCGTGGTCTAACGCCACCCACAACTTGTCATCCCGGCCGTACCCCGGAAGCGCGTAGCGCTATCCGGGGGAAGAGCCGGGACCCATTGTGAGAGCACGACAACGGATGAATGGGTCCCGGATAGCGCTACGCGCTTCCGGGATGACAACCGAAAACCCAAAAACAAAAAGGCCGCCCCGTCCCCGGAGCGGCCCTCTCATTCAGTCTCTGACAAACCCTAGTTCGAAATCCGCGCCGAGATACCGATGATGCGCGGCTCGTTCACGAACGCCGTGTTGTTGTTGAAGTCGATCGCGCCTTTGACGTTGTCTTCGTCCGTGATGTTACGGGCGAAGGCTGCAACTTCCAGCGTGCCTTCCGTGTTGGTCCAGCCGACTTTGAGGCCGCCTTCGAACTGGTCCTTGGTCTGGAATTCACGCGACTCGTAGATGAACAGGTTGGTCTTGCCCTGGAACGCCCAGTCGGTGAAGGCGAACAGTTCGCCGCCATTGCCCAGCGGGATCGAGTAGCGCGCCGTGAAGTTGGCGATCGATTCCGGTGCGTTCGGGAACGGGTTGCCGTCCACCAGCGCGCGAAGCGTCGGCGGCGTGCCAACCAGAACCGTCGGGTCGGTAACCGTGCACTGGGCGCAGATGCCGACGGCGAGCGTGTTGTCGTCGATCTCGCTGTCGACATACGAGTAGCCGGCCGTGAAGGTGAGGTTGTCGATCGGCGCCCACTCGGCATCGACCTCGAAGCCCGAAGCTTTGCCCTTGTTGGCGTTGATCAGCTGCACGAGGTTGCCGCCACCGCCAACTGCCGTCAGCTGGATGTCGGAAACTTCGTAGGTGAAGGCCGCAGCGTTCAGGCGGAGCGAGTCGAACAGGGTCGACTTGAAGCCGGCCTCATACGACATGACCGTTTCCGACTGCGCGAGCGATGGCGGGTTGAAGAAGGCGATGTCGCGGCCCTGGATCGACGGACCACGGAAGCCATCAGCCACGCGGGCATAGACCGCGAAGTCCGGCGTGATGTCGTACATCGCGCTCAGGTCCCAGCTGACATGGTCGTCCGAGATCTTGCGGTTGTTAACCGGCGCGGCCGCAACCGTGAGCTTCTTCTCGTCGTCCGTGTAGCGCAGGCCACCCGTGAGGGTGAGGGCGTCGGTCAGGTCATAGCTGAGCTGGCCGAACACCGCCCACGAGGTGTTCTCGTGCTTCAGCGTGGCCGGCGGCGGGAAGCCCGACGGCCCAACCGTGGTGACGGTGAAGGCGCTGTCGAAGTAATAAACGCCGGTCTGCCATTGCAGCGGGCCCGCCACGTCGCTGGCGAAGCGCACTTCCTGGGTGAACTGGCCGAGCTTGTCGATCGAGTCCTGCGTATCCGAGTCGAACGGGATGAAGCCCGGGCCAACGCCCGCCACGCCGCCGTCGATGTCGCCGCGGCTATAGCCATTGGCGCTCTCATAGCCGGTGATCGAGGTCAGCTTGATGTCGCCGAAGTCGTAGCCGACATTCGCCGAACCGCCCCACGCATTGTAGGACTGCGGGTTGCCGCCGCCCTGGTTGTACGTCACGCGATCACGGTCGTAGTTGGCGTTGAGGCCATTCGGCCCGAGCACGTTGGCGCGGAACACGGCGGCGGTGCCATCCAGATCGCGGCCATGCACGTTCAGCAGGATATCGAGCGCTTCGGTCGGCTTGAGCGCGACCTGCAGACGGCCGGCGAGCTCATCGAAGCCGCCGAGATTGTCGTCGCCGGGAACCAGCGTGTTGTCGATCCAGTCGTCGCGGTGCTGGTACAGCATCGAACCGCGAACCCGCACGCCGTCGACGATCTGGCCGCCCATGCCGCCTTCAAACGTCTTGGTGCCGTACGAGCCAACCGTCGCTTGCGCGTTGTAGTCGAATTCTTCCGTCGGCTTCTTCGAGGTGAAGCGCACGATGCCGGCGGTGGTGTTGCGGCCGAACAGCGTGCCTTGCGGGCCGCGATAAACCTCGACGCGATCCATGTCGAAGATCGGGAACGACTTCAGCACCACGTTCTCCATCACCACGTCATCCATGATAATGGAAACGGGCTGCGAGGCGGCGAGGTCGAAGTCGGTGTTGCCAAGGCCGCGGATGTAGAAGCGCGGAGCAACACGGCCGTTGGAGCTTTCGGCGTACAGCGCCGGCACGCGCGCGGCGAGCGCGATCACGTCTTCGCCCGCTGCGAACACGGCGGCGACCTGCTCTTCCGGCATGGCGACGGCCGACACGGCGACCTTCTGCAGGTTCTCTTCGCGCTGCGTCGCCGTGATGATCACGGTGTCGAGGCGGCTGGTGTCATCGGCCTGCTGGGCGACTGCCGGAGCAGCCATCAGCGCGACGGCCGACGCGGCGACCATCAGGCTCGCAAGCAGTTTGGTTGAACGAAGACGGCGATCGGACATGAGGTGGGCTCCCCGGGATGAATTTCCGGTGCGCACATCACCCGATCGGGTTTCGTTAGTCTTGCATCCGGCACGGGAAATCCTGTGCGATGCATGGATTGCATCCATCCGATGCAAAACTGTCACGAACCGCGGTCAGGCGGCCAATATCCGCTCGCGCAGCAGGCGAAATACAGATCGACGATTAGGCGCCTGATGACGCTACGCAATAATGTCCGGCGTGATCTTCGAGGTCAGCCACACGATCCGGTCCTTCACGCGCAGCTTCTCGCGCTTCAGCCCCATCACCTTGATGTCATCGCTGCCATCAAGCTCGAGTTGCTCGATCGTGCGATCGAGCTCCCGGTGGCGGCCCTTCAGCTCCTCAAGGCGCGTGAGCATGCCGTCCATGTCGGTTGGATCGAAGACGATATCAGTCAAACTGGCCGACTCCGATTCTGCCGACGCCGCGTCGCATCCGAAACCGGCTGCGATTCAAGGCGCTGGAACGCGGGAGCCTATCGCGACGGGCTCGCCGCCCGTCCGCCCTCCCGCCGGGGCATGCCATACCAAATCCCGATGACTCCGTGAAGCGGGCGATAACCATGTCCGGCTTTAAGGCGCCTTCCGCATGGGCTTCGGCCCTCGCGTCGAACGCGTGTTGATTTTTTTTCATGCAAGTGACGGATTTACGTCTTTCAAGTCGTGACGCGCGAATTTTCTCGTGTTTCATTTCTCGTGCGGCTGGTCAGCGAGCCGCGACGGCTTCTCCTTGGGCCGTTGGCGGACGCCGCCCTTCCGCTCGCGGTCAGGGTAGGTCGTTATGGCTGAAATCCCCCACGGACAAAGCCAGCGGCCTCTTGAAAAGGAGATGCCCTAATATGAGTCTGGAAGCACGCGCTCGGGAATTGAGCGAACGGCACAAGCGCCTGGATGCGGCGATCGCCGCAGAGATGAAACACCCTTCCGGTAACGAACTGAGAATCCACGAACTCAAGCGCAAGAAGCTTCGAATAAAGGACGAGCTGTCCCAGCTCCGTAACTGATCTCTTCGTCCGCGAGGGCTGCGCGGTAATCCCATCACCTGAATTCGCGCGCATGCAGGCCGGAGTCTGCTCAACAGCAGCTAGCCGCGTGCGCGCCTATCGGGCTTCAAGTCTCAAACTTCCCAACCTTCTTCATCGAACTCCAGATTGACGTCCCGCCCGCACCCGCGAAATGTGCAGCGCAGGGGCGCGTGCGTGAGACGGATCAGGAGAGACGATGCGAGGCCTCTGGGACAACGAACAGCCCACATCGCCAAGCCTGTTGCGATCAGCATTGGCGCTGGCCGGCGGCTTCCTGGCGCTCACGTCCATCATCATGATCGCGCTCGCGATCGGCAGCATTTTCGCGAAATTCTACCTGATCGCCGCGCTGCAGGTTTCCTTCGGCATCGCCATCCCCTTCGCCATCTGGCTGGGGCTGAAAATGCTGGCCGACATTCTTGTCGTGCTGAACCGCTCACGCGACCGGCTCGAAGGCATCGAGGATGCGCTCACGGGCCGTATCGCCCCGCCGCCGCGCCATGTGCCCGACACGCCAGCGGCTGAGCGCGCCAGTGATGACGGCCCAGCCTATCCGGCGGAAGACTGAATCCAGAAGGCCCAGAAGCCTGCGCTTCAGCAGGCCTATTCTTCAGCAGGCTTGTTCTTGCCGAAGTTGGCGAACAGCTGCTCGGCCGTGATGTTGCCGCGCTTGGGCTCTTCACCATCCGCGCCCGTTTCCTCGGTCGGTTCGGCCGGGGCGGGGGTCACAACCTTGCGCAGCGTCGGGCCCGACAGGCGCGCATCACGCTCGTCGCGCGATTGCGTGCGCTTGGCCGCAGCCTTCGACACGACAGCGTCGAGCTCGATCTGCGTCGTCAGGCCCAGCGTCACCGGATCGACCGGCTTCAGGTTGGTCGCATTCCAGTGCTGACGCGAACGCACCGACTCGATGGTCGACTTGGTCGTGCCGATCAGGCGCGAGATCTGCGCGTCGGTGATTTCCGGGTGGTGCTTGATGAACCAGTAGATCGCATCCGGGCGATCCTTGCGGCGCGACACCGGCGTGAAGCGTGCGCCCTTCTTCTTGGGCTCGGGCACGCTCGCATGCTTCAGCGGCGGCATCTGCAGCGAATAGGTCTTGTCGGCTTCGCCCTTGGCGATCTCTTCGCGCGTCAGCTCGCCCGATGCGACCGGATCGGCGCCGCGCATGTTCTCGGCAACTTCACCATCGGCGATGCCTTTGACTTCGAGCGGGTGCAGTTCGCAGAACTCGGCGATCTGCTCGAAAGTCAGCGTGGTGTTGTCGATCAGCCAGACGGCCGTCGCTTTAGGCATGAGAATTTTGGCCATGCGCATAAGTCCTGAAAACGAAAAACCCGGCGCTAGGGCCGGGTTTCTCGGAATTGTCGAGAAGAAGAAAAAGTCCTGAGCGTGGCTGATATAGTTCAGGTTTTCCGGGTTGTGAACCCGGAATGACGGCCTCGGGACGCGCGAAATCAGCCACTTAGCAGCCAACCCGCAGAATTATTTTCCCCCCGGCATACAGCCCGAATTGCGCATAAACCACCTGGATTCCGCGGAATCTGGCGGGTGTTCCGGAAAATTATCTATCTAATACAGTGATCTAGGTCGAATTTCCGCACCACTCCATCCTACACCCCTCACACCCATGAGATAGTCCGCTCGCACCTGACAAACGGGAGGTCTTGGAACGCGTCCGAGCTCAAGATGTCAGGTCA
>DAINAT010000035.1:0-27887 GCA_036733305.1 Hyphomonadaceae bacterium
TTGCGTTCGTAGTTCCGGCTGCCCGCCCGATCGAAGCCAAGAGCGGCTTCTTCCTTCAGGCCGGCTCTTTCGCCGACCTCGGCAACGCCAACCTGCTCCGTGACCAGCTGCGCGCCAACGGTCCGGTCTCGATCATGTCAGTTCAGGTCAATGGCTCGGAATTCTACCGCGTGATGGTCGGCCCCTGGGCTGCCCGCGCTGATGCCGATCAGGCCCAGGCTCGCCTCAATGCGGCGGGGATGAAGGCTCTGGTCGTCGCCAGATAGGATCAGGCCGGGCTAGACCGGTGACCAAGGTGGGGCAGGGCAGTGCTGCCCGCGCGCTTTTGGCCGCCCAAATGCCTGTAAACTGATACCTTCTGAAGGTTGACGGGGGCGCCCGAAGCGCCGTCTTGTGGGCGGATTCTTGAGGGAGTCTGCACCCATGCGTTTGATCGCTGGAACATTGCTTGCCGCTCTGGTCGCGACGTCGGCCGTGGCGCAGCAACCGACCACGCCGCCGGCTCCCGCGCCAGCCCCAGCGCCTGAGCAAATGCTGGCGACCGATCCGCTCAACACGAGCGCAACGTACGCCTTCATCATAGATGGCGACGCCGGCATCCCACTCTACTCCAAGCGTGGTGATGAGCCGATGATTCCGGCTTCGATGTCGAAGCTGATGCTCTACTATATGGTGTTCGAGCGCATCAAAGCCGGTCGCCTCGCCCTGACAGACGAGTTCACGGTCAGCGAGCACGCGTGGCGCACCGGCGGCGCCGGCACGGACGGCTCGACCATGTTCCTGCCGCTCAATTCGAAAGCGTCGATTCAGGACCTGCTCAAAGGCGCGATCATCATCTCGGGCAACGACGCCTGCATCGTTCTGGCCGAAGGCCTGTTCGGCAGCGAGGAAGCCTATGCGCGTGCCGCGACCGCACGTGCCAAAGAACTCGGCATGATGAGCTCGACGTTCGCGAACGCGACGGGCCTTGATGCCCCCGGCCACCGCATGAGCGCGCACGACATCGCGACCATCGCGTTCCGGATCATCAAGGACTTCCCGGAATACTATCCGATGTTCCGCGAACCGGAGTTCACCTTCAACAAGACGCGCCAGTACAACCGCAATCCGTTGCTGCGCGAACTCGACGGCGCTGATGGTGTGAAGACTGGCCACTTGTCGGTTTCGGGCTACGGTCTGGTTGGCTCGGCGATCCGTGACGGAAAACGTCGCATCATCGTACTCAACGGCCTTGGCAGCGAGACGGAGCGCAAGAAGGAAGGACCGCGCGTGATGCGCTCGGCGTTCCTCGACTTCACCGCATCGACGCTGGTGAACAAGGGCTCGGAGGTTGCGGTGGCTGACGTCTGGATGGGCGAGCAGGAGAAGGTTTCGCTGGTCGCAACCGAGAGCTACGCCACGGGCCTTCATATGGATGCCGTGCCGAAGATCAAAGGCTCGGTCGTCTATAAATCGCCGCTGATGGCGCCGATCAAGGAAGGCGATATTGTCGGCGAGCTGGTCATCTCGGCTCCCGGCACGCCGGACAAGAAGATCCCGGTCGCCGCCGGCAAGGCCGTGAACGAGTTGGGCCTGTTCGGTAAGGCGATTGCGGGGCTGAAAGGCGAGTAGTTTGGCTGGGCGAGGCCGGTTCATAACGCTTGAAGGAGGCGAGGGCGTAGGGAAATCCACGCTGGCCAGCGCTCTGGAAGCGCGGTTGATCGCTCGTGGCCGTAAGGTTGTTCGCACGCGTGAACCTGGTGGGACGCGCGGCGCCGAGGCGATCCGCAGCCTGATCCTGAACCCGCCGGTCGAAGTCTCCGGCTGGGAGCCTGTCGCCGAAACATTGCTCTTCTATGCGGCGCGGACTGATCATCTGGACAAGCTGATCCGGCCGGCATTGCGAGCCGGAATCTGGGTGCTTTGCGATCGCTTCTCGGACTCGACGCGGGCCTATCAAGCTGCCGCTGGGCACGTTCCTAGTGAGCACATCGAGACACTCGACCGGATCTGCGTTGGCGACACGACGCCGGATCTCACATTGGTCCTCGACTTGCCCCTGTCGGCTGCGCGCGATCGCATGACGGCGCGCGCGAATGACAAGGACGCCATCGAATCCCGTATGCTCAGCTATCATGAAGCAGTCCACAAGGCTTTCCTCGACATCGCGCTCGCCAATCCGCAACGTTGTGTCGTGCTGAATGCGTCTCTAGCGCCAGAGACTCTGGCGGATGCAGCGATGGCTGTGATTGACGAGCGCCTCGGCGGAGATCGCTGATGGAAATCGCGGCGAATGAAATTGGCGCCGTCGTTGGTCACGCTGCGGCGAAGCTGGAATTTCTGGCTGCTGTCGACGCCGGCAAGCTGCATCATGGCTGGCTGTTGCGCGGGCCACGCGGCGTTGGAAAAGCACGCCTCGCTATCCAGTTCGCGATGCATCTCCTTGACGCGGGCGATGGTCAGTTTGCAGCGACTGCGGACACACAAGTCGGGCGACTGATCGCAGCTGGAAGTCATCCGGACTTCCGGATCATCCGCCGACCCATCGACGACAAGGGCAAGCAAAAGTCAGAGATCCCGGTCGACAGCGTACGCGAGCTCTCCGAATTCTTCGCGATGCGGCCCGCAATGGGCGGCTGGCGCGTGGCCATCATCGACGCTGTTGATGAGATGAACCGCCATGGCGAGAACGCCATTCTCAAAACGCTGGAGGAGCCGCCAAACCGGGCCGTGCTGTTCCTGATCTCGCACGGCGAGCAACTCCTGCTGCCAACGATCCGCAGCCGTTGCCGCGTGCTGCGCTGTGGCGCGCTGGGCGAGAACGAAACCCTGCAGGCGCTGGCTCAGGCCGGGATCAGCGGCGCGCGCGCCGATGCGGTTGCGCGGATAGCGCCGGGCCGTCCAGGTCGCGCGATCGAACTCGAGAGCGCGGACGCCGGGGCCGCTGCAGACGCAATCTCAACCGCTGTGCGCAGCTTAGCCGATCCCGACGCACGCAGCCTTCAAATCGCGCTTACACAAGCCGCCAAGAGCGACGCGTCCATGGCGGCGGCAATGGAAGCATTGCGAGTTACCCTGCAGAAGCGCGCGACACGAGAGCTCGATCCGGCAATCGCGGGCGACTGGGCGAGCGCCGCGCTCGACGTGATGCGCATAGATGCAGAAGCGCAGGCGCTCAATCAGGATCGCGCACAGACAATCGCAGCCGCGCTGTCGCGCGTCTCTCGCCTCGCGCGGAGCGGCGGCTGAACATGCTGTTCGATACGCACGTCAATCTGCATGCTGAGCAGTTCGCCGGTGAGGTCGACGATATTCTGGCCCGTGCGCGTACCGCCGGCGTGACGCGCTTCGTGACAATCTGCGATCGCCTCGATCGCTATCCCGCCGTCAGGGCGATCGCCGAGGCCAATGACGACATCGCGTGCACCGTCGGCGTGCATCCGCACTACGCAAAAGACTACTGGTCGCTCGAAGCGAAGACGCTTGTTGAAGAAGCGCGCCACGCCAAGGTCGTAGGCATTGGCGAGACCGGCCTCGATCAACACTACGGCTATAGTGATATCACTCTGCAGGAGCGCAGCTTCGTCGAGCATATTCACGCGGCACGTGAGACCGGACTCACATTGGTCGTGCACACGCGCGAGGCCGACGATCTGACCGGCGACATTCTCGAGCGAGAATACAAGCACGGATCATTCCGTATCCTGATGCACTGCTACACAAGCGGCGCGCGGTTGGCGCAACGCGCGCTGGATCTCGATGCGCGGTTTTCGGTTTCGGGCATCCTGTCGTTCAAGGGCGCGTCCGACGTTCGCGAGGTCATGGAGAAAGTACCGCTCGAGCGGATCATTCTCGAGACCGACTGTCCGTATCTCGCGCCCATGCCGTATCGCGGACGTCGCAACGAGCCAGCGTATCTGGTCGAGGTGTGCAAGGCCTTCGCCGCACATCGTGGCCTAAGCTTCGAGGATGCGGCCCGGCTGACCACGGCCAATGCCATCGAACTGTTTCAGAGGGCCGCATGACCGCCGCAGGGCCAAAGGGCAGGTTGCAGGTCCGGATTCTCGGCTCGGGCTCGTCCGGCGGTGTTCCGCGGATCGGAAATGACTGGGGTGTCTGCGATCCGGCCGAGCCTCGGAACCGGCGGTCCCGGTGCTCGATCCTGATCCGGTCCTGGGCGCCGGGTGCGACCGAGCCGACGCTCGTGCTTGTGGATACCTCGCCGGACATGCGCGAGCAGCTTCTGGCGGCTCGAATTGTCCAGCTAGACGCCGTCCTGCTGACCCACGAACACGCCGACCAGTGCCACGGAATCGACGACCTGCGCGCACTCGTGATCCGCAACCGCCGGCGCATGCCGGTGCACATGGATCAGATCACAGCCGACATCGTCGGTCGCCGGTTCGACTACTGCTTCGAAGGGGCCGGCTCTTATCCGGCGATCCTGGAGAAGAAGGCTGATCTGGAGGACGGGAAGGTCGCCCGGATCGATGGACCGGGTGGGCCTGTGGATATCTTGGCGCTCCATCAGGACCATGGCGGAATCCCGTCGCTGGGGTTCCGGATCGGAACGTTTGCTTATTGCAACGATGTGGTCCGGTTGCCTGAGACCACGCTGGCGCGCCTGACGGGTCTCGACACGTTCGTGGTCGATGCGCTGCGCTACACGGACCATCCGACCCATGCGAGCGTCTCGCAAGCGCTGGGCTGGATTGAGCAACTCAAGCCGCGTCGGTCGGTTCTGACAAACCTTCATGTCGATCTCGACTACCAGAAGCTCAGGGCAGAGCTGCCGGCCGGCGTGGAGCCGGCGTTTGACGGAATGGAGCTGGAAGTCCGGCCAGATGCCTGATTTCAATCCAGTCTTTATTGCCCATAATGTTGATTATGCGACTTGCGGATATGGGGCTTTGAGCGATGGCTGATCCGGCTCCGACAAAAACGATGGCTGGCGGCGATCCGGCTGGGGGCGCGGGAGAGGACCGCTCCCTCCCCTCAAGCGGGGACCCCTGGCGCGATCTGGTGACGTTAATGGCTCGGCTGCGGACGCCGGGCTCGGGATGCCCATGGGACATCGAGCAGACCTTCGAGACGATTGCGCCTTACACCATCGAGGAAGCCTACGAGGTCGCGGACGCGATTCAGAAGAAGGACATGGGCGAGCTCAAAGGGGAGCTGGGTGATCTGCTGTTCCAGTCGGTCTTCCACGCCCGGATGGCTGAGGAGGCCGGCCACTTCAATATCGATGACGTGGTCCGCGGACTGGTCGACAAGATGGTCGAGCGGCATCCGCACGTGTTCGGCGATAAAGTTATCCACAGCGCGGACGCCCAGACCGGCGCCTGGGAGGTCATGAAGGCGGCGGAGCGGGCCAAGAAGGCCAAGGATGGTCCGGCGAGCGCGCTGGACGGTGTGGCGCTGGCGTTGCCGGCGCTGATGCGCGCCGAGAAGCTCGCCAAGCGCGCAGGCCGGGTCGGCTTCGATTGGCCGTCGGCCGGGCCGGTTCTGGAGAAGCTTCGGGAAGAGATCGGGGAGCTTGAGGAGGCGGTCGCGGCGCCGGTGCAGGATCAGGCGCACATCGCCGAGGAGTTGGGCGACATGCTGTTCGTTGTCGCCAATCTTTGCCGCAAGTTGGCGGTCGACCCGGAAGAAGCACTTCGCAATGCGAACTCAAAGTTTGTGAAACGATTTTCGGGTATGGAAGAGCTCGCCCGGCAACGAAGCCAGGACTTCGCCAGCTTGTCACTCGACGAGCAGGAAGCCCTCTGGGTTGAGGTCAAACGCATCGAACGTGGCGGCTAGCGCCGGTTCGCACGTCCAGCGCGGCGACCAACCACTGGCATTTCTTCCAGCTCGATTGATGCATGTTCGCCCTCGGGCCCGTTGGCTGCACTTGAGGTTTGCAGTGGCTGATGCGCGCTCGCGCCCACAGCGTGGTGACGCTTGCGGATTTTGAGCTGATGCTGCGCGAGTTCGAGATCTTCACGCGTGTCGACGTCAAGCAGCAACGGCGCAGGCGCGTTGAACCCGACAACGTTGAATCCACCCTGCCCGATAATTCGTTTCGCTCCATCATCGCCGTCGAGCGCGGCAAGTGCATCGAACGTCGCTGGACCAAACGCAGTCGGTGGATGCGGCCGATCAGATGCGCCCGCATGCACGATGTCCACGCCTGTGGTCAGTCGACTCACGACGCCTTCAAATACCCAGGGCTCCATGAACGGCATGTCGCCCATCGCAAGCAGGATCGCATCCGGCTTGAACTGCAGCGCAACGTTCACGCCGACCGCGATAGAATGACCGAGGCCAAGCTTGGGTTTTTTGTTCACAGCGATGACGAAGCGGTTGATCAGACGCTCACCGATCTGCGGACGCTCCGATGGACATACAGCTACACGCGCCAACGGCTCAAGCTGCGCAATCGCGTGCGCCGAATGTTCAATCAGCGGCTGCCCACCAAGGTCGGCAAGCATCTTGTCCTTGCTGCCATAACGGCGTGACAGACCCGACGTGAGCAGCACAACGGCAGTTCGATTCATGGTGACGCTCACGCTGCGCCTCCGTTGTTTGTGGTTCTGACTTTTACAATTTCAGCGAGCGCAGAAACGGCGAGCGAACGCGGATCTTGCGATGGGAAAAGGCCGATCGGCCCTTTGAGACGCCCAAGCTCCTCATCGGTCGCGCCGAGCGCGGTCAGCGCTTCGACACGCGTGCGCTGCGTCTGACGTGAACCCAGCGCGCCAACATAGAAAGCTGGACTACGCAGGGCTTTGAGCAGCAACTCACCCTCCCACTCATGTTCGTGGAAGAGACATGCAACCGCTGTATCGGCATCAAGCGGCAGATCCGGGACAGCCTTCGGCACAGTCAGCTGAATGAGCTGATCCGCATACGGACGACAGAACTCAAGCGTTGCCGCCTCCTGGCTTGCAACAACCAGTTCGACATCGGCCGTCTGGGCCAGCTGGCTCATCGCCACGATCTCCCATCCACGCCCCGCCAGCACGATTCGGAGTTTCGGATCGAAGTGCCGAGCGAATTGACCGCCGGACGCCTCGACAATCTTGTCTTCAATCCGAAACGATGCACGCGTCGCAGCTGGATCGAACGTCATGGAGAATCTACGACGCGCGCGGCCAAGTGCAATTGCCCGTTGCAGCTCGGCGCGATCGATATTCACGTCGACATAGAGATTGATGCCGCCGCCACACGGCAGACGTACGTCCAGGTAAGGCGAACCCGTTCCGTAACGCAGTACGCGGTTCGAGCCTTCCTTCATTGCGATTTGCGCTTCTTCGGTCAGCGCGCGCTCCAGGCAGCCGCCCGAAATGCTGCCGGCGAACTGTTGGCTGCCCGAAACCGCCAGCTGAGCGCCGAGCGGCCGTGAAAACGGGCCATCCAGATTGACGATGGTGATGAGCGCGGCGGGGCGGCCGGCAGCCAGTTCCGCTTCGGCAAAGCCAAGCACATCCAGATCGCCGGTAAGGCCCGGAGGCAACAGGCGGTCGCTCATGCGTGCGCGACCTGGCAAAAGACAACTTCACACACGTCCAGATCTCCGACGGAGAGACATACCTGTATGCGGGTATTTCCTCCCCTCTTGCGGGTGCGGCGATGGTTCTTGACCGATTTGGGTCCTTCCCGCGCGCATGGGCCTTGCCTCTATAACTGCAACCAGCTTAGCGCTTACATAACGGTCGTAGAGGCGTTGTCCGATAGGGTCAACGCAACGAACTGAATGAGAATCAAGGTTCTGGTAGATGGAATATGCTGGCGGGCGATTGGTCACCGCACAGGAAGGACAAATCGGCTGGCTCACATTCAACCAGCCGGAGCGCCTCAATGCGGTTCGCCGGGATATGTGGGACGACCTGCCCACCGCCATCGCCAGCCTGGTTGCCGACCCACAGGTCCGCGCGATCATCCTCCGTGGCGCTGGCGACAAGGCGTTTATCTCGGGCGCGGACATCGCGGAATTCGAGGTTCAGCGTCACGATTCAACCTCCAACCGCCCATTCACAGAGTCTGTCAGCGCTGCGACGGCTTCGCTGATCGAAGCGCCAGTTCCAGTCATCGCGATGATCCGCGGCTTCTGCATCGGCGGTGGAATGGTGATCGCCAGCGCATGCGATATCCGCATTTGCTCCGATGATGCCCGCTTTGGCGTGCCCGCCGGGAAGCTCGGCCTAGGCTACGAGCTGGATAACCTTGCTCGCCTCCAATCAATCGTCGGACGCGGGATTGCCATGGAGATGCTGGCAACCGCGCGCCATTTCAGCGCCTCGGAAGCTTTGGCCGCTCGCTTCGTCAATCGCGTTGTAGCGGTTGCAGAACTCGAGGCGACGGTTCGCGATATGGCGGCGCAGATCGGACGTAATGCGCCCATGAGCTTTGCCGCCGCCAAGCTGGCCAGCCGCGCAGCAATGGATGCTTCATTGCAAGACGTGGCGCAACGCGCCATCGATACCTGCTTCGACAGTCAGGACTTCAAGGAAGGTCGCGCTGCGTTCCGCGAGCGGCGTTCGCCCAACTTCATCGGCAAGTGAGACGCACATGACTACAGCCGCCCAACTCCTCGAGCAAAACTTTGCCACCATGCCGGACATGATCCGCGCGCACGCAGGGGAGCGCTCCAGCCACATCGCCATTATCGACGGCGACCGGCAAGTGACCTTTGCCGAGTTCGACGCGTTGATCGATCGCGCCGCCGCGGCGCTTCAGCGCGACGGCGTTGGCAATGGCGGTGCGGTAGCGATGTGCGGGCAATCTTCCATCGAATACGTCACCATCTATGTGGCGGCGCTTCGCATTGGCGCCGCCGCCTGCCCGCTTGCGCCGTCCTCAACACCGGAACAACTGGCCGCCATGGTCCGCGATTGCAGCGCAGGCCTTCTGTTCGTTGACGACAGCGCGTCTGCAGCCCTCGATACCGTCTCGGAGAAACTGACGGTCAAACGCATCGCGCTTGAAGGAAGCTCCAATCCGTCATTTGCATCATGGCTTGCGCCTGAAGGTTCCAGGCCGACGACGGTGACGATCGACCCGGAGCAGACCTTCAACATCATCTATTCGTCCGGCACGACCGGAACGCCGAAAGGTATTGTCCAGCCACACAGCATGCGCTGGGGTCACATACGCCGCGCCGAAGCCCTTGGTTACGGCCCCGATGCCGTGACGGTGGTTTCGACTCCGCTATACTCCAACACGACGCTCGTCAGCCTTATCCCGGCGCTGGTTCGCGGCGGCACGGTAGTATTGATGCGCAAGTTTGATGCGCGCGCCTTTCTCGAACTCTCGCAGAAGCATCACGCAACCCACGCCATGCTCGTTCCGGTTCAATACCGTCGCCTGATGGATTTGCCGGAGTTCGGCAGCTACGATCTTTCGACCTTCCGGATGAAGACTTGCACGAGCGCGCCTTTCAGCGCTGATCTGAAAGCCGATATTCTCAAGCGCTGGCCAGGCGGTCTCGTTGAAATCTATGGCATGACGGAAGGCGGTGGATCGTGCCTGCTGCGCGCACACGAATTCCCCAACAAGCTGCACACCGTCGGCCAACCTGCGCCGGGCCACGACATCCGCATCATCGGCGAAGACGGCAAGGAACTGCCACGCGGCGAAACAGGCGAAGTGGTCGGTAAGTCGATGTCGATCATGACCGGCTATCACAACCAACCGAAGAAGACGGCCGATGCCGAGTGGTACAGCCCGGATGGACAACGCTTCATCCGCACCGGCGATGTTGGCCGCTTCGATGAAGACGGCTTCCTTGTTCTGGGCGACCGGAAGAAGGACATGATCATCACCGGCGGCTTCAACGTCTATCCCAGCGACCTCGAAGCCGAACTGGCACAACACCCCGCCGTCGCCGAGAGCGCGGTCGTTGGCATTCCGTCGCGTGAATGGGGTGAGACACCTGCCGCTTTCATCGTGCTGCGTCCCGGCGCTACCGCAACGGCAGATGAACTGCGGCAATGGATGAATGCGCGCGTCGGCAAGACCCAACGGCTAACCTACGCAACCCTCGTGGAAACGCTGCCACGCTCTTCAATCGGCAAGGTGTTGAAACGCCAGCTGCGCGATGAATTCAAGCCGGCCACCGCCTAGGCGCACACATTGCCCATAACCGCCGCGCGGCTCTATGTTGCCGGCAACAACCGGGATCTGGCGGGAACGCGAACCTATGAGCAAGACCGACACTTTGACCGATGAGCAGCTGATCGCTCAGGGCATGACCGTCGCGGTGCATGCGCGCCGCACGCCGGATCAGCTCGCGATCATCTCACAGAATGGCAACCGCACGTGGCGCGAGTTCAACGCACGCGCAAACCAGCTGGTGCACATGCTGCGCAAGCGCGGCGTGCAATCCGGGGATGGCGTTGCCCTGCTCGCTCACAATGGTCCTGAGTTCGCGGAAGTCTGGGCGGCGACCCAGCGTGCAGGATTCCGCCTGACGGCGGTGAACTGGCATCAGTCGCCGGAACTGATCGCGTATGTCATCGACAATTGCGACGCCAAAGCGCTGATCGCCAGCGGCCGCTTTGTCGCCGGGGCCACAGAGGCCGCCGCGAAGTCGGCAGACAAGCTCAATGTGAAGCTTGCATTCGCCGGCCCAATCCCTGGCTTTGACGACTACGAATCTGCACTTGCCGCCGAAAGCGCCGAGAACATTGAAGACCCCGAACCGGGTTCAACGATGCTCTATACATCTGGCACAACGGGCCGGCCAAAGGGCGTGTATCGCCGAACACGCCCGGTCGTGTCGCAACTTACCGGCATCTGCAATGAAACAGCGAAGTGGAATCCAAACACGGACCTCTCACTCATTACCGGTCCTCTGTATCATGCGGCTCCGCTCGGGATTAACTTCGTGATCCCGATCAACGCTGGTGTCGGCGTGGTGCTGATGGACAAGTGGGACGCCGAAGAAACACTCCGCCTCATCGAGGATCACAAGATCACCCACACCCACATCGTACCGACGATGATGCACCGCATGCTGCAACTGCCCGAAGCCACGCGGAAGAAGTACGACATCTCGTCGATGCGCTGGATCATCCATGGCGCGGCACCCTGCCCCGCTCATGTGAAGCAGCAGATGATGGAATGGTTCGGACCGACGATCTACGAATACTATTCCTCCACCGAAGGCGGCGGCGTTTTCGTCGGCCCGCACGAATGGCTGAAGAAGCCCGGCACAGTCGGAAAGGCGGTTCCCGGGGTCGAGATCAAGCTGCTCGATATCGAGGGCAATGAGGTTCCGCATGGAGCCGAAGGACTCATCTACGTGAAGGCGCCGGCCACGGGGCGCTTCGAATACTACAAGGAGCCGACCAAGACGGACTCCAGTTATCGTGGCGACTGGTTCACGCTCGGCGACATGGGGCGCTATGATGCCGACGGCGATCTCTTCCTGACGGGACGCACGGCCGAGCTGATCATCTCCGGCGGTGTAAATATCTATCCCGTCGAGATCGACGAAATCCTGATCCGCCACCCTGACATCGCGGATGCTGCCGTCGTGGGCGTTCCGAACGAGGACTGGGGCGAAGAGATCAAGGCCGTTGTCGAACTGAAGCCCGGCGTCGCGCGCTCGCAGGAAACGGTTCAATCGATCCTCGATTTCGCCAAGGACAAGCTGCCTGGCTTCCAGCGCCCTCGCACTGTGGACTTCGTCGACACCCTGCCGCGGAACGCCGCCGGCAAAGTGCTGCGCGCGCAGGTACGCGCGCCGTTCTGGGCCGGACGTTCGCGCAGCATCTGATTGGGCAAAGAAAAAGGGCGGCCGAAGCCGCCCGATTTGCTAGGCGTTGGTTTGCCTGACTTCAGAATGCCAACTCATGCGCCGGTCCTGACTCCGGCCTGACGATTGTGGCATGGCGAAAATCCCGTGCGCAATGCAAATATCGCGATCACGCCGCAGCGGGAAGATCCCGTGACGCGGCTAACACAGTGGCTAAACAGGCTTTTCCGGCGAAAAGCTCCCCTTCGACGGTTAATCGGTATCCTGCTCGATCGGGGGCGCGGCAAGCGGTTTGGGCGGGCTCTTCAGTGCAGCCTTCAGCTTGTCGTGGTCCAGCGCCCCTTCCCATCGGCTTACGACGATCGTCGCAACTGCGTTGCCGATGAAGTTGGTGAGCGCGCGACACTCGGACAGGAAGCGGTCTACGCCGAGGATGATCGCCATGCCGGCGATCGGAATCGACGGGAACACGGCCAGCGTGGCCGCCAGCGTGATGAAGCCTGCGCCCGAAACGCCTGCAGCCCCCTTGGAACTGAGCATCGCCACAAGCAGAAGGACGATCTGATCGCTCAGCCCCAGCGGCGTGTTGGTCGCTTGGGCGATGAACAACGCGGCGAGCGTCATGTAGATGTTCGTACCGTCGAGGTTGAACGAATAGCCCGTCGGAACGACGAGGCCGACAACCGGACGCGCGCACCCTGCCCGCTCCATCTTCTCCATCAGCGCCGGGAGCGCCGACTCCGATGAAGAGGTGCCGAGCACCAGGAACAACTCCTCCTTCAGATAGCGAATGAGATGGAGAATGTTGAAGCCCGCCCACCAGCCGACCGCACCAAGAATAAGCAGCACGAACAGAAGCGAGGTAAGCCAGACGGCGCCGATAAGCTTCGCCAAGTCTGCTATCGCATCAACGCCTTGATCCGAGATGATGAATGCGAACGCACCGAAGGCGCCGATCGGCGCCGCGCGCATCAGTATCGCCACCATCTTGAAAACGGCTGCGCTGAACGATGTCAGGATATCGACCGCTGGCTGACCGCGATCCCCGACCGAAGCCAGCGAAATGCCGAAGATCACCGCCAAGAACAGGACCGGCAGGATGCTGCCGCCGGTAAAGGCCCCAACAAACGTGGTGGGAACTACGTCGCTGATAAAGCCCAGGATCGTCAGGTTGTGTGATTGCGCCTCGTACCCATGCACGCGAGCGACCGCGGTGGGGTCCAGCCTCGTCGCATCTATGTTCATGCCTGAGCCTGGCTGGAACACGTTGGCCACGATCAGGCCGACAACCAGCGCCAACGTCGAGAACGTCAGGAAGTAAGCGAAGGCCTTGAAAACCACGCGGCCGAGCTTGCCGAGATCACGCATGCCCGCGATGCCGATCACGATGGTCAGGAAGACCACCGGCGCGATGATCATCTTCACGACCTTGATGAACAGGTCGCCCAGCGGCTTCAAATACTCCCGCACCCAGCCGTTTTCGACGATCGCTACCTGCCGGCTCACCGGCTGCAATGTCACGGGGTCGATCACAGGCTGACCCGTCGCTGGATCTAGCGTTGGAATATTATGCCAGAGCGGGAATAGCGCACCGATCAGGCCGCCGACGAAGATCGCCAACAGCACCTGAAAATATAGCTCGGTATAGAAAGGCCCCTTGCGTCGCTGGCCGCCGGCCGGCGCGTCAATTACGGCCATCGTCTATCCTCCGCCCCGATGCGCGTCTCCGCACGTGGAGGATGACGTCGCCTGCATACAGCACAGTAATCGGGCCGGCGGACTCCGCCAGCCCTTTCGCAAATATGAGGCAGAAGCTTACGGGGTCGCCTTAACCGGAGCATCCGCGCCAGTGTATTTGGCGCCCGGCAGGCGGCCCGGCAGGTGAATCAGCATCGGAGCGGCCACAAAGATCGACGAATACGTGCCGATAATGATGCCGAACATGATCGAGACGGCAAAGCCGAACAGCACCGGTCCGCCCAGGAAGGCCATGGCGCCAGCCGCCATCATCGTGGCCACAGAGGTCATGATCGTCCGCGACAGGGTCGAAGTAATCGAGATGTCGATAACCTCGGTAATCGGCAGTTTTTTGTACTTCTTCAGCATTTCGCGAATGCGGTCATAGACCACGACCGTGTCGTTGATCGAGTAACCCGCAACCGTCAGCACGCCCGCCACGATGGTGAGGTCGAAGGTCATCTGGGTGATCGAGAACAAGCCTACGACTGCATAGACGTCGTGGAAGGTCGTCACGAAAGCGCCGGTACCGAACTTCACCTCGAAGCGGAACCACACATACATGCCGATACCAACGACCGCGAGTACGGCAGCCAGAACGCCGCTCATGAACAGTTCGCCGGACACCTTCGGACCCACGACAGCGGGAACCTGAACCGAAACACCCTCACCCAGCAGTTGCGTCACCTTCTGCGCAATTGCCGGGACCTCTTCCGCGCCTGTCTCAACCGGCAGGCGAATGATCAGCGTCTGACCGGCATTGGAAGTCGTGATAACGCTGTCTTCGAATCCGGCCTTGAGAACCTGATCGCGAACGCTGGCCACGTCGAACGGGGTTGAGCGGGTCGCCTCGATCTGGACGCCGCCCGTGAAGTCCAGGCCCAGATTGAGGCCTTGGGTCGCCAGTGAAATGGTCGTGACAACGAAAATCATCGTTGTGACGATGAAGCCTACCCAGCGGATTTTCATGAACGGAAGCGGTTTGCCCTCAGGCTTCGGCTTCTTTCCTGGCTTATCCCACCACATCAGCGTCTCTTGCCTGCACGGTTAGCGGCACGGTTCGTTCCCGAACCCGCCCAATCGGCCTCTGCGCTACCAGTTGAGACTGAAAAACGCTATCCAAAATGTCGGAAACGATAGTCACGCGGCGTGTAGGCCAAGACATCGAAACTGCAAGGTTAGGCTTATTGAGCGACATTTCCCCGATTTCGACCGAGTCGGACCCACACCCCGGCAAGCGAACGTCAGATCTGCTGATTTCAGCGGTCCGTGGCGAAAGCGAACGGGTGACGATCGCAGAGATTCTGGATACGCTGGATAATCGCGCTTTCGGCTTGGCGACCCTCCTGTTCGCGATTCCATCGGTGATTCCCATGCCGCCCGGCGTACCGACCGTTGTTGGAATCGCATTGCTCATCGTGTCACTGCAGATGGTGATCGGCCGTCAGGAGCTATGGCTGCCAAAAATATTGTCAAAACAGGGCTTTTCACGGAAATCACTCGTTGCCGGCTTCGAGAAGATCAAGCCGCAGCTCGAATTCATCGAGAAATTCGCCAAACCGAGGCTGCTTGTGCTGACGGGAAAAGCGGCCACGGTGGTTATCGGGGTCATCATCCTGATTATGGCAGTGATCCTGATCCTACCCCTGCCACCCGGTGGCAACTTCCCCCCAGCACTCGCCTGCGCCGTCCTGGGAATGGGGCTGGTGGAGCGAGATGGAATCATCGTGCTGATCGGCCTTGTCGTAACAATAGCCGCGACAATTGCTGCGTATTGGCTTCTTGGCCTGCTGATCGGTGCAGTTCCGGGAATAGCCGATTGGTTCAGCTCCATATTCGGCTTCAAGTAGGCCCCATACGGGACTGCTAATCCGACATTCTGCGACAAAAATCCTGCGTATCCGGCGCAGTCTTGCGACAGGTTTTGCCCATCTTGGCTCTCATAGGGCGACATCTTGATCGCCGCTGCTGGAGACGCCTCCCATGAAACTTCGTTTGATCGCAACCGCCGCTCTCGCGCTCGTCGCAGGCTCCGCCGCCGCGCAACCCCCGGCTGGGGGCCCCTCTCGCGGACCCGGGCTGGCTGGATTTGGCTTGCTCGAGTTCGATGCGAACGCCGATGGCAAGTTGACCAAGGCCGAATTCGACGCCGGCCAACGCGCCCGCTTCAACGAGATCGACACCAACAAGGACGGGTTCATCACGGCGGAAGAGCGCCAAGCCCATCACAAAGCCGCTGCGGACACCCACCGGGCTGAGCTTGCCAAGGCGCGCTTCGCTGACCTGGACAAAGACAAGAATGGCCAACTCAGCCAGTCGGAATTCGCTACCGGTGGCCCCCGTCCCGATGGCAAAGGTTCCGACCGTGATCACGGTGGTCCGCGCAAAGGTGGTCCGGGCAAACCTGAACGCGTGAAAGCCGACGGTGACAGAGAAACCGCCGACAAGGACTTGAAAGTCAGCTTTGCCGAATTCTCCGCTCGCGGCGCCGAAGCCTTTGCCCGCGCGGACGCCAACAAGGATGGGACGGTTACCGTCGCCGAGCTTCAGGCGCTGAAGCCGAACCGTCCGTAAGCTGCAAAGACAGAACTCCTGCTACCTCCCCCTCTCGCGGGAGTTTCGTCTTCCTGGGCTGTAGCCTGTTGCGTCGGCTTATTTCGATGCAGCAGGCTATAGCTGTTTTGTGATACTGGGTTGCCTATGAGTCAGAACATCCTGATCGTCGAAGATGAAGCCTCGATCCGCGAGCCGCTCGTCAAGTATTTCGAGAACAACCAGTTCCGCGTGAAGGCCGCCGCGAACGCCGCCGAAGCGCGCGCCTTGCTGGCCGCGCACGCTTTCGATCTGGTGATATCGGACATCATGATGCCCGGCGAAGATGGCCTCAGCCTCTGCCGCCACATTCGCTCGACAAGCAACCTGCCCGTCATCCTGCTGACGGCCCGCACTGAGGAGCTGGATCGCATCCTTGGGCTTGAGGTGGGAGCGGACGACTACGTCCTGAAGCCATTCTCGCCTCGCGAGCTTCTTGCGCGCGTGAAGGCCGTCGTGCGCCGCACGAATAGCCTGCCGCCGAAGCAGACATCTCCAGAGACCGCAGCTTACGCATTCGGAGACTGGGTGCTGAAGACCGGCGAGCGCGAGCTTGTCGGCGCCGATGGCCTGAGTGTCCCACTTTCATCAGGCGAATACACGCTGCTGCTGACACTGGTTGAACGGCCCAAGCTTGTGCTGACGCGTGACCAATTGTTGGACCTCACGCAGGGCCGCGAAGCTGGCGTCTTCGATCGCTCCATCGACAATCAGATCAGTCGGTTGCGGCGAAAAATTGAGGAAGATCCCAAGACGCCGAAATACATCAAGACCGTCTGGGGTGGCGGTTACAGCTTCGCCACCGAGGTGAGGAAGCTTTGAAGTCGTTTCTGCCGCGCAGCCTGTCCGGCCAGCTAGCACTCGTCATGGCGGGCGCATTGCTCGTCGCGAGTATCGTCAACTTCGTCCTGCTGATTGGTGAGCGTCACAGGGCGCAACTTATCGAACAGACAGGCCCCGCCGTCGCTCGCTTCGTCGATGTGGCGCGTGAAGTTTTTGCCTCGCCTCCTGAACCCGGCCAACACACCCCGATCGCGCGGCTCGGCCCGAGCCGCTATCAGGTACTGGATTCAAATCCGGTTGATACGCGCAAGCTTGCGCATGATGGCGCCATGGAACAGCGCCTGAGCAGCGCACTGAAGGATGCTGATCTAGAGGCGCTACAGATCCGCGCATCAGTCACCACGATCATGTGGCCTGACCGCGGCGGCGGGCAACGCCCGCGTTTCGACAATGATGACCGGTTCCGGTTCGGTCCAGATTCTATGCCGAACGGACCGCGCCTGCGTTCCGAAAATGATGACAGACCACAGCCGAATTTTGGTGACGGACGAATGCCGTTGCCCGATGCAGCTGGGCCCCGCCCACCACGCGAAGCCCGCGAGATCGTGCTGGCCGCGCAGCTACCCGACAAGCGCTGGCTAACCAGCATTACGATCTCACCCGAAGGCACCAGCAGCGATATGTTCCTGCTTGGCGTCAGCACGTTCATCATCTTCGCCTTCGTGCTTGCCGCCGCCCTCTGGATCGCCAACCGCGTTGGTCGCCCCTTGCGAGACCTAACGGCAGCCGCCCAGAAGGTCGGCGCTGCTGGCGAGCCGCAGGAAGTCGTCGTTCAAGGTCCCGGCGATGTGCGCCAGACACTGGAAGCCTTCAACGCCATGAGTCGGCGCGTCAGCCAGTTGCTCGGCGAAAAGGACGTCATGCTCGGCGCCTTGGGCCACGACTTGCGTACGCCATTGGCTAGTTTGCGCATCCGGATCGAGACCATGGAGCCCGAAGCGGAGCGCCAAAAAGCAATCCGCACAATCGAGGAAGCCAGCGACCTGCTGGAAGACATTCTTGAATTGTCACGTCAGGGGCGCTCCAAGGAGCCTGTCCAGACCATGGACGTGTCCATCCTGGTTGAAGACATGGTCGAGGATTATGCCGAGACAGGCGCGCCTGTATCGCTCATCGGTTCAGAAAAGGCGCCCGTTGCCTGTCGGCCCGTACTGTTCCGTCGCGCCCTGCGCAACCTGATCGACAACGCGGTGTCATATGGCGGCGCTGCTCGCCTCACGGTCAATCGCTCAGGGACCGAGATCCTGGTCAAGGTCGAGGACGATGGACCGGGCATGTCGGTTGAAGCGCTGGCATCTGCAGCCGACCCATTCTATCGCGGCGACGCTTCACGTAATCGCACCACCGGCGGCGCCGGGCTGGGCCTGACGCTCGCCGACGCCATCGCGAAGGCGCATGGGGGCGTTTTGCTTCTCGCCAACCGGACGCCCAATGGCCTCTGCGCCACGATCAAGCTTCCGCTCGCAACGCCAGCCAAGCCAGCCTAGCCGTCAGGACAGCGGCCTGCCCTTGGTTTCCGGCAGCAGGAAGATGCAACAAGCGAAACTGATGCCTGCGAAGAACACCAAATACCAAAGGCCGGAGAAGATATCTCCGGTCGCCGCCGCGATGGCGAATGCCGTGACCGGCATGAAACCACCGACCCAACCGACGCCAACATGGTACGGCACGGATAGCGCGGTGTAGCGAATATTGGTCGGGAACAGCTCCACCAGCGCAGCCGCCTGTGGCCCGTATAGCGCCGTAGCTGCCACCACCATCGCCGCAAGTCCCATCGCGATCAGCAGCCAATTGGTCTCGCCATCATGGGCATCGGCCGGATATCCGGCCGCACGCAGCGCGGCAGAGATATCGGCGCCAGCCTTGTCGGCAACCTTCTTAAGCTCCGGCCCCGGCAACCCTTCGCCACCCGTCACGGACACGACCGCCCCGCCGACGTGGACAGTGGTCGCCTCGCCGGCTGCCGCAACCTCCGTGTGGTACGCCACGCCTACGCGCGTCAACGCGGCACGGGCGATATCGCACGCCGTCTCATAGCGAGCGCGACCGAGGATATCAAACTGGAACGAGCACGCGCCCTTCGGCGCATGGATGCTCACAGGCGCCTTGTCGACCGCTTCAAACAGAGCCGGGTTGGCGCCCCGCGCCATCATCTGGAATGATGGGAACACGGCGATCAGCGCCAGGCCGATGCCGAACGCAATAACCGGCTTCCGCCCGATGCGATCCGACATCCACGCAAAGAAGATGTAGAGCGGGATCGACACAAGCGTCGCCGCGCCCAGCACCATGTTGGTCAGGAACGGCTCGAACTTCATCGTCGATTCAAGGAAGACCTGCGAATACGAGAAGGTGCACCACCAGATCGCGCCCTGTGCGCCCGTGATGGACAACAGCGCGATCAGGACGAGCTTCAGGTTCTTCCATTCCAGAAATACGTCCTTGAACGGCGCCGAACTGAGCTTTTTCTCTGCGCGAGCACGCTCGAATTCCGGGCTCTCATGCAGCTTCGCACGCATCCAGATCGAGACCGCCAGCAGACCGAGCGACAGAATGAACGGTACACGCCAGCCCCAGGCGATGAACGCCTCCTCGCCAACGGATAGACGGGTGGCCAGCACGACAGCCTGTGCGCCGAGCAGACCGAAGGACGCCGACGCCTGAATCCAGCCGGTGGACACACCGCGGCGCGCTGCCTGCGAATGCTCAGCGACGTAGATCGCCGCCCCGCCATATTCGCCGCCCAGAGCGAGCCCTTGGAGAATCCGGATGATGATCAGAAGGATTGTGCCGATGCCGCCCGCCTGCGCGTAGGTCGGGAGCAGGCCGATGGCGAAGGTTGCGCCACCCATGATCACCACGGTCGCGAGGAATGCGCCTTTGCGACCGTACTTGTCACCCAACCATCCGAAAATCATCGCGCCCAGCGGCCGGAACAGGAAGCCTGTTGCGAATAGCGCCAGCGACGCGAGCAAGCCCGAAGTCTCATCGAGCTGGGAGAAGAAGTTGCGGGCAATGACGGGCGCCACAGCGCCGTACACGAAGAAATCATACCATTCGAAGGCGGTGCCCGTAGAGGACGCCAGCACGACCGTGCGCATCGAGGTGGGCTTCTTTTGCCCGCCATCCTGTGCAGCAGTTGCCATGCAAGTCTCCCTCCGATGCACCCTTCGGGTGTCTTTACGATGACCTGCACCAGTTTCGGCGGGTTCGCCAGCGTTGTCTTGGCGTGCGCGCGCCACTGTGTATTTTCTGCCCTGAGAGTTGGACTCACCCGGGAGTTAGCATTGAAATTCGCCTCGGTTTTCCTCGCCGCTGCTGTACTGACTGTTACGCCCGCCATTGCGCAACAGACGATCCGCTCGCAGCCCCAGCCGCTAGCGCCCGCCCCCGCCCTGCCGATCCCCCGCGACGTCGCCTACCCGGGCACGCTCAAACTGGACATCGACGCGACCGACCTCGACCGCCGCATCTTCAGCATCAAGCAATCGATCCCGGTGTCCAAGGCTGGTCCCATGACCCTGCTCTATTCCGAGTGGATCATGGGCAACCACGCGCCGCGTGGGCCGATCTACAACTTCTCCGGCATCAAGATGACGGCGAACGGGAAGCCGATCGCCTGGACCCGTGATTCAGCCAGCGTCTACGCTTTCAACGTCGACGTGCCGCAAGGTGTGAAGACCATCGAAATCGAAGCTCAGTTCCTGAGCGCGATCGAGTCCGCACAAGGGCCGATCATGATGACACCGGAGATGCTGCGGCTGAACTGGTATATCGGCGCGCTTTATCCGGCGGGGCACTTCGCTCGAAAGGTCAATTTCGACGTGTCGGTGAAACTGCCCGCGGGTTGGGACTACGCCACCGCCCTTGAGACTGCTTCCAACACGAACAACGTTGTGCGCTTCAAGACGGCGGACTGGGAGACCGTGATCGACAGCCCGCTATTCGCAGGCAAGTACATGCGGAAGTTTGACCTCGATCCCGGCAGCCGTTCCCGCGTCACGCTCAACACGATGGGCGATGATCCCAGCCAGGTCGATCCCGGCCCCGAGATCATCCAGACCATGCGCAACCTCGTCGTCCAGGCCGACAAGCTTTACGGCGCGCGCCACTACAACCATTACGACTTCCTGCTGTCAGTGAGTGACAAGTTGGCGGGCTCTGGCATCGAACACCAACGCTCGAGCGACAACGGCGTCGGCGGAGGATACTTCAAGAACTGGGATACAGGCTTCGTCAGCAAGGATCTGCTGGCTCACGAATACAACCATTCGTGGAACGGCAAGTATCGCCGCGGCGCTGACCTGTTCACGGCGAACTTCAACACGCCGATGCGCAACAGCCTGCTCTGGGTCTATGAGGGACAGACGCAGTACTACGGCAACGTGCTCGCCGCCCGCTCCGGGTTCGTCTCGAAGCAGCAGGCGCTCGATCTCATGGCCAACAACGCAGCCCTGTACGACATGCGCACTGGTCGGGAATGGCGCCCCCTGATCGACACCACGAATGACCCGATCATTGCGGCCCGCCGCTCCCTGCCCTGGTCCAACTGGCAGCGTAGCGAAGACTACTATTCGGAAGGCCAGCTTATCTGGACCGATGTCGACACCCTCATCCGCGAGAAGTCCGGCAACAAGCGGTCGCTGGATGACTTCGCCAAAGCCTTCTTTGGCGTCAACGATGGCGACTGGGGCACGCTGACCTATACGCGCGCCGACATCGTCTCGACGCTCAACAAGATCGAACCCTACGATTGGGAGAGCTTCTTCAAGACACGCGTCGACAATGTTGCGCCGAAAGCGCCACTGGCCGGCATCGAGCGCGGCGGTTACCGCCTTGTCTATGGCGACACCCCGAACGGCGTATGGCGGGATGGCGAGGTACGCTCGCGCGCGGCCAACCTGCTCTATTCGATCGGCCTGTCGGCGGACCAGAACGGCAAGATCACGCTGATCCAGTGGAAAGGCCCCTCCTGGAAGGCCGGATTGAACACCTCGATGACCATCACCGGCGTCAACGGCCAAGCCTACTCGTCGGATCGCTTGCGCGCCGCAGTGGCAGCCACGAAGAACGGCACACCCGTCGACCTGCTGTTCCGCATCGGCGAGACGTTCAAGACCGTGCGGATCGACTACAACGGCGGCCATCGCTATCCACGCCTTGAAAGGATCGAGGGCAAGCCGGCCTACCTTGATGACATCATCGCGCCGCGTTGAGGTCTGCTTCGTGGACGCTTGAAGGAAGGCGCCCACAACACCTGCGAACTGGCCGGGGCTGGCATAGCCATCAGCCGGCAACGTCGATTTTCATGTCGCCGCTTCATCCGCCTTGCGGGATGGCGCTTTGCCCATGCTAGGCTCGCTCGCAAGAGAGCGGCCGGGATCGCAGGTCACATGATCATGTACAGGCATATCGCTGGCGTCGCTGCGACGATCCTCCTTGGAGCCATGCTCATGGCGAATGCACAAACGCCGAAGCTCGATCCCGACAGCTTCCTGCCCCCTCCCCCGGCATGGCACGGAGCAAGCGAGAAGCTGATCGCGCCCGCGAATGATCCGTGGATCACGCCGTCCGAGCAGACTGGCCTCACAGCCACGCCGAACTTCGACGAGACCATCGCCTGGCTGAAAAAGGTCGACGACAAATCGCCGTTTGTCCGCATGGAGAAGATGGGCGTCACGCCTCAGGGGCGCGAGCTCAAAGCGGTCATCATCTCCAAGGACAAGAACGCCTTCGCGTCGTCCAAGCCGGTCTTCCTGATCCAGGCTGGCATCCACTCCGGTGAGATCGACGGCAAGGACGCGATGCTGATGTTGATCCGCGACATCTGCTTCAAGGGCCGCGATGACCTTATCGACAAGGTGAACATCGTTTTCGTTCCAGTCTTCAATGCAGACGGTCATGAACGCTCGACAGAGTACAGCCGGCCTAACCAGCGCGGCCCGGTGAATATGGGCTGGCGCAACACCGCGCAGAACCTCAACCTCAACCGCGACTACATGAAAGCCGACGCGCCAGAGATGCAGGCCATGTTGGCGTTGATGGCGAAGTACAATCCGGATTTCTACATCGACCTGCACGTCACCGACGGCATGGATTACCAGTACGACATCACATACGGCTTCGATGGGTGGAACGGTCTCTACGCAGACAGCCCGTCCATCGGCAAATGGCTGAACGATGTTTATCGCCCAAAGGCCGATGCTGCGCTGAAGACCAATGGCCATATCCCAGGCCCGCTTATCTTCATGCGCGATGAGGCTGACCTATCGAAGGGTACAGATCTCAACGCCTTCGCGCCGCGTTTCAGCCATGCCTATGGCGACCTCCGCCGCCTGCCCACCGTGCTGGTCGAGAACCACTCGTTGAAGCCGTATCGCCAGCGTGTGCTCGGAACGTACGTTCTGCTTGAGGCGACACTGAAGGCGCTAGCCAGCGACGGCGCCGGATTGAAGAGCGCCATCGCATCCGACCGTGCGCTGCGCCCGAAGATGGTTGCAGCCAACTGGAAGGAGAAAGCAGAGCCGGTTCACTGGCTCGATTTCCCGACGATCGAAGGATCGGAAGTCGACGCACCGGTCACGGGCGGCAAGACGATGCGCTGGACGGGCAAGCCCGGGCCTGTCGTGAATATCCCCGTTTATGGATCGGAGCCGGGGCTACAGCTCAGCGTGCCGAAGGCGTACTGGGTCCCATCCACCAAGCCGGATGTAATCGCGCGTCTCAAGGCGCACGGCATCGTCGTCGAAACCATCGCCAAACCTCAGGAGGTGAGCGTCGACATGATCCGCCTCGCCGGCTTCAAGGCGAGCAACCCTGCCGAGGGGCGCACGCCAGTTAGCGCAACCGGCGTCTCGCATGAGACCCGGAAGGTCACCTTCCCGCCCGGTTCGGTCCGCGTCTCGACCGATCAGCCACTGGGCGCACTGGCGACCTACCTGCTGGAGCCGGAATCCGAGGACTCATTCTTCTCCTGGGGCTTCTTCTCGGAGATCCTGCAGCGGGTCGAATACATGGAACCCTACGCCATCGCTCCGATGGCTGAGCAGATGCTGAAGAACGATCCGGCCTTGAAAACAGAATTCGAGAAGCGCCTCAAAGACGATGCCGGCTTTGCCGCATCTCCCTTGCGCCGGCTGACGTTCTTCTACGAGCGCAGCCCGTTCTACGACGATCGGTATCTGCTTTATCCGGTTGGCAGGGAGCTCTAGGCCCAAACTGGCAGCCACAAGTCTTCTCCCTCCAATCCAACGGATCTATGTCTGCTGGATTGTAGGGAGGGACTTGGTGAGCCGGGCAGGAATCGAACCTGCGACCCGCTGATTAAAAGTCAGCTGCTCTACCGACTGAGCTACCGGCTCTCTCAAGAGCGGCGGAACCTAGTGTTCGATTCCGGTTGGGTCAACGTAAGAAAGGCCGCAGTTTCGGTTTTTCGTAGGTTGATCCGCCGCACCCGGAAAACACGCTGGGAATAAGGGAAAACAGAGGTATTCGGACGATGAGACTATCCCGGAAACTGGGGATAATTCTGGCGCTTAGCCTCGGAACGGGCTGCACGACGGCCGTCGACAAGACTCAGGCGGGTTTTGGCGATGCCGCCATGGCGCCCCTGGCGGACCTGAATCTGAGGCGGACCGAGGTACCCGTCCTGCTCGATCAGATCCGGTCGCCCTACGAACCGATCCCCGCAGTCAACTGCGAGGCGATCAGTCGGGCCGTGATGGATCTGACCACTATCCTGGGTCAGGACGTGGATGCCCCTCCGCAGCCGGAGGCTTCCTGGGAGGATCAGGCGGGGTCGGGAGCCGCTGGCATGACCCTGAATGCCGTCTCCTCAACCATGACCGATTTCATCCCGTTCCGGTCGGTTGTCCGGGAAGCGACTGGGGCCTCCGCCCATGAGCGAAAGCTGCGGGCGGCCTATGAGCGCGGGGTGACGCGGCGGGCCTATCTCAAGGGTGTGGGGGCCCAGCTTGGCTGCGCCCCGCCCGCGGCGCCTGAACCCAACGCAGGCGTTGTACGACCGGGTGCTGCGATCGAGTACCGTGGCAAGGTTCAGCCGGACTGATCGGCATCCTTGGTGAGCCAGCGGCTGCGCACGTCGGCGCGCCACGCCTCAAAGCGACCTTCCGAGATTACCTGGCGCATCGTGGCCATCATCGCCTGGAAGAACGCGATGTTGTGCCAGGAGAGCAGCATCGGGCCGAGATACTCGCCCGCCTTGAACAGGTGGTTGAGGTAGGCCTTTGAGTAGTCGCGACTGGCGGCACAGTTCAGCGATGGATCGATGGGCTGATCATCTTCGGCGAACTTCGCGTTCTTGAGATTGATGGGCCCATCCCACGTCCACGCCTGCCCGTGGCGACCTGAGCGTGTGGGGAGGACGCAGTCGAACATGTCGACGCCGCGCGCGACGGCTTCGACGATGTCGATCGGCTTGCCGACGCCCATGAGGTAGCGCGGCCGGCTTTTCGGCAACAGCGGCGCCGTGAGGCTTATCGTATCGCACATGGCGTCGTGGCCTTCGCCGACTGCTAGGCCGCCGATGGCGTAGCCGTCAAAACCTGTCTCGACGACACGCTCGGCGCTTTCCTTGCGCAGGTCGGCGTAAGTCGAGCCCTGCACGATTCCGAACAGGGCCTGGCGGTCGCGCTGGCCGAAGTACTTTTTCGAGCGCTCGCCCCAGCGGGCCGAAAGGCGCATGGCCGCGGCGGCTGGCGCATGTTCACACGGGTTGGCCACACACTCATCGAGCTGCATGGCGATGTCGGAGCCCAGCAGATCCGACTGAATCTCGATCGAGCGTTCGGGCGAGAGGAAGTGCGAGGAGCCGTCGATGTGTGAGCGGAACTCGACCCCCTCCTCTTTCATCTTGCGCAGCTCTGACAGCGAGAAGACCTGGAAGCCGCCGCTGTCCGTTAGGATGGGATGCGACCAGCCCATGAAGCGATGCAGGCCACCGAGCCGGTGCACGCGCTCGGCGCTGGGGCGCAGCATCAGGTGGTAGGTATTGCCGAGGATGATGTCGGTTCCGGTGGAGCGGACATCGTCGAGGAACATGGCCTTCACCGTGCCGGCGGTGCCGACGGGCATGAAGGCGGGCGTCGCGATATCGCCGCGCGGGGTCGACAGGCGGCCGGTGCGCGCTTCGCCATCGGAGGCGGAAATCTGGAACGGGAACTCAGCCATTGGGAAGCAACAGACAAGCATCGCCATAGGAGAAGAAGCGATAACGCTCCTTCACGGCGTGGACATAGGCGCGTTGCATAACATCAAGACCCATCATGGCGCTCACCAGCATGAACAGGGTGGACCTGGGGAGGTGGAAGTTCGTCATCAAGCCGTCTGCCACGCGGAACTTGTAGCCGGGGATGATGAAGATGGAGGTTGCGGCGCTGTAAGCGTCGAGCGGCTGGGCGGCAGAGGCGGCGCTCTCTAGCGTGCGCAGCGCGGTGGTGCCGACGGGGATGCAGCGGCCGCCGGCGGCGCGGGCGGTATTGATGGCTTGCGCGGCTTCGGCGGAGAGATCGGCCTGTTCGGCGTGCATCTTGTGTTCGGCTATATCATCGACTTTCACAGGCAGGAACGTGCCGGCGTTGACGTGGAGCGTGACGGCGGTTCGAGCGATGTTGGCAGCGTCGAGGCGCGCTAGCAGGTCCGGCGTGAAGTGGAGGCCTGCGGTGGGGGCTGCGACTGAACCGGACTCGCGGGCGAATAGGGTCTGGTAGTCGCTGGCGTCGGCTTCGTCGGCGGGGCGCTTCGAGGCGATGTAGGGGGGGATTGGCATTGCGCCGGCGGCGTCGATGGCCTTGTCGAGGGCATCACCCTGGCGGTTGAAGCCGAGGCGGACTTCGGCTTCGGACTTGGCGATCACGATGGCCATCAGGCCACCGGGGAAGATGATGGTGTCGCTTTCCTTGAGGCGCTTGCCCGGGCGGGCGAAGGCGGACCATTCGAAGGGCGACAGGCGGGAGTTGAGGTTGACCTCGATCTCGACATCCGGCCCCTCCCCTCGCCCGGGGCGCTGGCCAACGAGGGCGGCGCGGATGACGCGGGTGTCGTTGGCGACGAGGATGTCGCCGGGGTTCAGGAGGTCGGGGAGATCGCTGACGCTGCGGTCTTCGAGCTTCCCTTCACGTCCACGGACGACCAGCAGCCGGGCGGAGTCGCGGGGACTGGCTGGTCGCAGGGCGATCAGCTCCTCCGGCAGGTGGAAATCGAAGTCGGACAGTTTCATGAGGGCGCCCATAGCGGGGAACAGCTTCCGGCGCCAGTCCGCCCTTGCGCCGCCCGGATTTGGGGTATGGTGAATGCGGGAGGACGTCAGATGATCCGCTTTGCTTTTGCCTTGCCTACTTGTGCTTTGGCCCTGCTGGCTGCGGCGTGTTCGCCTGCCCCGGCCGCTCAGCCCGAGCCGCCGCAACCTGAGGTGGCGACGCCGGCGGATCTGGCGGCTCTAAAGGCCGCGCATGACTGGACGGTCGTTTCCGGCGAGAAGCTGAACAGCGACTGGAATGCTGGCGTGAAGGCGATCCTTGGCAAGATGAGCCGGCCGGATGCGATCGCGGCGATCGAGGCGGCGGGGTTCTCGTGCATCTATGGCGAGGCGCATGAGGATTATCCGGACCCTATGGCCGTGTGCTCGCGCAGCTTTGCGACGCGCGCGTGCCAGATGGATTGGGAGATTTCCTCGACCGCCGACAAGGGCATGGTCGCTGAGGTGGATGGGCTGTTCCGGCGTGATTGCGTGGGCACGGATCTCGATTGGCCGGATGCGGTGAAGTCCGCGATCGATGATGGGCTGGTGCCGGCTCAGCCGCCGCAATAGGCGTGCGGGTGCATTCCCGCTGGTTGGCGGGGTGTGGTGGAGTGAATTGGAAACGCGCTCGCTTAGGCGGGCGCGTTTTTGTTTGGAGTTGGGGCGGTGTGCGTTGCGCACGCCCCCTCCGTCTCGCCGCGAAGACGCGGCGATCCACCTCCCCCAGTGCTTCGC
>DAINAT010000036.1:0-27831 GCA_036733305.1 Hyphomonadaceae bacterium
ACATTGGGCTAGGGACCCCGTCGCCGCTTGATCACTGGATCAATGCGATGCTGCGCATGCTTGCGATGCTCGTGCTCCACGTCGCCTCAACGCTCCAGATGATCCGCCGCCGTGAAGCTGTGAATGCCACACAGCCCACGCCTACAGATCTGCCCCAAGCGAAGACCGACACCCAATCCAAGGAAACCCAAACTGTCGCCCCAAGCGACCCCGCCCAACCGCGCGCTCACACCACCACTTGTCATCCCGGAAACGCGAAGCGTTATCCGGGACCCATTGCGAGAGCACGACACCCCATCAATGGTTCCCGGCGCTCGCTACGCTCGGCCGGGATGACAACCGCTGATGAAGCCGAGGCGCTGCAACACGCTCGCCCACACACCAATGCACGTTCCTTGTCCCGCTCCTCCCGACGAAAGTCGGGACCCAGGGGCGGCTTGTTCCGGTATGCGTTGCACTGGTTCCCGGCTTGCGCCGGAACGAGCGGTGATTTGATCACCGCCCCAAACAAAAACGCGCCCGCCTAAGCGAGCGCGTCCACAACCCAAGCCCATCCCACCCCGCTTAACTGCGGGAACGCACCCTCACGCCCGGCGGTGAAACACCACCTGGCTCACACCGCGCTTGCCTGCTGAGCGCGACAGCTGCACCACCACATCGATCACCGAGCGCGCATACTCGATCACATCGGCCCGCGTCAGCGTCAGCCCGGCCTGCAGCGTCATGAATGCAATCTGGTCCATCGCGCCCTGCGGACTGTCGGCGTGAACCGTCGTGAGCGATCCCGGATGCCCGGTATTCACCGCGCGCAGGAAGGTGAAAGCCTCCGCCCCGCGAATTTCCCCCACCATCAAACGATCCGGCCGCATCCGCAGGCTCGCTCGCAGCAGTTCATCGATCCCGACGCGCGCCTCTCCAAGCTCGCTGTTCACCGCGATCAACCCCACCGCATTCGGATGCGCCAGCTTCACCTCGGGCGTGTCCTCGATCACGATCAGCCGGTCGCTCTGCGGAATCTCTTTCAGCAGCGCGTTCAGAAACGTCGTCTTGCCCGTACCCGTACCGCCCGAAATCACGATGTTCCGGCCAGCTTTCACCGCCGCAGAGAAGAACCCCTTCAGCTCGCCACGATCAAGCAAGCCCTGAAGCTGCTGATCCTGCTCAGCCCGTTCACTCCCCGCCGCCCGTTTCGCACCATTGAACGCGCCCGCCGCCTCGTAGTTATCGAGCGTCAGGTCCTGAACCACATGCTTCCGGATCGCCAGCGCGTAATGGCTCCGCGTCGCCGGCGGCGACACGATCTGAACCCGCGCCCCATCAGGCAGGGTCGCCGCCAGCAGCGGATACTCCCGCGAAACGCCCTGCGATGTATGCGCCGCAATCTGCTGCGCCAGCCGCAGCATCATGGTCTCGGTCACGTCAGGCGCGGCATGATGCTCGAACCCGTGCGCCCCATCGATCCAGACCTCGCCCGGCTTGTTGACCAGAATATCGGTCACATCCGCCCGATCGAGCCAGGGAGCGAAGGGCGCGAGATAGGTGCGGAGATAAACGCCTTCGCCGATCAATTCGCTGCGCTCGCCTTGATCGCGCCAACCGTCGAGAAATCGAGGTCCTGGCTCACGAACACCCGCACTGGCGATCCCTGCGGCACAGTCACCGTCGGTCCGATATTCTGGCCCGACGTCAGCGAGCTCGAACCCGCCTCAACGCCCGCCCGGGTCGATGCGATCACGATGCTCGTATCACTCGAGTCCGTAATCGCCGCGCCGCCGATGTTGAGCAGCGTCAGCAGGATCGCCCCACCAAACCGCTCCCAGAAGTGCGTATTCAGATCACCGTCCAGACCACCGCGGCCCAGACCATCGGTTGCCGGCGAAGCCAGTTCGATCGCGGCCCCATCAGGGCGGATCAACCGCGTCCAGATCACAAACGTCCGGCTCTGTCCCAGCGCGACGCCAGACTTGTACTGGCCGATTAGCCTGGACCCGCGCGGCACTAGAACTTTCGACCCATCGAAGCCCTTCACATCCCGCGTGACGACCGCACGCACATATCCGGGCAGATCCGAATTCAGCGCCGTCTCCAGCACCGCCGCGATCACCGTACCCTCGACGATCGTGTTGGCCTGGTCACCCAGCTGGCTCGCGCGTGCAGGCTTGGACGAGCTGCCCACGCCCAACCGCTGCGCGAACCGTTCATCCGCGTTCGTGCTCTGGTTCGCCGCATTACTCATCGCGCCTGCGACTGCGGCGGGATCAAGCGGTTGTCCGTTTGGTCCGGTCGCAGCGCCGGCAACAGGCGCCTTGTACTCGCCGAGATCCACCACCAGCGATGGCGCACGCAAGCGATCGAGTTCGCCCTGTGTCGGCCCAGCCGGAACCGGCGGAGGCAGTGGCTGCTGTTCGACCACGGGAAGTTCAACTGGCGCAGGTTCCGGCACAACCGGAACGTATGCCGGCATGATCGGTTGGGGCTGTGCAGCCGCCGCTTCAGCCGCCAGCCGCTGGGCTTCAGCAGTCTTGGCCGCCTGCTCGCGATCCAGCCGCGCATTCTCTGTCGAGGCGCGGTTGGCATCGAGCTGCAGGAAAACGATCACGCCCAGCGCCAGCGCGCCGACCAGGCCGAAAACGACTGGCCAGAGGCTCTGCGACTGCGCCACGCGCGGCGGAGCATCGACATCGAATGTCGGATCGAGGCCGGTGCGTGGGGTAGCTGATGTTCCGAGTTGATCTCTCACCATGTCAGCCTCGGCTCGGCTGGGGCAGCGGTGCAAGGGTCGGCGCGGGACGCTTGCTCCAAGATTTGTTCTTCACTTCCGCCTGGGTCTTGCCATAGCGAAGGATGAAGCGCTCAGCGATGAAGTCCGCGACCGTATAGTCGCCAGACACGCGCGTATTCGCCATCTCTTCCTTGCCGTCGGCCCCGATCACGAACACGGCCGGCGCCGCGTTGCGGGCGTCGAACTGGAAATAGGTCAGCGTGCCGTCATCGAACACGCGCACCGGATAGAGCGTCTTCTGACCCTTCATCTCGTACGAGAAGTTGAAGTCCTCCGGCTTTGGTGGAGGCGGCGGCGGTGGAGGCGGCGGCAGAAGATCCGCCATCGACTTGGGCGCAGGATAAAGGAATCGCAGTCGCAACAGCGTATCCGCACTCGCCGTCTTGCTCTCTGTCGCAGACAGCAGGAACGAATAGATGCGCTGCGTCGTCACCACCGTCATGCTGGTGGGGTTGGACTTCGACATCGGCTTCAGGAACAGCAGCGTTGCCTTGCGGTTGGGCGTCACCTGCCACGACAGCGAGTCGCCGATCGACACGTTCTCTATGCGCTCGTCGGCGCCGAACTCGATCGTAAGCTCATAGCCGAGCTGGCCACGAATCCCCACAATAGAATTGGGGTCGTACATGAATTCCTTGATGCGCGGATCGCCTGGTCCCGGCACCGGATAGGTCGCGACCTGAGCGATAGCGATCGGACTCAGCGTGGCGAAGCTCGCCCCCAGCGCCAGCACGGCGATCGTGGCTGCTCGAAACTTCACGCGATACTTTCCTCGACCCATCGGGCTCATGACTTTCCGCCCCCCGAAGTGCGGCCGCCCCAAGTCGCCCAACGCCTATCGACCACTTTTTGGGGTGGCCATGCAAGTGAACAGTCTGTCGTACGTACGGCCATCACCGATCCTCCGGCCGCACGGTCGGTCGGGGCGAGCGATTGTACGCCTGGCCCAGCCGTTCGCCCGAAGCGATCATCGGGGCGGTGCCTACTGCGTCAGAAATTTCGCCCGTCCGCCGGGAGTAGACCTCCCGGCTGGAATAGGAGGAGCCTGCGCCGGCCTGTGCCCGGTCGATCATGGCGACACGCGCAGCGATCTCTTCAGCGCGCGCGCCGGGGCCGTTGCTGCTGATCCGGTCAGGCGCGGGAAGCCGGCGCATGGAGGGCTCCTCGCTGCTGCGACCGCGATTGAACCCGAATCCCCGGCCAATCGCAGCGACTGCGCCGAGCCCGAAGATCATGACCATCACGAACACGGTCACGATGATCGCGATGGTGATCACGGGCCCCATGTCAAACTTCGCTTCGGCCGCGTTCTTCAGGAGGATCGTGAGGAAGGGCTGCAGGATCATCAGCATCACGGCGCCGAACACGTTCACGGCCAGCGGCGCCATGGCGAAGGAGAACGTCGCGCGCATCCAGCCTTCGAAAAGGCCGCGTGTCTGATCGAACAGCAGCATGCCGATGAAGATCGGACCGATCGCCAGCAGGAATGCCAGCACGATCTTGGTCGCAATGATGATGCCGAGTGTCAGCAGCAGCAGCGCGATGGAGGTGAGCCAGAGCAGACCCGAGCCCAGCATCGGGCCGCCTTGCAGCAGGTTCGCGGACGGGCTCGCCATGCCTCCATAGACGCCAGCGGCGCCGGATAAATCTTCGAAAGCCTTCTGCACGCCGCCCATCACATTGCCGTCGAAGGTCGAGCCTTGCGATGACAGAGGCGAGACCAGAAGTTTCATCAGCTCCGCCGGACCATCGAACAACAGATTGAAGAACACGGTCTGGTAAGCCGCCCACGATGTCAGGAAGGCGAGGATCAGGCCGATCTTGAGGACCGCGAACGGCAGCTCGGTCACGCGCATTCCGCCGCGGCCGAACAGCAGCTGGTAGCCGATCAGCGCGATGTAGATCGTCAGCAAGCCGGTAAAGGCCATAGAGAACACCGTGTCGGGGCCGACAAGGTTCCGGTAGGTGTCGTGCACGAGAACGCGGATATGGCAGTCGACCGTCTCGAGGACGCCGCCAACCATGCCTTCTTCGGGAGGAGCCGGGCAGAACGCCATCATGCTGCTCCCAACAGTAGCGGCATCCACGCGTTGGGATCGTCGCCGACCTCGGTGCGGATATCGTCGAGCATGCGCACGGTACGCTCGCGGCCGGAGAGCACGGTCAGGATATCGCGTTCGCCATTCAGATTGAGGCGCGCGACCACGCTGTCCGCACCATGCTTCACGAGGAAGCAGCGCGACGTGTCAGGCAGGGTGCGGATCAGGTCGAACTCGTGACCAGACAGGCCGAAGCCCTTGCAGTACTCGCTCTCCTGCGCCTTCGGGTTGGGCAGGAAGATCTGTGTGGCGGACTGTTCGATCACGGCGCTGGCGATGCGGCTTTCGAGCGCGTCGCCGGTTGATTGCGTGGCGAAGCCGACAATGCCGTTGCGCTTCCGGATGGTCTTTTCCCAGTCGCGGATGCGCGCGACGAACACTTCGTCATCGAGTGCCTTCCAGCCCTCGTCGACGACGATGATCGACGGTTGGCCGTTAAGTCGCTCTTCGACACGATGGAAGAGGTACATCATGGTCGGCGTACGCACGACCGGGTCTTCCAGAAGATGCGTCATGTCGAAGCCCGCGATGCGGGTCTCGAGATCGAGGTGATCTTCCTCGTTGTCGAACAGCCAGGCGCGATCGCCCTCCATGATCCATGGATTGAGACGCGAGGCGAGGTCGCCCGGCGTGGGGCGGCGGCCGCCGAGGAAGAGTTCACGGAAGTAACGGAGGCGGCGGAAGTTCGGCGTCTGGTCGTAGTTGGCCGAGACAGCAGCAGAGATCGTCGCATTGTCTTCCGCTGACAGGATCTCGCCGTTCGAGGTGACGAGCTTGGCCACCCACTGCTGCAGGAAACGGCGGTTGCCCGGCGTATCCGGCAGCTGCAGCGGATTGAAGCCGGTCTTCACGCCCGGACGGATCAGGTCGTACTTGCCGCCCATCGCGCGCAGGAAGATTTCTGCGCCGCGATCCTTGTCGAAGAACACGACCTTGGGCTCGAACCGCTCCGACTGTGCGATCAGGAAGTTGAGCACCACGGTTTTGCCGGCGCCCGATGGGCCGATGACCAGGAAGTTGCCAAGGTCGCCCTTGTGGAAGTTGAAATAGTAGGGCGAGGCCGCTGTCGTCTCGAGCAGCGTGACGGCAGGCCCCCAGTGATTGCCGCCGGCGCGACCGACCGGGTGGCTGTGGAACGAGGCAAGACCTGCGAAGTTGGCCGACGACACCAGCGCCTTGCGCGGAATGTATTGGCTGTTGCCGGGGAACTGAGCCCAGAAGCTTGGCTCAAGCGCGGCTTCCTCGCGCACGCCGATGACGCCGATCTCGGTCAGCGCCGCCTGCACATCGGCCACGGCGTTATCGAGCGGTTCAAAGTCCGGCGCACGGACCATCAGCGTGAAGTGGTGTTCGCCGAAGACAGCGCGGCCAGCGGCGACATCATCCTTCGCCTGAACGAGATCGCGGCGCAGGGACAGCGCTTCATCGTCGGCGGCACGCATGCGGCGCAGGACCGTGTTCATGCGGCTCAGCGCGGGCTGGCGATCTACGAACGAGAAGCTCTGCGAGATGACCATCTCGTGCGGCACGCGCAGCAGGCTGTCGAGCTGACCCGCGGACGTATGCGGCGGGTATTCCTTCACCGAAAGAATGGCGCCGAGCGTGCGGGGGCTACGCGAGTTGCCGGAGAATTCCAGCGTGTCCTTGCCGAAGCTGACGCGCCGGTCGACGAACGACACCCCGCCCTTCTCGAATGGTACGGGGCGCAGCTCGCCATCGAACAGGAAGGCGAGGAATTCCAGCGGCTCCGAGAACAGGCCGCCTGCAGTCTCGTAAGCACCGAGCAGGCGCGGGCCATAGGGCTGCAACGCGGCCATCAGGCTGTCTGTGGCGGCATCGAGTTCGCGCCGGTCACGCACACGGCTGACGGCGTCCCATTGTTTCTTGGCGCCCATGAAGCCGGCACGCGCAAGGGCAGGCTTGCGAGTCAGTGTGAGGAAGAGGTCGTTGACGAACAGGCGGCGGCCGTTGAGGCGCGAGCGCCAGCTCGAGTCGAGATTGCGCGCGAAGTGGTTGGAGAAGTCGCCTTCCAGCCCAGGTCGCACCATGTGGCGGATGACGTGTGCGCCGATCGACAGACGCGAGGAGGCGATCCCGCGCAGAACGGTGTCGCGCACATTTTTGCGGTAGTTCAGCTCCTGCGTGTCGGCAGTCTCGAAGGAGAAGCCTTGCAGGTGGAGGATCTGGATCTGCGCGCCTTCACGTGTCGCCAGCGTCGTCTCGTCGATGTGACGCGCATACGGCAGCATGTCCGCCGCTTTCTTCTCGCGGCGCGCCAGTTTCGCATTGCCCCTCGTCCCAGCTTTCTTCTGAGGCGATTTCTTTTTCATGGGTCGTATGTGCTGGGGGAGTAAGAGTTGCAGTGCCAGTGATTGTAGTTCTTCACGCGCGGGCAGCGACTGACCTTCTGAATCCAGAGGTCGAGCCAGCGCGGTTCACGCAGGCACATGAGGTATCCGATCACGTGCAGCACGAGCGCGGTGACGATCGCCCAGAACGATTTGGTGATCAGGAACACTTCAGTGGTGACGACAAGGTTCAGCACAAAAAACGAGTAGCTCACGCCCGCAAACATCTGCGGGCGGGTGAGGGCGTTGAAGACGATGTCGCGTTCGATACCGGCCATGTGTCGCCTATCCCGCCGTCCGTGCGGCCATCTGGATGCCGCCGACAATGGTGGCGGCGCCGAACAGAATGAAGCAGCCGACGATGACAGTCAGACCATGCTTCCAGTTCATCCGGCCGGTCAGCATCATGAAGCCGATGACGGCAACCGCGATCACGGCAGCTGCAGTCGCCAGATTGCCGAGCAGCGTGCCCTGAACCCAGTTCACCGCACCGAGAATGGGGCCGGAGCCCTGAGGACTGTTGACCTGTGCGAAAGCTTCCTGCGCGGCGATCATTGCGCCGGCGGTAAACAGGGTCAGTCGGGAAGCAAACGCCATCACTTGGTCTCCGGTACGCTGGTCCTGGCGAGATAGTCCATCACCGCGGCGACGTAGGCGCGGGTTTCGGCATAGGGCGGCACGCCATTGTGCTTTCGAACTGCGTTCGGGCCCGCATTGTAGGCCGCTACGGCGAGTTCCACGTTGTTGTCGAACATTGCAAGCATTTGACGCAGATAGGCTGCTCCGCCACGGGCATTCTGGGCCGGATCGCGTGGATCGACGCCGAGGTCTCCGGCTGTCGCGGGCATCAGCTGCATCATGCCAATCGCGCCCTTGGGCGAGACCGCATTGTGACGGAAGCGCGATTCGACATAGGCGACCGCCTCGAGCAGTTGCGGCGAGAGGGCGCTTGCAACTCCGGCCTGGTCCAGCAGGGGCTGGGTAGAAGAAGGGACGCTGGCGGTCCTGGCGGCGGGACGAACAGGCGCGATCGACTGGACGCCATCAGCGGTGATGACGTTGGGGCCAACGATGGATGTCACCCCCGCCGGGCCAATCTCAAGGACCTGGGCGGCGGCAGGCAGGGCGCAGGCAAAGCCCAGCGCTGCGCTCACAAGGGCGCATTGCAGAGCTGAGCTCATCCTTCCGTCCATTAGCGACCCCATTTGCGTGATGTTGCACGCTAGCCACAGTGGATAAGGAAGTCGAGTTCCGAATGCTGTGATTCAGGGGCCCGTAGATTTTGATTTTGTAAGATTTTGTGGCGGGTTGTCGCATGCAGCGCAAACGCCGCAATAAGTGCCCGTCCCCCCAGACCAGTAGGGGCAACCTGCCAAATGATATGAGATTGCGAAACCCCCGAAACCTGGGGGGTAACCCTAGTCAGAGCTCGATCAGGCCCAGGGTGACCGCTTTCAACACAGCCTGCGTGGTCGTGCGCACGCCCATGCGAATCCGTGCCTGCTCAAGGTGCTCGTGCACTGTGTGTTCCGAGATATTCAGGATCTGGCTGATCTCCCAGTTCGTCTTGCCCTGGCTGATCCACTTCAGACATTCGAGCTGGCGTTTCGTCAGTGCCGGCTTCTTGTTGACCGGCGGCGGCTCATCGAGTGGTGCGAGCTTCGCAACCAGTCCAAGCCGTTCTGCCGCCAGATGATAATATACAGCCAGCATGTGCAGCGCGGCCAGCGTGGTGCGTGAATTGGGCATCTGTTGCTGCGCCATCATCGACACTGCCAGCACCGAACCGTCTGGTTGGTGGATAGGCAGATAGAAGCCGTCCTGCAGGCCGAATTCGCGCGCCTCGTCATAGATATCGGCCGGCCGGCCCTGTTGTTCCTGTTCGTGGCGGAACGTCATCCAGGTCGTTGGCGCAGACGAGGTAAGTCCTGCCTTTAGCAGGTCGTCCGCCTTGGCGAAGTTCCGATCGTCATAATGGGCGCGCCAGCGCGCATTGCTTGTTCCGGCGATCCGCGCGGCGGAGGGACGCTTCAGCCTATCCGTTGCGCGGCAAAGGACGAAGGCCTCGATCTCGAAGCGGCGCATGTAATCCGCCATGGTCTTGTCGAGTTCGGCAGCGTTGGCGGCATGGAACGAAGCCTCGGCGAATCCCAACACCGGATCGCTCACCGATGGATCGGTGAGATAAGAGGCTGATGAGGTTACTCGAGCCGTCATAGGTCAACCTTGCGTCATGTGACGCTGCGGCACGATATGACATTTCGTCTGGGTTACCGAGCCATAAATCACGAGAAAGCGGGTCGTTCCGTTCCAAATTCCTCGCATATCAGAGCGCGCTTTGGCAAAAAACAACCTAGCGGGGTCATCTCACTCACGCGCCGACGCCGCGTCGGTAGGCATCACTCAGGAAACTGCGGTGTTCAGGTGCGGCAAGGGCAATGAGCGCCTGAGCCCGATCATCATGGGAAAGACCTTTGAGTCGGGCGACACCATGTTCGGTCACGACTGTGTCGGTTGTCACGCCGCTGATCGAGGGGACTTTCAGGTTCGGCACAATACGCGAGCCGCCGTGGGCAGTTGCAGCCTGCAGGGCGATGATTGATCGTCCGCCGTCCGATGCTGCAGCGGCGCGAAGATAGTCGGGCGCTCCTCCTACGCTGCTGACGCGATGTCCCGCGCGCCATTCGAGATTGAGGTTGCCGGCGAGATCGACTTCGAGCGCGGAGCCGATTGAGACGAAGCCGGGTATGGCTGCGAGTTCGTCGTGCCCGTGCGTGATGAATACATTGCGGAAGATGAAGCCGGATTGAGGCAGCCAGTCGCGGAATCGCCGGTCGCCCCATGCAACGCCCGTAATGTGTTCGGCGTACGGGTCGAGTGCGCCGCTCTCCGCGAGTTGCTGGTATTCCTGCGTAATGATGCCGGAGTGAACGCGCAGGCCGCGATGCAATTTCAGCGCTGAGACGATAGCGGCAGGTGTGTCGCCAATGCCCGCCTGGAACGTCGCGCCATCCGGCACCAGATCTGCCGCCAGCCGCGCAATCTCCTGCACGACGGCTGAGGGCTTTCGAGCCGGCGGCGGTTCAAGAAGCGGCTCGTTCAGCGCGATTGTCATGGCGACGTTGTCGGCGGAAATGCTCTCTGCATTTGCGAGCGCCCGCATCTGTTCGTTGACGAACAGGACGTTGCGCTTCGATCGTGGCCAGACAACCGAGCCCATGTCGCAGGAATGCGCGAACGAGAACTGCCCCTTGGCGTCTGCCGGCGATGTCTGGAAGATCGCTACATCGAAATCGGTGCGAGCCAGAAGTCCACCGATTTCGGAATATGGCATTGCCATCAGAGTCGTTTGGCCGCTGGCGATCGAAGGGGCCAGCGCGGGCGAGGCCATGAACGTCGTCAGCCGGATGTCTCCGCGCAGCGATCCGTAGTCCAGCGTATTGATGCCGGGAACGAGGCACGACCAGAAATCAACGCCGTTTGCAAAGCCGGGATTATCGCGCAGCAACTGATAGAAGGCGGCGCATTCGCCGGGCCCGCCCTGCAAATACACCCGCTGTCCCGGCCGGAAGCTGCGCAGGAGTTCGAGAGCGGAGCCGCTTTTCAAGCAAGGCCAGCAGATATGAGGAGGCGGCGCGCCCGCTCAACCACGGGTTGGTCGATCATCCGCCCATTGTGCGAAACAACGCCGTCTATGCGTGCATCCCATGCAGCAAGGATGGCTTGAGCCTCTCCGACTGCTTCCTCGCTAACGCCAAAGCAGCTGTTCAGGACGGGGATTTGGTTCGGATGGATGCACATGGCGCCGGTAAGTCCCATCGCATACGAGCGGCGCGCTTCTGCGGCGAATACGTCGAGATCGGTGAAGTTTGCGATTCCCGTAGCCATACCGATGCCCATCATCCCGCGCGCCGAGGCTGCATAGGAAACTGTCTGCGCGGCGAAGCCTAACGAGAGCGGCGTCGGCGGCCGGCCGAGCGACAGCGAGAAGTCTTCGCTGCCGAGGGAAAGGCCGATCAGGCGAGGGCCGTCCGCGATAGTCGAGATACGCTCCAGCGCGCGGGGGCTTTCGATCACCGCCATCACACCGATCGTATAGCGGTCCAGTCCGTTCTCATACTCCAGCGCATCGATCATCGCCGAGAGGTTCTCGAGTTCTGCAACCGCCTCGACCTTCGGCATCACGATCGCGGTCAGCCCGTTGACGATCGCGGCTTCCAGATCAGCTTCTATGTGCTCGGGATCGTTGTTCACGCGTACAGTGACGACAGCGTTGTTGGCGTGCAGAGTCTGCACCGCTTCGCGCGCCTGTGTGCGCGCCGCAGCCTTGGCTTCCGGTTGGGTCGAGTCTTCCAGATCGACGATAATCGCATCGGCGCCACGCGTGTGCGCTTTTGCCCAGCGCTGCGGGGCTGCGGCCGGCACGAAAAGCATAGACCGCCAGTTCTTCATCCCGACACGCCAATCCTGCCGCTCATCGCGACATACCCGTCACTATCCGCCGCCCAGACATCCGCACCCGATGTCGTATCCACCAGATTCAACGTGAAGGGCGCAAGATCGAAAATGGGTCGTTGCGCACGAAACTCGAATGTCGCGATCCTGTCATGTGACCGGCGCCGTCGGAAATGATCGACCAGCAAGGTTGCCAATAGCGGTCCGTGCACGACGAGGCCGGGATAACCTTCCTCCTTGATGGCGTAGTCGCGATCGTAGTGAATACGATGTGCGTTGTAGGTTAGCGCCGAGAAGCGGAAGAGCAGCGCCGCGGTTGGATTGATCGTGCGTGAAACCTGGGCGTCGCGTTTCTCGCCCGGTGGAAGTGGGTCGCTATTGCCGCTTCTTTCGCGGAAGACGATGTCGGCTTCATCGGTGATGCACAATGTTTCGCCGGCGTAGATGTCGTGGCGGAGCGTAAGGAAGGCGAGCCGGCCCGTACGGCCGCTCTTCTCGGTCAGGTTGGCGATTGTCGAGACACGGCGGATATCCGCGCCGAACGGTACAGGCGCATGAAATGCAACGCGACTGCCTGCGGCCATGCGCATCGGCAGGTCGATTGGCGGAACGATACCGCCACGCTTCGGGTGGCCGTCTTCACCGATCTCAGACTGCGGCGCGCCCGGCAGGAAGCAGAGCAGGTGGCCCATCGGCGGCAGCGCGGACGCTTCCGGCGTACGATCCAGCAAAGCTGACAGCCGGTCAAAGGGACCGCGCGCAACATGGTCGTGCAGCGTCTCGTTGCGGCCGATCCAGTCAGCGGCATTGATGGATGTCATCGCGCGGCCTCAGAACGACTTCGGCATACCCAGCACATGCGTCGCCACATGGCTGAGGATCAGGTTGGTGGAGATCGGCGCGACCTGGTAGAGTCGCGTCTCGCGGAACTTGCGCTCGATGTCATATTCCTCGGCAAAGCCGAAGCCGCCATGCGTTTGCACGCATACATCAGCCGCATACCAGCTTGCTTCGGACGCCGTCATTTTCGCCATGTTGGCTTCCGACCCACACGGCTCCCCCGCCTCGAACAGGCGCGCAGCGTGATCGACCATAAGGCTCGCAGCCGTTACCTGCACGTGCGCGCGGGCGATCGGAAACTGCACGCCTTGGTTCTCGCCAATCGGTGTGCCGAATACGGAGCGGTCCTTTGCATAGGTTGAAGCACGATCAACGAAGAACTTGCCGTCGCCGATACATTCCGAGGCGATCAGGATGCGCTCCGCATTCATGCCATCGATAATGTAGCGGAAGCCGGAGCCTTCCTTGCCAATCAGGTTCTCGGCGGGCACTTCCATATTGTCGAAGAACAGTTCAGTCGTGGCATGATTCAGCATGGTGCGGACCGGCTTGATGGTCAGGCCCTTGCCCTTCGCTTCGCGCATATCGACGAGCAGCACGCTCATGCCATCCGATGTCTTGCCTGCGTCGTCGCGCGGCGAGGTGCGGCAGAGCAGGACCATCAGGTCCGAATGCTCCGCACGGCTGATCCAGATCTTGGAGCCATTGACGATGTATTTGTCGCCAACCTTCTTCGCGAACGTCTGTATCCGCGTCGTATCCGTGCCGCTCGTCGGCTCGGTGACGCCGAAGGCCTGCAGGCGCAGGTCTCCGCTCGCGATACCCGGTAGCCATTTTTGCTTCTGGGCATCCGAGCCGTGCCGCAGCAGCGTGCCCATTGTGTACATCTGCGCATGACACGCCGCGCCATTCGCGCCCGAGCGATGAATCTCCTGCAGCACGGCACAGGCCGCACTGATGCCGAGTCCCGCGCCACCATACTGCTCCGGGATCAGGACCGAGAGCCAACCGGCCTCAGTGAGTGCCTTCACGAATTCGGTCGGATAGGCCCGCTCGCGGTCAAGCGCCCGCCAGTATGTTCCGGGGAAGCGTGCGCAAAGCTTGCGCACGGCGTCGCGGATTTCGGAGTGGGTGTCTGTCTTGTTCATTCCGGCAATCTGCAACGCCTTTGCGCCGCCGTCACGCCTTCGTCGCGGCCGCAAATACTTTTGCAAAGCCTTCGACCAGCTGCTCGTCCGACCAGATCAGGGGATCGTCCATATGTTCTACCATCCCTTTCATGGTGAGCATTCCGATCGCTGACAGGTATGCCAGAAACGCCATAAGCCTCGGCTCCACCGCCGCGGGCTGCTTCCGGCTCGCACCCACTTTCTGCGTTGCCAATCCAAGTAGCAGTCCGTTCAGCGGCCTGATCCGCTCGAACTGGTCCTCGGTCAGCTTGACTGCTCCTTTTCCAGCAACCTGTCCGTGCAGGAAGGCTAGTCGGAAGTCGTCCATGCGTGGGGCGAACGCCGCGACGGATTCTCGGATAACGGCGGCCAAAGCGTCGGCCCCGCTGTTGGTCTTCTCCACAGCTGCGTTCACCGCACTCGCCTGGCGTTCGATCGTGCCGAACATCAGCTCGAAAAACAGCGCCTCCTTGGATGGAAAATAGTAGTACAGCGCCGCCTTCGACATACCGACAGCCCGAGCAACCGCTTCCAGCGTCGCGCCCGCAATTCCGCGTTCGAGCAAGATGCTGCGCGCCGCATCGAGGATTTCCTCGCGTGAGTTTTCGCGCCGCCTTTCCCGCCGGGCGACGCGCGCGGCCTCCAGCGTCTTCGCCGACTTCTTTTTCGCAGGCTTTGCAGCAGGTTTCATGATGTCAATTTTACCACCGTTGACATTTTCGACCAATGGTAGAAAAAAGAAAATATGGATCGCGATTTCACACGCGATGGAGGAGGGGTGTCATGACCGAATTCAGCCTGCAGAATCCCGTGTTCGCGACCTATGTGGTGGCGGCGTGCCTGATGATCCTGAAAGCCGTTGCGATGTCCTGGCTGACCGTGGTGCGGATGGTCGGAGCAAACGGAGGCTTCCGGAATCCGGAAGACATGAAGAAGACGCCGATGAACCCCAATCCTCATGCGAACCAGACCGCGCCGATCGAGGCCGTTGAGCGCATCCGCCGAATTCATCTCAACGTGCTGGAGAACGTGCCGTTCTTCCTGATCGCTGGGCTGCTATTCGTGACGACCGACCCCGATCTCGTGATCGCGCAATGGCTGTTCTACGGTTACGTCGTATCGCGTGCGCTGCACTTCCTCGCCTACATCACCGCGCAGATCCACGAAGTCCGCGCGACCTTCTGGACCATCGGTTCGGTGATCCTGATCTATATGACAGTTGCGACGCTAGTGAAGGCGCTGGGCTACTGAGTGATGTTGGACGATGGTGTCGATCCGCTCATGATGAGTAGCAGGTCGAGCCCGTGGACGATGCGCATCAATTCGAGGTCCATGCCTTCGCGCCAGCGAGGCATAACGGCCCGTAGCGGACGCAGGTCGATCAGCGTGAATGCATCGGCATGGGCTGCCGCATAGAGCGGCTCTAGTCTTTTATTATAGTTGTCCTTGGGGTCGGACGGATTATAGCGCCAAGCCACCGGATCGAACACGGCCGTCGACGTTCCGTTGCCAGGCAGGATGCCCACCTGTAGCGATTTCACGCCCTCGATCATCGCAAGTTCGGGGACCAGTGCGCCGATGTCGTAGACATCGCTCATGTTCCGCCCGCGCACGAGATGCGACAGGCCCATCTTCGCAAACACCTTCGACGATGCCTTCTGTGTCCGCACCTTGTTCCAGTGCGCGAGGAAGTTCGCACGCATATTGCCGGAGCGCCGGACGTTGGAGTCGAAGCCCTTGCCATTGACCCACATCCTGTTGATCTCGAGCGTCTCCTCCAGTGTCGTCAGGATGCTGCTCGCTTCAGCGGAGCGCTGCGGCCACGCATCGCGCACCGCGCGCACCAGCGCCGGGTCGCCTGCAAATGTGAAGATGAACTGCGGATTCTTTTCCGCGTTGTACTTGTCCCACGACGCCTTCGATGCCGCGCGCAGATTTGCCAGTGCATCCTGCGCAGCCTTGGGCTTCGTCATCGCCTCCAGCTTTGTGATCAGCAGGCGGTCCCCGCCCACCTCATAATCGACGCCCCAGAACACGGGTGTTGCAGCCGGCACGGACTTGCGCACGCGCGCCAGCATCTCCGTTTCTTCCTGCATCCCGAAGAACGCCGGCTCGCCGCCTTCGTTCGCATACAGCGCCTTGAGGCCCGTCATCCCGGTCTTTGCCGCCCCATCCAGCGCCTCCGCCATAGGCGGCGAAACCTCGATCACGAACTTCGAATACCCTTCCTTCGCCAGTGTCTCGAACAGCTGTCCCATCAGCTTGGGGTTCTCGGCGATGCCATGCTCCTCGCCCACCAGCAGGAATTGCGCAGCCTTGCCTTCGACCACCAGCTTGTCCCATGCGGGGCCCGAGAACACGCCATCGGCATAATCCAGCTTCAGCGCGTTGGCCTTCGCCGTCTCGGTCAGCCGTCCTATCCAGGCCGGCGGCGCGACAGGCGCAGGTTCAGCCGCGAGCACGGGTGGCGCGGGCGTAACCTCGGCAACCGGCGGTGCGACCGCTACTGGCGCAGGCGTCCGTGGGGCGGGTGCTTGGGCGCATGCCGCCAATGCCGTCGCCAGCATCACAACCGGTAATGTCCGCATGAATCGCCTCCCATGTTCGTTGTCCGGATACGAACTAACCCGCACCTCACGTCAAGGCGGCAAGCCTTGACCGCCTGTTGTTTCCTTAGCCATGGCCGCTATGGTGCGCCGCGATTTAGAGGAAGCCGCCATGACCAAACTTCGCCGCGCCGCCATCGTCAGCCCCGTCCGCACAGGCGTCGGCAAGTTCCAGGGATCGCTGGCGGGCATCCAGGCGGGCGAACTCGGCGCCATAGCCATCCGCGCGCTGGTGGAGCGAACCAAGATTGACCCGAGCCGCATCGATGACGTGGTGTTCTCGCAAGGCTATCCCTCGGGCGAAGCGCCTGCCATCGGCCGCTGGTCAGCGCTGGCTGCGGGCCTTCCGATCTCCGTCCCGGGCTTTCAACTCGATCGCCGCTGCGGCTCGGGCCTGCAGGCCGTCGTCGAAGCCGCCATGTTCGTTCAGACGGGCGCAGCCGATGTGGTCATTGCCGGTGGTGTCGAGAGCATGAGCAATGTCGAATACTACTCGACCACGATGCGTAACGGCGCTCGTATGGGCGACGTCACCATGCATGACCGCCTGTCGCGCGGCCGCATGATGTCCCAGCCGATCGAGCGTTTCGGCGTCATCACCGGCATGATCGAGACGGCTGAGAACCTCGCAAAGGACTATCAGATCCCGCGCGATGCTTGCGACGCCTACGCCGCCCGTAGCCACCAGCGCGCTACCGCCGCCTGGGCTGAGGGCAAGTTCGACAACGAGATTATCCCGGTTTCGATCCCGCAGAAGAAGGGCGACCCGATCGTCTTCAAGAAGGACGAAGGCGTGCGCGGTGATGCGACCGCTGAATCACTCTCCACGCTTCGCGCCATCGAGAAGGGCGGTGTTGTCACTGCCGGCAACGCATCACAGCAGAACGATGCTTCCGCAGCCTGCCTCGTCGTTGCCGAAGACAAGCTGGAAGAACTCGGCCTCGAGCCGATCGGCTACTTCACCGGCTGGGCAGCCGCCGGTTGCGAGCCGTCGCGCATGGGCATCGGCCCGGTCCCGGCTGTCGAGCGCTTGTTCGCTCGCACAGGTCTTGGCTGGAAAGACATCGATCTCGTCGAGCTCAACGAAGCCTTCGCGCCGCAGGTCTTGGCTGTGCTGAAAGGCTGGAACTGGAACGACGCCGACAAGCTGAACGTCAACGGTTCGGGCATCTCGCTCGGCCACCCGATTGGTGCGACCGGTATCCGCATCCTCGCCACCATGCTCAACGAGATGCAGCGCCGTGAGGCGCGCTACGGCCTCGAGACGATGTGCATTGGTGGCGGCCAGGGCATCGCGGCGATCTTCGAGCGGGCCGCCTAGGCCTTCTCTTTCTCGTGTGCTCTCTCCTTCGGCCTTCCGACGAAGGGAATGCGGCTCCACAGCGAACGGCGGGCTGGCTGCGAAGGCTTCAGCCTTGCCGTTACGTAGTCGAGCACTTTGTCCGGAACGCTGACAGGGCAGGCCTTCTCCAGTCCGACAAAGCCCGGTGAAGAATTGGCTTCGCAGATCCGATAGCCATTCTCGTCGTAGAGGATGTCGATCCCGGCGATGTCGAGCCGGAGTGCTTTCGAGGCTTCAATCGCCAATTGCGCCATCTCGTCTGGTGGTGTGATGCACTCGCCCGTGCCGCCAAGCGAGATGTTCGACTTGAAGTTGCCGTTCAGCGACCGGCGCTCCATAGCAGCCGCCACTTCGCCCCCGATGACGAGCAGACGCACATCGCGGCCATGGCTGCGGGCAATGTACTGCTGGAAGATGAAGTCCGACTGGTGCCCCGCATCGCCCAGAAGGCTGGCGAGATCGTCGAACTGGTCGCGGTCCTGACAAAGCACGACGCCAGCGCCGCGCGTTGAGCGTAGCTTCTTCACGACCACCGGGAAACCGAGTTCGCGCTCAATGACATCCACATCGACAGGGAACTTCGCGAGAATTGTCTTTGGGATTGGCAGTCCCGACGCCGACAGCAGCTGCAAGGTCTGCAGCTTGTCCGCGCAGGCTTCCACCGCCTCCGCGCCGTTGATGATCGGAACGCCCATGCGTTCGAACTGACGGATCACGGCGAGGGTGAAGTAAGACGTTTCGCTCCCGGTGCGCGGAATGATGAAATCAGGCTTCGGCAATTTGCCGCCGGCATGTTCCGCTCGCCAGTCGCGCTCGGTCGAGACGATCAGCTCGAAGTCGCGCGGGCGAAGGGCTTCCAGCTTGATGCCGCGCCTCTTTCCAACTTCTATGAAACGGCGAATCTCCGGTGCTTCCGGAGCGTCGTCCGTCACATCATTGTGGAATAACAGCCATCCGCGCATTCACTGATGATCCTGCTCAGTACCGCCCCCTCGGCGCCCCCTGATAGATGTCATCTAGTTCATGTTTGTGAATTGTCTGTGCGCTGAGGCCATTTTGTGGCGAGCGCGACGCTGAACTCCCTGTTTGGGGGGGAGCTCTGCGCAAAGAGGATCGCCTTGGAAAATCTATTTCTCGGGGAATGACGCGACGCTGGCCGCTTCGCCACCCCAGATCGTCGGGCTGTCGATCCCGTTCGAGGCGAGCACCTGGGCTTCCAGATTGACGTGCTTCTGGCCTTTGACTTCGAACAGGGCCTCGAAGTCTTTCTCGCCGCCTGTCTTTTTCTCGACCTTTTCCAGACGGTCCATCTGCGTCAGCGCCTCGGCAACGCCCATGACGGCCGTGTCGCGTGACCCTGAGAGGATGGCGATGCGGTTGCCGCTCGGGCCCTCGAAGGTCGAGAAGAAGCCGTAGTCGCGATACATCTGATCACTCGGCGCCGCGAGGAAGGCCTCGCTGGTGTACATCTTGCCGGTCTTGCGATCGATGATCTGGTCGTAGCTCGCGCCGATCTGGAAGCGCGATTGCGAGAACACCGGATCGCGCAGCTTGCCCATGCCGCTGAGCAGGCCGACATAGATGATATCGTCCGATTTCAACCGGTCCGGCGTCATCTCGGATGCCAGCATGACCTGCACCTTGCGGCCTTCGCGTAGAACCGGCGCAAGGTCAGCGAGAGCGTAAGCGGCGGACGCGGGCAGGTATTGCATCGCGACGTCGGAATACTGGTCAAAGCCGCCTGGATTGTCGCGCTGGCTGTGGACGAGGTCTTCCTTCGAATTGATCGTGAAGTCGCGGACGAGCCGTTTCAGCTTCACGCGCTCTTCGTATTCGCCGAACATGTAATAGTCGCCGACCACGATCAGCAGCGGGCGCGTGCTGTTGGCGATGTCCGTCCAGATGCCCGCATCGGCCAGCTGGGTTTGCGCGGCAGGCTTGTTACCCAACACAGCCCAGGCAGCAATGTTGCCGCCGATCAGCACCGCGCCAAAGGCGGCGGCGATGATGCCCAATCGCGGCTTGCGCGAGGGCTTCTGCGGAACCACATCGTCGTTCGCCGCGTCCGGCACGCCATCGTCGACCGCCAGCGTGGCTTCCTGGGGCGCGACGCAGACGATGCGATAATCGCCCTTCGGGATGTCGAGCCTGACGCCTGACGGCATGCCTTGGCGCAGATAGAAATCGTCGAGGCGTTTGCGCAGGCGATGGATGTAAACGCGCGCGACCGGATCGTCGCGAAGCGCCTCCGAGTCGGCCTTGCCGAAGACGGCGAGGGCAATTTCTGCCTCTTTCGGCGGGCGGCTATCGGCCGAGCGCGATGCCAGGAAGTCGAACAATTCCACGAGGCGGCCGCCAGCGCCCAGCACGCCTGATTCCCGAACGCGCGCGATCTCCGCCAGGGTGACGGGGTCGAGGCCGGTGCTCGTTTCGGTAGGCGTAACGGTCATGTAACGTCCAGAACTACAGGCGCTCACACTACCCCACCAATTGCGGCGGAGTCTCGACTGCTGGTCTTCACGGTGTCGCGACAGGAGATTGTGACGCGAGGCTTCACATGGTCCGCATCCTTGCGTCAACCGCTGGACCACAGCGCGGCAGGCCGTTCACGGGCGATCACGGCCTGCGAGAAGCCGTACCCCAAAGGGGAGAATTCTTGCCCGGACTGAAGCGTGTCTAGCTGGCGGCTGCGGCCAGCCTGGCGGTGAGCCTGCGGTTCATCTCGGCGCAGGTATCGTCAAGGAGCGGACGTATCGCTGCCAGTTTTTCCCGGGTAGCCTGGATGTCCCCGGACTTGCCGGCATGTTCCAGATCTTCGCACAGGTCTGCCAGCTGAGCCGCGCCGGCCGAGAGGGACATGGATTTGAGGAAGTGCGCCTGCTTGGCGACTGCGCCGGGGTCGCCGCCCTGCGCCAGCGTTTCGAGTTTGAAGGCGGCGTCCGGGGCCTGGCCGAGGAACAGCTTCCAGACCTTGCCCACCACATCGCGGCCCGACCGGGCGCCGACGGCTTCCATGGTGGCGACGGCTTCGCCATCGATCAGCGGGGTGTTCGTCGGGGCGGTGTGAACGACCGCTGCTTCGAGCACAGGGAGGGCCGGGGTCGGCTGGACGACCGAGTCGGCGCCTGGGGACGCCAGACGTGTTCCCGTGCCGGCGGACTTCAGGGCTTCGGTGAGGCGAGTAGACGTAAAGGGCTTGGTCATGTGCCGGTCGGCGCCGGCAGCTGCCCAGGCATCTGCGTCAGCGCCGCGCACCTGAGCCGTCAGGGCGACGACATAGGCGGGTGTAGAGCCTTCGCGGGCTTCCGCCTCGCGGATCAGCTTCGTTGCGGTGAAGCCATCCATCTCCGGCATCGAGCCGTCCATGAAGATGACGTCGTACCGCTTCCGGGTGGCGGCTTCGACGGCTTCGACGCCGTTGGTGACGAAGTCACCCTCGGCGCTGAGGCTCATCAAGGCCTCACGCAGCACTTCGCGGTTCACGGCGTTGTCGTCCACTGCGAGGATGGAGAGGTGTTCGAACTTTTCGGTCGGCATCGCTGCTGTCGATATCGACAATGCTGCGGCGCCGCGGAAGTCCTTGCGGCCTGCGCGTTCGATGAAGTTCCACAGCGCCGACCTGCCGAGGGGCAGGGGGAGGAGATCCACGGCAGCATTGCTTCGGATCAGGCCGTCGGCGCGATTGTCGCCAACATCGGTGAGGCAGACGGTGTACGCGCCGGGCGTTCCGCCAGTACGGGCGAGAAGCTCCGACAGCGTCAGGACGATCTCGCCGGCGTCGGCTTCAGCAGGCGTGGCGATCAGGCGGACGTTCAGCCCAAGATCGCACAGGCCAGCCACAATGTAGGTCGAAAGCAGCGGTGCTGGCAGGGCCAGCGCTACCCGCACGCCAGCAACAACCGGTTTGGCTGGGGCGGCGGTTTCGATCGGCAGGCTGGCGACGACTGCGAAGGTCGAGCCCTTGCCGAGTTCAGAGGTGACGATGATGTCGCCGCCCATCGCATCCGCGAGGCGCTTGCAAACTGTAAGACCAAGGCCCGTGCCGCCGAACTTCCGCGTGGTCGACTGGTCGGCCTGGCTGAAGGCCTCGAAGATCGCACCGATGCGCGAGGCCTCGATGCCGACGCCCGTATCGGTCACGGCGATGCGCAGTTTTACCTGCTGGCCATCCGGCTCGGCAGAGACGTCGATCGTGACGCCGCCTTTTTCGGTGAACTTCAGAGCGTTGTTGACGAGGTTTGTCACGACCTGGTTGAGCCGCGTCGGGTCGCCGATCAGCATTACCGGCACTTCCGGCGTAATCCGCACCGCCAGCTCCAGGCCCTTCGATCGCGCCTTCTCCCAGAACAGGCTCGCGACGTCCTCCACCATGCCTTCCGGCGAGAAGGGCACGGCTTCCAGATCCAGCTTGCCGGCTTCGATCTTCGAGAGATCGAGAATGTCATTGATGATCGTCAGCAAGCTGGCGCCGGAGCGGGTGATGATCTCGGCATAGCGGCGATGGCGCGAGGACAAGTCTGCTGCTGCCAGCATCTCCGCCATCACCATCATGCCGTTCATCGGCGTTCGGATCTCGTGGCTCATGGTGGCGAGGAAGTCCGACTTGGCGGCGTTGGCGAACTCCGCCTCTTCCTTGGCGAGGCGGAAGTCGCGTGTGCGATCTTCGACCGTCTGTTCCAGGGTTTCCATGTGGTTCGCGATGCGGCGGTCGCGCTCGCGGATATTGTCGATCATGCCGTTGAAAGCTTCACCCAGCACGCCGGTTTCGTCACGGCTGCGCGTAGCCGGCATACGGCGTGAGAAGTCCTGCTTTGAACCCACCTCAGCCATAACCGCAGTCAGGTCGCGAAGCGGGCGCGTCATGCGCGAGATGAAGAACTGCGCAATCGACACACCGCCTGCAATGGCGAGCAGTGCAACGAGCGCTGTCCAGCCCAGCGTGTTGTAGAGTCCGTCCCTGAGGTCGGTGATGTCCGCCAGGATTGTCAGCGAGCCAATCTCGGCGCCGCTTTTCACGACCGGCATGCTTACCGAGCCGCGATCGACGTTCAGAAGCTCCAGGCCTGCGAGGTCCCGAAGATTGGGCGTCTTGCCGCGGATCGATGCGCCGGCGCCAAGCTGCGCCATCGTCTCGCCGCTGAGATCCTTCACCGCCATGAAGATGACCGACTTCACGTCGCGCATCCCGCGCATGAACTCGAAAGCGGTGCGGCGATCCCTGTCGGCAAGTGGATCAGCGACTGCCGCCGCGTAGGCCGATGCGGTTGCTTCGAGCATCTCGGCGCGGGCGCTGGCCTGCTGCTGCAGATCGCGCAGAGCTCCAACCGCAGACGCCGTCATTACAGCCGCGAAGATCACGCCGGCGATGACGAGCGACAGCCGGAACCGGATTGATCTATGAAAAGGTACGGCAGGCGACGACATGGAATAGGTTCCCCCGGGAAACCTACAGTCCCGTAATCTGCTGACTGCGCGGTTAACTCAACCCCTAACGAAACCTCAATTCCCGACGAAAAAGACCTGCGATTAATCAGTCGTATCAAACCGTTCGTTTAACCTGCTGGGTCATTGTACGGATCAGTAAACGGCGCGAACGAAACCGATTGTGCGCCGGTGTAGGGGCTTTGTGGTGCGGCGCTTCGGGCAGGACCGGAAGGGAAATATCGCGTTGATGGCGCTTGGCGTCGTCGCGGTCGCAACCTTCATCGGCGGCGGCATCGTCGACTACATGTCCATCTCCAATCAGAAGCAGAAACTGCAGGGCGTGGCCGATCGTGCGGCAATCGCAGCGGCGCAGGAACTGGTTGTCTTCAAGGGCTCTGACGGGCGCATGACCGCCGTGGCCGAAGCCTTCGTCAAAGCCAGCTATGCCGAGCGGACGCCCCTTACAACGGCGCGCGTTGCAGACGACGGCAAGGCGGTTGAAGTCACATTGACGGCGAAGCCCATCACCTTTTTCCCGGGGCCGATTGCGCAGGGCGTTCACGAGGTCAAGGTGAACGCGGTCGCGGAAGTTTCGGGCGGCGGTTATGTCTGCATGGTGGGGCTGTCGACTGACGAAGACTCGACGCTCGACATGCACGACAAGGCGCGCGTTACGGCGTCGAACTGCGCCATCTACTCCAACTCGAAGAACAAGAATTCGCTGCGGCTTGCCAGCAATGCGCGCGTAAAGGCTGACCTCGTTTGCGTCGCTGGTGGCGTTGCCGGCCCGACATCAGCTGTGTCGCCGAATGCGCCGCTGACCGATTGTCCCCAGCTTGCAGATCCGCTTCGTAGCAGGCCCGAACCCAATGTCGGCCTGCTGACCTGCAGCAATGTGCTTGGTTCCGGCAGCATTCTGGGCAAGGACCTGCTGGGCAAGGACGGGAAGTTGCTCAGCCTGAAGGACTTGCTCGGCAAGAACGGTCTCGTCGGCGGTGTGCTGAGCGGCGAGGCGCTCAAGAAGTCGGAGTTGCTGGAGAGCATCACGCAGGGTGACCTCGTGGGCAATCTTGCTCCCGGCGTCATCGTGACAGGCAAGACCACGCTTGAGCCCGGCGTATACTGCGGCGGGATCAATATCATCGGCGGCGACGTAAAGCTGAAGCCCGGGACCTACATCCTTAACAATGGCGGCCTGAACGTTATGAACGGCGGCAAGCTCGTCGGCGATCATGTCGGTTTCTACCTGACCGGCGCGCTGGGTCTTTCCACCGTTCAACTGGCGTCGAGCAGTACGGTCTCGCTGACTGCGCCCAGGACCGGTGACATGTCCGGCATGCTGTTCTTCGAAGATCGCAAGGTTCTATTCAAATTCCCGCACATCATCGCCAGCAACGACGCGCGTAACCTGGTCGGAACGATCTACCTCCCCGGCAATACCCTGGAGATCAATTCTCAGAACCCCATTGCCGACAAGTCGGACTACACGGTCATTATCGCACGCAAGTTCGACATGAAGGACGGGCCCGAACTGGTCCTGAATACGGACTACGAGAACAGCCCCATCCCGGTGCCGGAAGGTGTTGGTAATAAATCTCGCCCGATGGTGAAGCTGGCGCCGCGTGGCAGCTAGCACGGAACAGGTGCGACGTTAGCGATATACTTAGCCTCTTCTGTCATGAAGGCGTGACGTTTGGAGGGCCGAAAAGCACGGCCAAGAGTTAATGAGTTACGCCCAGGCCCTGATGGTGGACGATGATCCGGTTTTCCGCGCGCTCGCGGAAGACATGGTTCTCGACGCCGGCGTGCAGGCGGTCGAGACGGCCGACAACGGCCTTGAAGCGCTTGCCAAGCTTGATGCGGGCTACGCGCCCGATATCCTGATTTGTGACCTTAACATGCCCGCCCATGATGGTGTGAGCCTTATCCGCTCGCTCGCCGATCGCCGTTTTCCGGGCAGGGTGCTGATCATATCGGGTGAAGAGCCGTCGGTGATTGAAACCGTCGCCAAGCTGGCGCGGATACAGGGCCTCAACATCATTGGTTCGATCCGCAAACCGTTGACGCCGGAGGCGCTTGAAGCTGTCTTCGCCCGCAGTGCGCCTGCGCCTAAGAAGGCCGAGCTAGCGCCTGCTCAGCCGAGCCTGCTTGATGCCGCCATCAATCGTGGCGGATTGCATCCGTTCTTCCAGGCGAAAGTTTCGATGGCGACCGGCGCGATTACCGGGGCTGAAGCGCTGGCGCGTATCGCGGTCACGGCCACCGAATTTGCCAATCCGGTTCCCTATGTCGAGCTCGCGGAGCGCAACAACCGGATCGATGACCTGACGCTCGCATTGACCCATGCGGTGGCGCGGCATGCGAAGTCGTTCTTCTCGGCGGGCAAGCCTCTGCCTGTGTCGATCAACATTTCGCCGGTTTCGCTGCAGCGTCGCGATTTCCCGGATATTCTGGCGGAGGCGGTGCAGGCCGCTGGCCTGCCGTGTTCGCAGGTCACGCTGGAAGTCACCGAGACGCGCTTTGTCGAGTATGGGCCGGATGCGCTTGAGGTGATGTCGCGCATGCGGATCAAGGGCTTTGGCCTGTCGGTCGACGACTTCGGCACGGGTTATTCGAACATCGATCGCCTGCAGATGTATCCGTTCACCGAGCTGAAGATCGATCAGTCGTTCACGCGGGGCGTTCTGACCGATGCGTTCGCGCGGGCCTGCGTTGAAACGAGTGTTCGTCTGGCGAAAGAGCTGGGCCTCAAGATCGTCGCGGAAGGTGTCGAGACGGTCGAGATGTGGAATTATCTGGCCAACCTCGGCATCGATGAAGCGCAGGGCTATCTGATGGCCAAGCCGATGCCGTCGGGCGAATTCCTCAAGCTCCTCGAGCGCGGTGTTGTTGTGCCGTCGGCAGTTGCGTTGCGCGCCTAGCTGGTTGGCTCGCTCGGAGCTGGCCCGGAAATTCATCGTCATGGAGGGATTTCTCTTTGCCGCCGGGCTGGGCTAAGCCTTGGGCTGCCAGAAACAGGGCTGCCAGAGGGAGTGCTTTCATGGGTGCGATCGAAATCGTTGATCCGGCCGAGGCTGGTCTGAACGCCGAGAAGCTGAAGCGCATTCCGGCTTATTTCGAAGGCTATGTTTCCGAGAAGAAACTGCCTTGCGTCGCCGTACTGGTCGCGCGTGGGGGGCAGGTGGCGCACCTGTCGTTCCAGGGGGCGACCGAGATGGGCGGGTCGAAGCCGATCGATGAGGGCACGATCTTCCGCATCTATTCGATGACCAAGCCGATCACGTCGGTTGCGGCGATGATGCTGTTCGAGGAGGGCTTGCTGCGGCTCGACCATGAAGTGTTCCGGTACATCCCGGAATTCCAGGACTCGATGGTGTTCGCGGGCGGCACGGTGGAGAAGCCGGAGCTGAAGAAGCCGGATCGTCCGATAACGGTGCGCGATCTGTTCCTGCACACCTCGGGCATCACGTACTCGTTCCTGATGCAGGGGCCGGCGGATGCGATCTATCGGGCGAAGAAGATCGAGCATCCGACGTGGCCGGGCGATCTCAAGAGCTTCTGCGAGGCGATCGCGCAGTCTCCGCTCGCTTTCTCGCCGGGAGATAAGTGGAATTATTCGAACTCGACTGACGTGCTGGGCCGCGTGGTTGAAGTCGCTTCGGGGATGAGTCTGGATGAGTTCTTCCAGAAGCGGATCTTCGAGCCGCTGGGGATGACGGATACGTTCTTCTCCGTGCCGCAGGACAAGCTGGATCGGTTGATGGCTTGCTATGCGCGGCATCCGATCACCGGCGAGATCACGCAGAGCGATCCGGGCGGGAAGGCGAGCGTTTATGGGCGCAAGCCGAACGTGCTGTCGGGCGGTGGCGGTCTGGCGTCGACGATTGGGGATTATTACCGCTTCTGCAAAATGCTGCTGAATGGCGGCGAGCTTGATGGCGTGCGGTTGCTGTCGCCCAAGACGCTTGAGTTCATGACGATGAACCATCTGCCCGGCGGCAAGACGCTGAAGGATATGGGCGACAAGACATTCTCGGAATCGCGGATGGATGGCTCGGGCTTTGGTCTGGGCTGGGCGGTGACGACGGATGTTGTGTCGACGACGCAGCCGGGATCGGAGGGGACGTTCTCGTGGGGCGGCATGGCGTCGACCTTCTTCTGGATCGATCCGGTCGAGGACATGATCGTGATCCAGATGACGCAGCTGATGCCATCGGGCGCGTATCCGATCCGGCCGCAATTGCAGCAGCTGGTATATGCTTCGATTGATGATTAGGCGCGCGGGCGCGTTCCCGCCGGTGGCGGGGTGAGGTGGGTTGAATTGGAAACGCGGCTGCTTAGGCGGCCGCGTTTTTGTTTGGAGTTGGGGCAAGGTGAAGCGCCCCCTCCGTCTTGCGCGCAAGGGCGCGCAATCCACCTCCCCCAGTTTTCAACTGGTGGAGGCAAGTCCCCTTCGTTGCCGGCAGTGGAGCGCGGCTTGCCTCCATCAGTGCGGAGCACTGGGGGAGGTGGATCGCGCGTGTAGCGTGCGAGACGGAGGGTGTGTGGCTCACGGTGGTGAGCACGCCCTCGTGGTTCGACGGGCGCACGCTTTGCGTGCTGCTCACCATGAGGGCTATCGGGCTGCGGTGTTGCGCGGCCGGGATTGTTTCCTTTGATTGGGTGTCGGTCTTCGCTTGGGGCAGATCTGTAGGCGTGGGCTGTGTGGCATTCACAGCTTCACGGCGGCGGATCATCTGGAGCGTTGAGGCGACGTGGAGCACGAG
>DAINAT010000037.1:0-26167 GCA_036733305.1 Hyphomonadaceae bacterium
GAAATTGTCCCGCCACGGAGCCCCTTCCGTGGAGTTTCAGGGGATACCATGGGAGAGCATGGGCTACAACGGGACGTTAGGCCCTCGTTAACCATTGAATCGTCCGCCAACGGAACAAACCGGGTAGATCGGTGAGCTATATCCGCTTGGGTGTGGATAAGTGGTTAGCGAGGTGTGAATCCTCTCGCAATTTGCCTCGCAAATGCGGCCATCGCGAGGTCGAGAACCTCGCGGGAAGCTGTCCACAGCTATTGGATGACAACTCGATCAGGCGGCCTGTAAGCCGGGTTCTGTCCCCCGCCTTGCGACGGATGGGCGACCATTCCTCTGGGACGGCCCTTGCGGACCGCCTCACGCGACCAACCCGGATGGAGCACGAAGGCGTGCCTGTCCTTTCGGACGTCCATCCCTATTCGGTCTTGCTCCAGGCGGGGCTTGCCTTGCCATCCCTGTCACCAGGAACGCGGTGGGCTCTTACCCCACCCTTTCACCCTTACCCCGAAACCCACCAGAAAACTGGCAAGCCCGAGGCGGTTTGCTTTCTGTGGCGCTATCCCTCGGGTTTGCGGTTGCCCGCATCCCCGGGCGGACGTTATCCGCCGCCTTGCCTACGTGGAGCCCGGACTTTCCTCCAGTAGTTACCTACCAGCGATCGCCCAGCCGCCTGATCGAGCCGGGTGCATAGCAGAGACTGATGGAAAGGGCGATTCCACCCGTTTCTGAGGCCAGAAGGCCGCACTTCAGCAATAACTGCGCTTGGTTATGGCCTGTTCAGGTTCGCATCAGTACAAGCAAACCCAACGATACCTGGAGGGTTTCTATGCGTCTGACTGCACTTCTCGGCCTTGCCATTCTGGCTGCTCCGGCGGCGCTCGCCGGCCCGACTGAAGGCGGCGCGCTCTACGACGCCAAATGCAAGATGTGCCACGCCACGGGCATGGCGAACGCCCCGCTGATCGAAAAGCTGGCGACGCTCGACAACGACAAGATCGTTGATGCGCTCAACAACCCGGTCCCGATGATGGCCGGCGTGGTTCCCGGCCTCAGCGACCAGGACAAGCGCGACATCGCCGTCTTCCTGACGAAGAAGACGATGCCTGCCAAAGGCGACCTTCCGGAAGTGAAGGCCGAATAGGCCCTCTCTCTTTCGAGCAGATATCTGAAACGGCGGGTCGCACGATCCGCCGTTTTTCATTTCGGCATCGCACCGCTCAACACAGGATGTGTTTGACGCGACACACGCGTCGCGTTCGCACGTCTCGATCCATTCTGCCGCAGTGACTTGGTAACCCTTCGACCTGAGCCTCGTCATGTTGGGTCAGCACGGGGAACACGGATGCTTCACTCACAACGCACAGCGATGGCCGAAGCCAGCTGCATCGCGACGCTTGCCGCCATCGGCATCACGACCCGCGCAACAACGCCGCCACGAATCACGCAAGGCCATATCGATCGCGAACTGCGCCTCTGGGTCAGCGATGGCTTCGCGCGGCAGAGCTGGAAGGAAGACGGCCAGATCTGGCAGGAAACGCGCGACCGTCTGGTGATGCGCGAAGACGAGATCATTCGCGTTGGCATCTTCAACGATACCCCGTCAGTCCGCGTAATCTCCATGGGCGACAAACGCCCCATGCTGCGCATCCGTCCCGGCGAAACCGCCAGCATCGATCTGTTTGTGGACTCACTCGAGCCCTTCGAGATTTCTGTCGTTGGCCAGCCGCCGCTGTCGCGCCCCGTGCGGGTGCGCCCGAGCCGGACGACTGCGGGCTGATCAGACCGCGCGCAGCGGATTGAACGACGAGATGAGCTCCCAAAGCCCGGTGTCGGCCTCCGGCGACGGTGCACCGATCATGTGCGATCGTGCGCTGACGGCCTGACGCAGATCGCTGAACGCCTGCTTCTCCCCTGCACTGAGATTGCGTGCGGCGACGAACTGCATGGCTTCGGGGAACGCGCGCTCCTCGATAGACTGCGACTCAAGCGTGATCATGCCGGAATGCCGGCGATCCCTGCGAAGCCGCTCAGCCAGACTCATCACCCCCGCAGCAGGCCCCTCAAGCGCCTGCAGAAATGCGCCCTCGTAGAACAGCAGCAGACCCGTGATGCCCGCACGCGCATTCGTTGATTTTGCTCTGAGATATATGCGGTCGAGTTCGTCCGCACGCAGCACGCCGACGGCAGTGCTCATATAGACCAGTCGATGCAAGGCTCCGGAAGGCATGGCCGACTCCGTTCTACCTGACGCGAGCATGAGGGATCAGAAGTGAACGGGGAATTAGCATTCGTGTCACATGGCCATTCCGCGACACCGTGTGTTGCGCACGCCACCGCTGTCGCAGGCCCAGATTTTTTCGCGGCTGTGTAAGTTCAGCTCTTCGAAAGGCGAACAAGATCCGCGACGGCATGCGCCAAAGTGATCGTGTCCGTGTCGCCTTCGCCGTTCACACGCTCGGGCCGCCAGCGACGCTGGAACGCGCGCAGGCAGGCCGCAGTCTCGTCGTTGAACACGCCGGTCACGTTGATCTTGTAGCCGATGTCGGCAAGATCCTGCTGCACGCCCTCGACCGTCATTCCCGCGTCCCCCGGCGCTGCGCCGTGCATCATCCACGGTTCGGGACGAACAGGCTGCGGCCACAGGCCGATGCCTGCTTCGGCGAGTTGCTTCCACGGGAAGCGTTCACCCGGATCTTCCTTGCGATCAGGCGCGATGTCGGAGTGCGCAACCACCCGATGCGGCGCGATCGGCCAGCGACCAAGAATGTCCCGGCACAGCGCGATCACGGCCGCGATCTGCACCTCCGGATAAGGCGGCAATCCAAAGTCATGCCCGCCATTCACGATCTCGATGCCGATCGAACGCGAGTTGAGATCCTCATCCCCCTGCCACCAGCTGCGCCCGGCCTGCCACGCGCGCTTGTCCTCGGCGACGAGCTGAAAGATGCGGCCATCCTCCTCGACCATGTAGTGCGCTGACACCTGCGGCTCCTGCGCATCCTGCATGCGCGCGAGCGCCGTCGGGCCGTCCGGCATGCCTGTGTAGTGCAGCACCAGCATGTCGAGCGGATGCAGGCGGTCGTTGAAGTTGGGACTTGGGGCCTGAATGATCTCGTACTTCATGGGCCGATCTTGTCCCCAACCGGAGCCTCTGGAAAGCGCCGGTTCGGGCGGACCATGATGACGCCAACACCCGCCAGCGCCACCGCCGAGCCGATGATCAACTTGGCCGTCAGCGGCTCGCCCAGCAACAGAATACCCAGAACCACGCCCCAGATCGGCGTCATCAGGGTGAGCGGCGAGATCAGCGTCACATCGTACTTCTTGATCATCCGATAGAACGTGCCATGCCCGAAGATGGACACCGCCAGCACCGCGAATGCTGTCGACAGATAGATCAGCGGATCACCGGACAGCACAGCCTCTGCCTGCCCCGTTTCCATGCCGAACGACATGGTCATCAGCGGGATAACCGAGAACGTTCCCACCCACGCCTGCAGCTTCATCGCAGACATCGGCTCGATCCGCTTCATCAGCACGCTGGCTGCCGACGACGACACGGCGGCCAGCACGAGGAAGATCATCCCGAGTGTAAGGGTGAATTTCTCCGGGTCGATCGCGATGATCATCACGCCGGCAAAGCTCATGACGATGCCCGCTACACGTCGCCAGCCGATCTGCTCGCCGAGGAACATCACCGAGAAAATCGTCGTGATCGGCACGCCCAGCTGACCGATGACGGCCGCCGCGCTCGCCGATGCATTCGCGAGCCCCAGAAACAGCAAGCCGAACTGCACCGCGCCCATGCCCATGCCGATCAGGAACATCAGCCCGATCTGCCGCGGCGCCGGAAACAGGAAGGGCGCAAGCACCAATCCGACCAGCCCCAGGCGCACGCCCGCAAAGAAGATCGGCGGCACATCTGCCACCGTTACGGTCCAGCGCGTGATGACGAGGTTGAGAGCCCAGACCAGGCAGACAACAAACAGAAGGCCAAAGTCCGCGGGTTTCATCCCCGGTTCCTGATCAGGTGGAAGGCTGGTGCGAATCTGCCCCGGTCAAAGACCTTTCGCTCCGCAGAACGGCGCGCACAAGACCCCAAAAGGAGGGCAAGCGTCCCGTGAACAAAAAGCTAGATCTCGATGATCCAGCCATCAGCCGTGCGGCGAGCTTCCAGCGTCGCGGAAGCGTCAGTCCCGGCTTGCTTCGCCTGCTTGCGGCGCGGGCGCGCGAACGTGAGGAACACAGCCGCGATCGCCAGCATAAGGCCGATAAATGTCGTCGCGACCAGCGCGGCAAAGGCGGCTACCAGCAGGAACAGGCCAAACCCGGCCTTGGCAAGGAACCCGCCGAACGACTTCAGCGCCAGATGCAGGCGCGAGGAAAAATCGTTTTGGCCAAGGGTTTCGGTCATGGGCTGACTCCTAGCCCTTGAAGGTGCGCCCGCGGACCCGAAAGTCAATCGGCTCGCGTGAGAAATCCCCGTTCTGCACGGATACGCGCATACGCCGTCGTGATCGCTGCCGACTTCTCGTGCGCTACCGGTTCATATTCGCGCGGGGCCGATTTGACCCCCACCGCGGTATCCGGGTGATTTTCAAGCATAAGGCGGCGATAGGCGGCGCGAACATCTTCAAACGTGGCGGTGTGGACAAGACCCAACACCAGGTAGGGATCATCTGTGTCCGGTCCGAGATGGCTCGCCTTGATCCGGCGGAACTGGTCTTCGTTAAAGCCGAACAGGTCCGAGACGCTCTTCAGATAGTCGACTTCTTCGCCGGTAATCACGCCATCGGCGGCGGCGATCTGGAACAGCCCATCCAGCACGCCTTCCAGCAAGCACGGCCTGTTGCTGTAGCGGCGCGCGATCCGGCGCGCATAGTTCTCGTAGCCGATCACAGTCTGTCGCGCGATGTTGAACACGCGCCTTATTGCGGCCTCATCTCCCGGCGCGGATCGGAACACGCGCGAGAAAGCGGCGACCTCGTCGATGGTCACAAGCCCATCGGCCTTGGCGAGTTTTGCGCCAAGACCAACAATCGCTGCGGTGAACTCAAGATCGTTCGGGTCCGGACCGCATAGCGCCGGGCCGACTACATCCGTGTCCGACGCCGCGTCTTCCTCAAAGGCGCGCCGGGCGAGGGACGACAATTGCGACCAGATACTCATTAAGCCGCTGTATGTACCGATGCGGCCGTCATACGCAATCGGGGGCGCAATCGGGGTGCGTCGAAACCGATCGCAGTTGGAGGGTTGGATTCACCATCCAGCTCCCCAAATAACCGTCGTGATCGGAACCACGCGCGTTCTGAAGAGTATTTTCCCGGCAGTCGCGAAAGCGACACCGACACAGGTTCTGACCCGGCGATCTAGTCCCCCCACGTCCCCCCGCCGGGAAAGGAAGCGCCGCCGCCGCCCTCACGGGCTGGCGGCGGTTGCATTTTGGGAATCTGCCAGGTTGCGACCCCGAGTTTGGCGACCCGGGGTTCGATAACTAGGACTTCGACCAGGGGTTCGTCGAACCGATGTGACGCATAAGGGCGTCAGCACCCATCACCTTGCCGGTCGGCGCAGCAGCGTTGACCTTCATGACGTCACCACGCGCAGCGCCCTGCTCGCGCGGCTGGCCCTTGCGATGACCTTGCTTCTGCCCACGGTTCTGACCATTGGGCTTCTGACCATTGTTGGTGTTCTGACGCTCGCCATTGCGCTGACCGTCACGCTGCTGGCCTTCACGGGCCTGACCTTCGCGTGCCTGACCTTCGCGACCTTGGCCCTGACGGTTCTGACCGCCCTGACCGCCGCCATTGCCGCGACCGCCACGACGACGGCCCGAACGGCCCTCGCCTTGAGCGCCCTCGGCACGCGGCTCGTGCTGGCGATGCTCGCCCGAACGCTCACCCTGACGCTGATCGCGGCGTTGATCGTCACGGCGCGGTTGCTGCTGGCGACGCGGTTGCGGCGCGCCGCGCGACTCGGCGCGAGCGCCGCCACGGCTGCGTTTCTCGTCATCGTTGGCATTGGCCGAAAGCTGGGCCAGCGCCGCATCATTACGGCGATCGGTGCTCGGGATTTTCTGGCGCGTTGTGCGCTCGATATCCCGCAGCAGCTGACGTTCGTCCTCGGCGCAGAACGCCACGGCCGAACCATCCTTGCCCGCACGCGCCGTACGGCCGATGCGGTGGACATACTGCTCAGGCACATCCGGCAGCTCGTACTGCACAACGTGAGACACCGACGAAATGTCGATCCCGCGCGCCGCAATATCGGTGGCGACCAACGCCCGGACCTTGCCGGCCTTGAATTCGGCCAGCGCACGCTCGCGCTGGGCCTGGCTCTTGTTGCCGTGGATCGCGACAGCAGGAACACCACCGCCTTCCAGAATACGGGCAACCTTGTCAGCGCCGCGCTTCGTACGGGTGAACACCAGCACGCGCGAGAATTCCGGGTTGGCGAACAGTTCCGTCAGCAGGCCACGCTTGCGACCGGCCTCGACGAAGACAACCTGCTGGTTGATACGCTCGACAGTGGTCGACGGCGGGGCCACCGACACCTTCAGCGGGTCCGGGTTCAGCAGGTCATTCGCCAGCTTCTCGATGTCCGTCGGCATGGTGGCCGAGAAGAACAGGTTCTGACGCTTCTTCGGCAGATGCTTCACGATCTGGCGGATCGGCACGATGAAGCCCATGTCCAGCATCTGGTCGGCTTCATCCAGCACGAAGATTTCGAGCTGCGAGAGATCGGCATCGTCTTCGCCAAGGTGGTCGAGCAGGCGGCCGGGAGCAGCAACGATAATATCGACGCCGCGCGCCAGCGCCTGGCGCTGCGGACCATGGCCGACGCCGCCGAAGATCGTGGCGACGCTGAAGCCCATCTGCGAGCCGTAAGCCTTGAAGTTGTCTGCAATCTGCGTCGCCAGTTCGCGCGTCGGCGACAGCACGAGCGCGCGGCAGCCATAGCGCGGCGCGGCCTTCCGGTTGGCGGCGAGGCGGTGAAGGATCGGCAGCGCGAAGGCAGCCGTCTTGCCGGTGCCGGTCTGCGCGATGCCGAGCAGGTCGCGGCCTTCCATCACGCCCGGAATGGCGGCGAGCTGGATCGGGGTGGGTTGAGTGTAGCCCTTCTGGGTCAGCGCCGCGAGAATCGACGGGTTGAGCCCAAGGTCTTTGAATTGCGTCACGAGGGAGGTTTCTTTCGTGTGCGCGAACGTGCGGACGCTCGTTTGCTACGAGTCCGCCGGAGGCGCTGTCTTTATGGGACGGCCCGGCGTGCGCGGGCGATCATGCGATCGTTTCAGGGCGCTCAACGGGCCGGGTCCTGTTCTCAGGACCCTCACGCAGCCGGAGCGCCGATAGCGTTCTCCGATACATACGGGTGTGAACGCGAGGGCCATATCGCGGTCAAAACCCCTAAAGTCAAGCTAACGGCGCTGCAAAAAGCGGATTGGCCGCAGCAATCAGCCGCCCAGGATGAGCACGCCGACCAGCAGGGCGATCTCGATACGGACCCACGAAAGGTCCAACCGCCGAAGCGTATTTACCACGGCTTCTGCCATGTTCACTCCGCCTGCCGGCCCCGATAACCAGCATCACGGGCGACGGTAGGTGAGCGTCAGGAGGCCGCAACACAACGCATCCCCAACGCGAATGCTGGGGCGCGAAACAACCCTGCGGTGTTGTTTCGGAACGCGGACTGGTCCACAGCCCTCGCTCCATGAGCGCGATCAACGGCAAACGGATCATCATCATCGGCGCAGGCCCTGCCGGCCTCGCAGCCGCCGAAGTGCTGGCCGAAGCTGGCGCGTCCGTCACGATCCACGACCGCATGCCGAATCCGGCCCGCAAATTCCTGCTAGCCGGCCGTGGCGGCCTCAACCTCACCCACTCCGAACCCATCGAAGACTTCCTCGCGCGCTATGGCGAAGCCCGCGCCCACCTCGAACCCGCGATCAACGCGTTCACGCCAGCGCACCTCCGCGCCTGGTGCGAAGGCCTCGGCATCGAGACGTTCGTCGGCTCCAGCGGCCGCGTCTTCCCGAAGCAGATGAAAGCCTCGCCCCTCCTCCGCGCCTGGCTGACCCGACTGTCGGATCACGGCGTACAACTCGTGACGCGCTCGCGCTGGACGGGTTGGCTCAACGAAGCGCTGATGTTCGAAACACCCGACGGCTTGCGCAACGAGAAAGCCGATGCCGCTGTCTTCGCTCTCGGCGGCGCAAGCTGGCCGCGCCTCGGCTCGGACGGCTCATGGGCCGACATGTTCTCGCAGCGCGGCGCAACCGTGACAAAGCTGCGTCCCTCGAACAGCGGCTTCCGCACGAACTGGTCAGACATCCACCGCGAGAAATTCGCCGGTCAACCGGTGAAGCCCGCGCGCTTCTCGCACAACGGCATCGAAGCCGCGGGCGAAGCGATCATCACCGACACAGGCATCGAAGGCGGAGCAATCTACGCGCTTTCTTCCGCGTTACGCGAAAGCATCATGACGAATGGTTCCGCCGATCTTGCCATCGACCTCAGCCCGAACTTCACCGAGGGCGAACTCGCCAGAAAGCTCGCATCGGCCCCAGCAGGCGCCTCCACCGCCAATCGTCTGCGCCGCGCCAACATCACGCCTGTCGCCGCCAGCCTGCTGCGCGAACGCCAGGGTGGCCCCGGCCTGCCCGCGTCACCCGCAGAACTCGCCGCCATCATCAAGACCTGCACAATCCAGCTTACTGGCGTCGCCCCGATCGAGCGCGCCATCTCGACAGCCGGCGGCATCAGCTGGGACAGCCTCAACCCCGACTACTCGCTGAAGTCAGACCCACAGACCTTCGTCGCCGGCGAAATGCTCGACTGGGAAGCGCCAACAGGCGGCTACCTCCTACAGGCCTGTTTCGCGACAGGGCGAGCCGCAGCGCAGGGCGTTATTGCGCGCATGAAGTAGGGTGCATCTTGATGCACCGTGACTGAGCGCTGGCGCATCAAGGTGCGCCCTACTTCTCCACGTTGCGACTCTTAGAAAGCGCCCGCAACCGTCAGCGTAACCGTCGCGCCATTGGTCGAATCGCGGTCTTCGGTCGACGAGAACGCACCCGGCGGAATGCGGTTCGGCGTGAAGAAGCGGCGATCCACCTCGCGCTCCTGGTTGAAGATATTCTCCGCCGTCACACGCACCAGCGCACCGCCAAGAAATGCCGTCGTCTCGACAAACAGGTCGAGATCGCCCTCACCCGGATCGGCAATCTCGATCCGCTCATGACGATACTCCGGTATCGCGCCGGAGCTGGCGTAGTCGCCACCCCAGGCAAACTTCATCGAGGGCACATCCTGACGGAAATCGATCGACCAGTCGTATTCCTGCTGCTTCGAGATACGCCGCTTCTCGCCCGTGAGCGGATCAACCACTTCGCTGTCCTGCGCGCCGACATTCAGCTTCAGAATGCCGTTCGCAATCCCGACCGCATCGAGCGGCAGCGTCGCCTCAACACGACCGCCCCAGCGTGTGCCGTCACCCACATTGCCCACCGCCGTGCGATAGCAGGCGGCCGGCGTCGGCACAGTCGTCACACACGCAGCCGGCGTTGTGAGACGCGCTGCAATAAAGTCCTGCGTATCCTGAATGTCGTCATAGAAGCCCGTAATCGAAATCGAGCCACGCTCGCCGATCTGGCGCTTCCATTGCGCGCTGGCTTTCCACGCACGCTCCGGTTCGAGATCCGGGTTGCCAATGTTGGCGGTCGTGCTGATCGAATCGAGGCCCGTCGCAAAGTCTGCAAAATCGAGCTGAGAGACATCGCGCGCCAACGACAGGCGCACCTGATCCTCTTTGCCCGGCACCCACGTCGCCACCACACGCGGCTTGGCGTAAGTGAAATCGCGTTCCTGGTTGGCGTCACCCGTCTGCGAGATGGTCGATACTTCGTAGTTGATCGCGCCCTCAAGCGTCAGCTGCGGGCTCACACGCCACACATCCGTCACCGACGCCTCGACGCGCTCTTCCTCAACCTTGGTCGACGCGATCGGCACGGCAACCACCGTGAACGGCCCGCCGATCGGGCCAAGCTGACGCTGGCGATCCACTTCGCGATAGTTGTACGCGCCCTCAAGACCGAACTCGAGCGTATGTTCCTGCACCGGCTTGGTCGTCCACACGCCGCGCAGCACATGCTCGCCCGCATTGTTGTCGGACGTATCGCGTGCCTGCCCGAACGGCGATCCCAGCACAGCCTGCGTCAGCAACTGCTGCGGCCGCCAGTTCACCGTGCGATTCACCGCGATCAGCTTGACCGCATTCTCGGGCGAGAACTTGTGTTCCCAGTCACCGCCGGCATCGACATACCAGATGTCCTTTTCCTCGTAGTCGAGGGAAATGTCGCCCACCTTCGTTCCGCTCGGCAGGTGAACCGCCGCCGCCGCATTGTTCGAAAACAGGCGCGGCAGGATACGGAAGTTGGCGTTGATCGTGTCGCGCGCCGTCGGCGTCCAGTTGCCCGCACCAACAATCAGCAGCTCGCCGACCTGCTGCTGGTAGTGTTCCGACTGCGTTGACGTCGTAACACCCAGCGCATTGGCAGATACAACATCCACCTCCTCCCGCTCGCCCAGATTCGTGCCCTGCACTGCGAGACGGAAGCCAAAATTGTCTGTCTTCCACGCGCGCGTGCCACCGATCTGCACGCCGACACGACCCTGCTCGTACCAGCGCGTTGTCGCCGCCCACGTCGTCGAAACCTTCAGCTCGCTCGCCGTCTTCAGTACGACGTTCGCAAGCTCGGTATGTCCGCGCACATCGATATCGCCCGCAGCCGACGCGCGGATCAACTCAACACGCAGCACATCACGTGCAGAGATACGGCCAAGCTCGTCGCTCAGCGAATCCTTCGAACTCGTGCGCCGCCCATCGATCAGAACGTTGCCTGCCGTCGCACCGAAGCCGCGCAGGTCTTCACCTTCGTCGATCCGGAATCCGGGAAGCTGACGCACCATGTCGAGCGCGGTCACCGGCGCAAAGCGCGCGAAAAATGCCGGCTCAAATGCCTGAACGCCTTCGGGAGAACTTGCGGTTGTCGCGGGAACTTGCTGAGCCTGCTGCGCAAACGCCGCTTCGGACAGCGCGAGCACGCTGACGGCCGAAACGGCCATCTTCTTCCAGTTCCTCACGATGTCCCCTCCTAGTAACCCGTCGTAAGCCCATAGGGCTCCGCGGGCGTTTCTTATTTGTGAATCCCGGGTCTCATCATGCACCGATTCAACCGGAATTCGCTGCAATCAAGCGCAGCGCCGGCGACTTGTCGATTGAAAACCATGGGAAACCCTGAGGCGTAGCAACGCATCCCAAAATGGCTCTATCAGTAGTTGAGGATCGGCCTCAGCCAACGCTCGGCCGTCGCAAGGTCCCACCCCTTGCGGCGCGCATAGTCCTCGACCTGATCCTTCTCGATCCGGCCAACGGCAAAATACACAGCGTCAGGATGCGAGAAGTACATGCCCGAAACCGAAGCCGGTGGGTTCATCGCAAAGCTCGACGTCAGTTCAATGCCCGCCTTTGCCGTAGCGTCGAGCAAATCAAACAACGTCTTCTTCTCGGTGTGATCAGGTTGAGACGGATAACCCGGCGCCGGACGGATGCCGCGATACTTCTCCGCTATCAGATCTTCATTCGAAAGACCTTCGCTGGCCGCATAGCCCCACAACTCGCGCCGCACCTGCTCATGCAGATACTCGGCAAACGCCTCGGCGAAGCGATCTGCAAGCGCCTTCACGATGATCGATGAATAATCATCGCCCTTGTCGACGAACTCCTTGGCCTTCGCCAGCTCGCCATGCCCCGCCGTCACGGCAAAGCCGCCGACATAGTCCGGTGCTTTCGGCGCCACAAAGTCAGAGATTGCGAACTGACCCTTGTCGTTCGTCTTCTCCATCTGCTGGCGCAGCATGTGGAAGCGACCGATCTCGGTATCGCGCTTTTCGTCCTGCCAGAGGACAACGTCGTCACCCTCCTGGTTAGCCGGCCAGAAGCCCACCACACCCTTCGCCTGAATCCACTGTTCACCGATCATGCGCTGCAGGATCGATTGCGTATCCTTCCACAGCGACTGAGCCGCCTCGCCGACAACATCGTCCTCGAGGATCATCGGATAGCGCCCGATCAGATCCCAGCTCGCGAAATACGGCGTCCAGTCGATATAGCGCGCCAGCGTCGCCAGATCCGCCTCGATTAAGCGCGTCCCCAGGAAGGACGGCTTCGGCGGCACGTAACCGTTCCAATCAATCTTCGGCGCCATCGCGCGCGCGGTGGCTATATCGACGCGCGCCTTCGCCTGCCCGCCCGAACGCGACGAGCGGATCTGCGCGTACTTGGATTTCATCTCCGACCAGAAGCGGTCACGGCTATCATCGCCGATCAGCTGGCTCACCACGCCCACAGCGCGGCTGGCATCCAGCACGTGCACCACCGGCGCCTTGGTCAGCATCGGCTCGATCTTGATCGCCGTATGCGCCGGGCTGGTCGTCGCCCCGCCGATCAGCAGCGGCTTCTTGATGCCCAGCCGCTCCATCTCACTCGCGAAGTACACCATCTCGTCCAGCGACGGTGTGATCAGGCCCGACAGCCCGATCATGTCCGCGTTTTCCTTCTGCGCGACTTCCAGAATTTTCTCGGCCGGCACCATCACGCCAAGGTCGATCACCTTGTAGCCGTTGCACTGCAGGACCACGCCGACAATGTTCTTGCCGATGTCGTGCACATCGCCCTTCACCGTCGCCATCACGACGACGCCGTTGGACTTGTCAGCCATGCCCGTGCGCCGCTTTTCCTCTTCCATGAACGGCATAAGGTGCGCGACCGCAGCCTTCATCACGCGCGCCGACTTCACCACCTGCGGCAGGAACATTTTGCCCGACCCGAACAGGTCGCCAACGATGTTCATGCCATCCATCAGCGGACCTTCGATGACATGCAGAGGCCGCTCGACCGAAAGCCGCGCCTCTTCCGTATCCTCGACGATGAACTCGGTGATGCCATTGACCAGCGCATGCGCAAGGCGATCCTTCACCGGCTTCTGCCGCCAGCTAAGATCGATCTTCTTCTCGACGCCTTTCTGTCCGCGGAACTTTTCCGCAATCTCCAGCAGGCGATCCGTCGAATCCTCGCGGCGATTGAGGATCACATCCTCGACGCGCTCACGCAGCTCCGGATCAATGTTGTCGTAGATATCCAGCTGCCCCGCATTGACGATCGCCATGTCGAACCCAAGCGGGATCGCGTGATACAGGAACACCGAGTGCATCGCCCGCCGCACCGGCTCGTTGCCCCGGAACGAGAACGACACGTTCGACAATCCGCCCGAGGTCCGCGCATACGGCAGGTTCTGCTTGATCAGCTTCACACCCTCGAAGAAATCGAGCGCGTAATTGTTATGCTCCTCGATCCCCGTCGCCACAGCGAACACGTTGGGATCGAAGATGATGTCTTCCGGCGGAAAGCCATTCGCCACCAGCAGCTCATAGGCGCGCTTGCAGATCTCGTACTTGCGTGCAGCCGTATCCGCCTGCCCCGCCTCATCGAACGCCATGACGACCACAGCCGCGCCATAGCTCATCACGATGCGGGCCTGCTCAAGGAACTTCGCCTCGCCCTCCTTCATCGAGATCGAGTTGACGATCGCCTTGCCCTGAACGTTCTTCAGTCCTTCCTCGATCACGTCCCACTTGGAACTGTCGATCATGATCGGAACCTTGGCGATATCAGGCTCGGCCGCGATCAGGCGCAGGTAAGTCCGCATCGCCGCCTTCGCGTCGAGCAGGCCCTCGTCCATGTTGATATCGATGATCTGCGCGCCGTTCTGCACCTGCTGGCGCGCGACCTCGACCGCCTCGGCATACTTGCCGTCAACGATCAGCTTCTTGAACGCCGCCGATCCGGTGACGTTCGTACGCTCGCCGATGTTGATGAAATTCGCAGAAGCCTGGGTCATACGTACAACGCTGTCAGAAACTATCGCTTCGCCGGAACGGCGGCAGTCACTTCGATCTCGACCAGCATGCCGGGCCGCACAAGCCCCGCCACCGCCACAGTCGACCGCACCGGACGATTTGGCTGTGCATCGCTGCCATAGTGGCGGCTATACGCGCGCATCATGCCCTCGAAATCCATCGCGCCTCCCGCAGTCGGCGCAACCAGATAGACCGTCATCGCGACAACATCAGCCTCGCTCGCGCCCGCATCCTTCAACGCCGCCGCGATCTTCGCGAACACGCTCTCCGATTGCGCTTCCGTATCTCCATAAGCTCCCGAAGCGTTCGTATCAGGCACAACCCCCGGCAACCGGATCGTCGCATAACCGGGCGGAATGATAATGTGCTTGGAATAGAAAGCCGTCGGCGACGCATACGCCCGCTCGATCGCTACGGGTGGCCCGCCAACAACGCGCGTCTCGTTGGAAATCACGCAACCACCAAGCCCAAGCGCCAACAGCGCCACACTCGCTCGCATCATTCTGCCGCCCTCGGTCTGATCATCATGGAACTTGGCCATCGTGCCCCTTCTCGGAGCCCGGACAGTCCGCTCAACTCAACTCAAATGGCTCCAGCCCAGCAAGCCGCAGCGCCTTTTGGCGTTCCGCAGGCTGGCGCGGCTTGATGCCCTTCACGGACTCCGCAACATGGCGAATGTGATCCGGCGTCGTGCCACAGCAGCCGCCGAGAATGTTCACCAGCCCTTCCTTCGCCCACTGTTCGACAGCGTGCGCCGTCTCGTGCGGCTGCTCGTCATACTGGCCCATCTCGTTGGGCAGACCCGCATTCGGATAAGCCGCCACCAGCGTATCTGCCACTCGCGCCATCTCGGCGATGAACGGCCGCATCAGGTCCGCGCCCAGCGCACAATTGAAACCCACCGCAAACGGCTTGGCATGCTTCACCGAATTCCAGAACGCCTCGGCCGTCTGCCCCGACAGCGTGCGGCCCGAGCGATCCGTGATCGTGCCCGAAATCCAGATCGGCAGCTTCTCCTGCCCCTCAGCTTCCAGATCCATGATCGCCTTGATCGCCGCCTTGCAGTTCAGCGTGTCGGTGATCGTCTCGATCAGATAGAGATCGACCCCGCCCTCGTTCAGCGCTTTCACCTGGTCGCGATAGGCGCGGTACACTTCATCGAAGTCCACCAGCCGCGCGCCCGGATCGTTCACGTCCGAAGACATGGACAGCATCTTGTTCAACGGCCCGATCGACCCCGCCAGATAGCGCGGCTTGTTCGGCTCTTTCGCGTTGAACTCATCCGCCACCTTCCGGCCGATGCGGGCGCCCTCGTAATTGATGTCCCACACCGCCTTTGCGTCGAGCTTGTAGTCGTCCTGCGCAATCGTCGTCGCGGAGAACGTGTTCGTCTCCGAAATATCGGCGCCGGCTTCGAAATACGTTGTGTGCAGCTTCTCGACGAGATCCGGCCGCGTCAGACACAGGATGTCGTTGTTGCCCTTCATCTGGCCGACATGATCCTTGAACCGCTCGCCGCGATAATCGGCTTCCTGCAGGCCCATCTTCTGGAACATCACGCCCCACGATCCATCAAGGATCAGGATACGCTCTTTCGCCGTCGCCTTCAGCTTCGCGATGCGTTCTTGACGGTTCATGACTGAACCCCTTTCGCCTGAACTTCAGGTTTGATCCCCAGCAGACGGCATGTCGACAGCGACAGCCCCGCACGGTTCATCGTGTAGAAATGGAAATGGTCGACGCCCTGCTCGGCCAACCGGCTGCACAGCTCCGCCGCCACATGCGCCGTCACGAGGTCGCGCGTCTCCGCATCGTTATCCAGCCCTTCATACAGGCTCGCAATCCGCGCCGGGATCGCCGTGCCGCACAGATCGGCCATCCGCTTCAGCCCCTTGAAGTTGGACTGCAGCATGATGCCCGGCACGATCGGCTGCGTAATGCCCGCATCGCGCGCCGCGTCGAGGAATTTGAAGTACACGTCGGGATAGAAGAAGAACTGCGTGATCGCCCGCGTCGCGCCCGCATCGAACTTGCGCTTCAGGTTCTCCACTTCCGATTTCAGCGACGTCGCATCGGGATGCACTTCCGGATAGCACCCAACCGAAATGTCAAAGTCCGCAATCTTCCGCGCGCCCGTGATGAGGTCGTTCGCATACGCATAGCCGCCCGGATGCGGCGCATACTTCGTGCCGATGCCCGCCGTCGGATCGCCGCGCAGCGCTACAATGCGCTTCACGCCAGCATCCCAATAGTCCTGCAGAACCTGATCGATCTCCGGCTTCGTCGCCGCCACGCAGGTGATATGCCCCGCCGGCTTCAGCGACGTCTCCGCCGCCATTTTCCGCACAATGTCATGCGTACGCTCGCGCGTGGAGCCGCCCGCGCCATACGTCACCGAGACATAAGACGGATTCAGCGGCTCAAGACGGCGCACCGAATCCCAGAGCTTCTGCTCCATCTCCGGCGTCTTGGGCGGGAAGAACTCGAATGATACTTTTGGCGCACTCATGCGGCCGACCTTTTCGTAGAATTCTGGCACTCAGCCGACCAAACCGTGACAGCGATCCCCTTGTCGCCATCGGGTGACCGGAACGTCTTCGCCGACTTCACCGCGAGCCCCGCCTTCTCGCCCCAGCGCTCGAGATCCTCTTCGCTGACGCCGAGATGGCGATGCGCATGATCCATCCGCAAGTGCTCAAGCGTGTGCGGCGCAAAGTCGACCACCACCAGCTTGCCGCCCGGCTTCAGCACGCGCGCCGCTTCATTCAGCGCCCGCGCCGGATCATCAAGGAAGTGCAGCACCTGATGGATGATCACCAGGCTCGCGCAATCGTCTGGATACGGCGCCGCCGTCGCATCGCCATGGCGCACCGACGCATTGCCCACGCCGGCTTCCTGCAACTTGGAGCGGGCCACGGTCAACATCTGGTGCGAGAGGTCGATGCCCTCCACACGCCGCGCCTTCGCCGCGAACAGCGCGAGCATCCGCCCCGTGCCGGTCCCGAAATCGACCACCAGATCAAACGGACCAGCGCCCGCCGCCGCCAACACAGCTTTCTCGATGTCGGCTTCCGAATAATGCAGCGCCCGCAATTTATCCCAGTCGTCCGCCACGCGGGAGAAGTACTCGTCCGCCGCCCCCGCCCGCTCGGCTTTCACTTCGCCCAGCCGCACCCGGTCGCGGCGAATGTCTGCATCTTCCGGGTCTATCGCCGCATTCAGCGTATCCACCAGCGCCCGCGCCCGGCCTTCAACCGGCAGGCGATAGAAAACCCAAGCCCCTTCCGGCAGCCGCTCGACCAAACCTGCCCCGGTCAGGAACTTCAAATGTCTCGACAGGCGGGGCTGGCTCTGATTGAGCACTTGGGCAAGTTCGCCCACAGATAGTTCGCCATGGGCCAGAAGCGCGAGAATCCTGGCTCGCGTTACCTCACCGGCGGCGCGAAGCTGCTGGACCAGAACGGACAGCGCTGCAGATTCCATATAAACGTATAAGCATATCGTTATATGATTTTCAAGGTGCACGGGAGACACACCCTGGTCGCGGAAAATCCCCGGTTTACGTTTTCAGGGTTATCCAAAGTCAACAGCCGTTGACCTAGGCGTAAGCCATCCACATATCGAGCCCCGACACGCTGAGAGCGCTCCAACGATGACCATTAGATCAGTTTCACTGACGGGCGCTGCCTCAGTCCTGGCAGCCTTGTCACTCTCGGGTTGCCTCACCGCGGGGCCGAACCCGGAAGATCCGTACGAAGACTTCAACCGGCAGATGTTCGCCTTCAACGATGGCCTCGACCGCGCCGTGCTTGAGCCCGTCGCAAAGGGCTATCGCGCCGTCACCAACGAGCCGATCCGTGAAGGCGTCGGCAATTTCGGCGACAACCTCAACGAGCCGCTGACCTTTGTGAACCACGTCCTGCAGGGCCAGATCCCGGACGCCGGAGCCACGTTCGGCCGCTTCGTCATCAACACAACGGTCGGCATCGGCGGCATCTTCGACCCCGCCTCCGCCATGGGCATGCAGCGCACGAAGGAAGACTTCGGCCAGACGCTCGGCAAGTGGGGCGTGCAAGGCGGCCCCTACATCGTCCTGCCCTTCCTCGGCCCGACCAACCCGCGCGACATCTTCGGCATGGGCGGCGACGTGGCGCTCAACCCGCTGAACTATCCGGAATTCGAAAGCGACGACGAAATTCGGATGGGCATCGGGGTACTGGGCGGCATCAACGGACGCGCCGGCGCGATCGAGGCAATCAACGAAGTCCGCAACCAGATCGACCCCTATACGACAGTCAGGCGTTTCTATGACCGGACAAGGGCTCAGGACATTGCAAACGCGCCTATTCAACCGAATGAAACCGAAAAACTGCCCGAAAGCGAACTAGACTTCTGATCGGGATTAGAACGTGGAGGCTTCAATGAAAATATTCAGAAAGCTGGGCATGCGCTCCCTCGCTGCCGCCGTAGTCCTTGCCGCGACCGCCGCTCCGGCCTTCGCCGACAAGCAATCGGAAGCTTACGTGCAAGCGAACGCAAACACCGTGCTCAAGGTGCTTGCCGACAAGTCGCTGACCGACGCGCAACGCGAGTCGAAATTCTCCGACTACATGAACAAGTTCGCGCACATGCCGACGATCGCGCGCCGCGTGCTCGGCGTGAACGCCCGCTCGATCAGCCAGGCGGATTTCGACAAGTACTACAAGACCTTCGAAGTCTACGCGATGGAGACCTACGAGGTTCACTTCGACCAGTTCCGCGGCGAAGCGCTGCGCGTGACCGGCTCGAAGGACGAGGACGATCGCCGTTCCACCGTGGCGACGCTGATCAAGAGCTCGCAGACCGGCAAGGACACCAAGGTCTTCTGGGACGTCCTGAAAAGCCAGGACGGTCAGTCCTACCGCGTGCGTGATGTGGGTATCGACCTCGGCGGCTCCGTCCTCTGGCTCGCCCAGGAACAGCAGGCCCAGTTCGAGAGCTACCTCAACCGTAATGGCGGCAGCATCGACAAGCTGATCGGACGGATCAACGTCCTGCTGGCCGACATGGAAGCCCGCAAGAAGGATGGCCGTGGCTCGGCGTTCAAACAGAACGGCTGATCCATCCACACCTATCGGCGATAGATAACCAATTCCTCATCGCTCCAACTGCGTTGGATACTCGACGGTTTCCAATCGCTGGTGTAGCTAGACACTATCTGGCTGGAGGCGAACTCACGGCCGCAAGGGAGCTACCACTATGATCCGTAAACTTGTCGCGGCCGCAGCCTTCGCAATGGCCCTCTCGCCTGTCGCCCTCGCGCAGGACGCCCCCAAATTCTCGACCAAGACCTCGACCATCGGTCAGCTCCTGGACAACGCCGAAGCCAAAGCCGTCTTCGCGAAAGTGATGCCGGAAGTCGCTGCTTCGCCGCAACTCGAGCAAGCCCGCGAAATGACGATCGAAGACGTCAAAGGCATGGCTCCGGAATACTTCCCGGAAGAGAAAGTCAAAGAACTCGACGTCGAACTCGCGAAGATCAAGTAGTCGCGAAACGACGCCTGCAACCGCCAGTCCGGTTGCTGAAAGATGAAGGGCGGGTCCGCAAGGGCCCGCCCTTTTCCATTTGGAAATACGTCTTAGCCCCATGCGTTTCGGAGTTAACACAAACGCTGTTCTCGGCGCGGAACATCCAATTCGCTCATACGTCTAGTTCGCTGGAGAGCTAGACCGTGATGACTGCGACGCCAGATCCCTCGACGAGACGTGTGCTGTGGTGGGCTCGATCCTTCGGGCGCCCCCTGCAGAACGAGTTCGCGCAAAACGCGGGCGAGACGCCGGACGAACTCACCCAACTTCTCGAAATGGCGGACAGGCGCATCAGCGAGTCCACGCGCAAAGACGAGACCTGACTACTTCCCGTCAGATCCCAGGCCGTCAGATCCCAGCCCGTCAGGCCCGAGCCCGCCAGCCCCAAGCTTGGCCAGCCGCCTGCGCCTCGGCTCATCCACCTTCCACACCAACACGATCAGCGCCGCCACCATCGTGACGATCGTTGCATAGAAGCTGGCCTCATACCCCAGCCACACCACCAGCCCCGCCCCCAGCAACGGCGCCAGCGCCCCCATCGCGCCCTCCGCCGTATTCGACAGCGCCATGCGCATCGGCACGTCGTGACGATGCCCGTACTCCAGCACGATATTGCTGGTCGACATCATGTAGCCGGACTGCGCCGCGCCGATCATGAAGAACGCAATCGCAAACGTGGCGATCGAATGCGACATCATCAGCGCTGCCACCCCAACAATGTTGATCGCCAGCGAGATCACGAAGGTCGACCGGAACCCCTGCCGATCCGACAGATAGCCCCAGATCAGGTTGGTGACTGTGTCCGCACCCATATACGCCAGCGATATGATCGCCAGCGTCGTGCCGAACGCTTCCGGGTTCGCCTCCGCCGAAATGCCCAGCACATAAGCCGCGTACAGGAAGAAGAACGGCTGCCCGATGCGCGATCCCATCGCCAGCGAGCGCGCCACCATGAACCACGCAAAGCCCGCATCCTCGCGGATCAGCGACGGAAAATCCTTCATCCGCTCGCGCAGGGATTTCCGCTCCCGCACGCTCGCCGGCTCAGGCTCGCGCATCAGCATCTGCAACGCACTCAAGCCCAGACTCGTCAACACGAACGCCAGGAAGAACGTCGTCGCATAGCCATTGCCCCAGACATGGTTCGCCACCAGCCACGAGCCCGCGAAGTACGACAGCAACGCCGCAATCAATCCACCCGTCAGGTTGCGCCACGCCTGCAATCGCCCGCGCAACCGGATCGGAATCACCTTCGCCAGCAACAACTGGAACGCCACACGCTGCGGCCCCTGAAACACGCCGAGCAGGAACAGGAACACCAGCGCAAACGCCAGCGCCGGCCACCCGCCCAGGAACCAGCCCGAAATAGCCAGACCCAATATCTGCGCCCGCATCAACAGGCCCAGCATCACCGACACCGGCAGGATCTTCTTGCGATGCTCGATCTGCTGCGCGCCAATAATCGGCGACACGATCCCGCCCAGCTGCTGCAGGCTCGTCCCGATCCCCACCCAGAAATCCGAACCCGAGATCGAATGCAGATAGGCCGGCACGAAGGTCGGCGTGTTCACCAACCGGAACCCGGTCATGCCCAGCATGCCGTGCACATAGTGCCCGGCATAATTGCGCTTGAGATTATCCATGACAAACTTGTCGTAGGCGGCGTCCGCCTCGGCTTCGCTCAATACGGGTTTTTCAGTTTCGCCCGCGCTGTCGCTCACGCCCAACCTCTCCCGCAGCCCATGCCCCATCACGTTCAGGAACGCGGGATATGCACTTCGCCTTTGCTTGTAGTCCCGCATCGCGCCACATTGAAGTGTGCGCTGGGGAAGTGTGTGCCGGGTCGCAGGGAATTCTCGTGGGACGTGTATCAAAAGCACGCCAACCGGCCCGGTTGCTTACGCGCACAAGTGATGCGCATGTTTCGTGCACAACACTGTCGGGAAACGCCACGATGAAACCGCTCAAGACCCTGCTCGCTGTTGGATTGATCAGCGCGGCGATGCTGCCGGCAGCCGCCCAGATCGCGCCGCCCAAGCCGACGCCCGAACAACTTGCCAAGGTCTATGAGGAAGACCAGCTCAGCCTCGAGAAGTGCGGCGTCCCCCGCAACGCCGGCGACGACTACCGCCCCACGCCTCTGCTGCCCGACCAGACCCGCGCGCACCGCGTCACCACCGACCAGAAATTCAAGGTCGAGACAGTCACCAAAGGCCTCGTCAATCCGTGGGCGCTCGCCTTCCTGCCCTCGGGGAACTACCTGGTGACCATCCGCAAGGAAGGCCTACGCACCGTCACGCCAGACGGCAAGATCTCCGATCCCATCACGGGCACGCCGACCATCCATAACACCGTGCCGCTGTTCGGCATGCACGACGTCATCCTCGACCGTGACTTCGCATTGAACCGCACGATCTATTTTGCCTACGTCACCACGTCGCCCGGCGGCGTCGCGAACACCGGCTATGTCGCCAGCGCCAAACTCTCGGACGATGAGAAAAGCATCACCGACTACACTGTCCTGAAGCAGGGCCCGATCCCGCGCCGCATCGTGCAGGACAAGGACGGCTCGCTCTTCGTCATCACCGCTGACATCATGACCCCGTACGTGCTTGCCCAGTCGCTCTCGAGCGGCGCCGGCAAGGTGCTGCACATCAACACCAACGGCACGCCGCGCGGCGACAATCCGTTCGTGCCGAACCCCACGGCCGATCCATCGATCTATGCGCTCGGTGTGCGCGACCCGCAAAGCATGGCCATCCATCCGCAGACAGGCGATCTCTGGATCATCGAGAACGAACCGCGCGGAGGCGACGAACTCAACCTCATCAAGCCGGGCAAGAATTACGGCTTCCCGCTGATCTCCTATGGCCGCGACAATGACGGCACGCCGCTCAATGGCGGCCTCACGCAGAAAGCCGGCCTCGAACAACCCGTCTATTTCTGGACACCCTCGGTCGCGTTCTCGGGCATGACGTTCTACACGGGCGACACGCTGCCAAAGTGGAAGAACTCCATCTTCGCTGGCGGCCTCTCCGGCATGCAGCTCGTCCGCCTCGAACTCTCAGCGGACGGCCGCGTTGTGGGCGAAGAGAAACTGCTGCGCGACATGTGCCGCCGCATCCGCGACGTCCGCCAGGGCCCGGACGGCAACCTCTATGTCATCACCGACCACGCTGACGGCGAGATTCTGAGGATATCGCCAAATCCGTAGGGTGCATTGAAGCGAAGCGGAAATGCACCGCCGGCGTCCGCATCCGGCACGGTGCATCAAGATGCACCCTACGCATCGCTCCTGTAGACCTCATCCCGACGAGACGTGCCGAGTAGGCGTGCGCGCCATCTCGAACCACAGGGACACGCTTACAAACTGCGCGCACCCACTTGGCGCCCGCCTCCAACGCGCGCCTACTCCTCACATGCGCACGCTCCTCACCGCCACGCTGATCCTCGCCGCCTGCACCACCGCGCAGGCGCAAACACCCCAGCAAGCCAACCTCGCCTGGGACACGCCACTCGGACGCACCGAGTTCGTCCGCGAAGATGGTCGCTTCGGCGTCTTCCAGTACCCGCTCGAATACGGCGACAATATCGGCCGCCTCTATATCGACGGCCTCTCCGGCGAGTTCGGCGGCAATGGTCCGCTCGATGGCTACTGGTCCGAACCCGATATCAGCCACGACGATGATGCCGGCGACACGCTCATCTGCCCGTTCCCCATCACCGATGGCGAAGGCCGCATGACCCACAACTGGGGCCGCATCCGCATCATTTTCACCGACGTCGACTTCCCGAGCGACTTTGTCCTGCTACGGGGCCGCTGCTTCACAGAACCCGTCGACGTCATCCCGGGAAAACGCCTGAACTAATCGCCGTCCGGTCAGGAACGGCGCACCCGGTCAGGATCAGGTCGCCGGCGCAGCCGGCTCTATGCAGCTGGTGTGGGCCGCTTCCACACGACCTTGCCGTTCACCACCGTGATCGCCGGCTCGACCTTCAGGATCTCCTCGTCAGGCACCTGCATGATGTCGCCGGTGAAGCCGGTAAAGTCCGCCAGCTTGCCGCGCTCGATCGTGCCAAGGTCAGCTTCCCGGAACGAGGCATAGGCCGGCCAGATGGTGAACATCTTCAGCGCTTCCTCACGCGTCGCCGCCTGCTCGGGATGCCAGTTCGGGCCAGACTTGCCCTGCAGATCCTTGCGCACCACCGCCGCATAGAACTCGATCCGTGGATCGCCCTGTTCCACCGGCGCGTCCGATCCGCCAGCGATGATCGCCCCCGCATCAATCAGCGACCGCCACGCATACCCGCCCAGCAAGCGCCGCGGCCCGATGCGCGACTCCGCGAAGTACAGATCGCCGATCGCATGGCTTGGCTGCATCGACGGGATCACCTTCATCTGGTGGAAGCGCACAATGTCCTCCAGCCGCAGGATCTGCGCATGCTCGATGCGCCAACGCTTGTCCGCAGTCGCCTTGTCAGCCGCGCCATCAAGCGTCTTCTGCATCCAGTCGAGCACCAGCTCATTGCCCTTGTCGCCAATGGCGTGGAAGCAGACCTGGATGTTCTGGTCGTAGGCCTTCTTCATCAGAGCCAGCGTCGGCTCTTCCTGCGCCATCATCAGCCCCGACGTATCCGGACGATCCGAATACGGCTCGACCAGCAGCGCCCCGCGCGAACCCAGCGCGCCATCCATGTACAGCTTCACCGCCTTGGTGATCACCATCTTGTCGGCCGTCTCGCCGAACACGCCCTTGTCGAAATCCGCCCCATCGATCGCGTTGTAGATGCGCAGGTTCAGCTTGCCGCCATCCGACAGCGTATTGATCCGCGCGATGTGCGAAGCCGGCACAGACATCGAATGCACGCCCGTCCAGCCCAGGCTCAGCTCGCGCGCTGCACCCTTCTCGTACGTCGCATCGATCTGCGCCTCGCTCGGCGCCGTCGCCAGCACGGCCAACGCACCCATCGCGTTGTCGATCAGCATCCCCGTCGGCAGGCCCGCAGCATCCACCTCGATACGCCCACCCTGCGGCTGGCTCTTCGGCTTGCCATCGATCCCCGCCGCCTTCAGCGCAGCCGTGTTCGCCACCAGCGCGTGACCATCCGCACGCTGCAGCACCACCGGCCGATCGCTCACCACGGCATCCAGATCCTGCCGCGTCGGGAAGCGCCCTTCGGGATAATGCGTCTCGATCCATCCGCCCCCGATCAGCACCTGCCCCGCCGGCAACGCCTTCGCCGCCTCGCCGACCACGCTCACCAGCTCGGCAATCGACTTCACCTCGTCGAGGTCCAGCGACGTCTCACGCTCGCCAATGCCATAGAGGTGCGCGTGCGCATCCGTGAAACCCGGATAGAGGAACGTACCCGCCAGATCGACCTTCTCGGTCGCGGTCCCGGCTGTCTTGAGAAGATCCGCGGATGTCCCCGTCGCAACAATGCGCCCGGCTTTCACGCTCACCGCTTCAACCGGCGGCAGATTGTCGAGCCCTGTATAGATCGTGCCGCCATGCAGGATCAGATCAGGCGCATCAGCCACCTGCTGGTTGCAACCCGCCAGGACCAGTGCGGCCACAGCCGCCATCATCACGCGCATGAAAAACCCCTCGCCTTGCGGCGAGAGGTTACAATCATTCCAACGAAGGAAAAGCGCTAGTTAAGCGGCTGCTTCAGCAGCTTTCTTCGCGATGTTCTTTTTGATCTTCAGCATCTTGGCCGACAGCGTGTCGTCCTTCGCCTTGGCGAGGAAGCCGTCGAGGCCGCCGCGCTTGTCGATGGTGCGCAGGGCAGCAGCCGACACGCGGGCCGAGTACGACTCACCAAGAGCTTCCGAGTGAACGGTCACGTTCACCAGGTTCGGCAGATAACGCCGTTTGGTCTTGATGTTGGAGTGGCTGACCGTGTGGCCGACCATCGGCTTTTTGCCAGTAAGTTCACAAACGCGGGACATGGCCCACCCTTCCTGAGACGTCTGCACAACCCGAAAAACCCGCCAAACGGGGATTTGCCAGCCGTGCGCTGAAAGCGAGCGGGGTGGATAGTCAGGCAGCCCGCCCCTGTCAAGTTCCACAATGGGTCGCGGCCCGAACGCCAGCCTGCCGGGAAATTGCCCACTTTGCCGGGTCTAAGACCCTCTTAAAGTAAGGTTTGGGGAAGCCGGCGGGCAAAAGGTCCGCCGCGGAGCTGTTAGATGCCTATTTTGACTGTTGCCGCCATAGCCGGGGGCCTTTTGTTCGCACCCATGGCGGGACAGAACGCCCTCGCCACCATCGCCTCGGTCGGCTCGATCCGGGTCGAAGCCGAGTACGAAGCCATTACGCCCGTCCCCTGGATGGGCCGCCACCGCACGGCTTCCGCCTCCCTCACCGCCGACATTTCCGGTTCCCGCTACCGCATCGCCATGAACAGCCGGGCCGAAGGCTTCGTCGACTGGTTCGTCGATAGCTCGGCCGCCATGGTCTCGACCGGCATCGTCACCCCGCGCGGCCTCCAACCGCTGCGCTACGACAGCTCCGTGCAGGACGGCGCCAAGCACCGCCGTGTCCTCGTCGACTACACGCCCGGCGAAGTCCTCGTCAGCGTCTCGCCCAAATACGGCGACTGGGGCTTCCCCGCGACCACGCCGC
>DAINAT010000038.1:0-25799 GCA_036733305.1 Hyphomonadaceae bacterium
TGCGCTTCTTCTGCTTACGGCCTTTGTAGGCGTTGACGCCGGCTTTGACGACGGCAGCCTGGGCTGTGCGGAAGGTATTCTTGCGACGGCCGTAGAAGCCTTTGGCGGCTTTGATGACCTTGCGGTGACGGGCGTGGGCCGGAACTCGGCCGCGGGCGCGGGGCATGGGAAAACTCCAGTTATCTGATCAGGGGATGCGCTAGCGGGTCTTACTTGACGCCGTAGGGCAGGAACTTCTTCACAACGCGGGGGGTATCCACTTCGGCAACCACGACGGTGCCGCGGTTGGTGCGGATGTACTTCGAGTTGTGGCTGATCAGGCGGTGGCGCTTACCAGCGACGCCGCGCTTGAGCTTACCAGACGCGGTCATGGTGAACCGCTTTGCAGCGGCCTGTTTGGTCTTCATCTTCGGCATTTCGGTCTCCTGTTGGCGACAGTCCGACCCGGAAATTCCGCCAGAAAAACAAGCGAAATCAACGGCGCGACGCCTGAAATAAGTCCCGGGAGGCATGCCATTAGCCTGTCCGGTCCTGTTGAAGCGGGGGTTTATACGCAGAAAGGGCCGAAAAGCAAGGCGGCCCGGTCAGACTCAACGGGTTAGCCGCAATTGATCTTCTCGATGATGTCCGTGCTGGTGACGTATATGTTCAGCCGTTCGATGCGGAAGTCCTCGGTTACGGCGTCCCCGGGGCGAATGTGACGGACACGGTGGGAGGCAGGCGGGACTGAGGAATTGGTCAGCGGCTTGCCGATGAGGTCAGCCAGCGCCTTTGCGAAACAGGCGTCGCGCTCGTCGACAGAGATCACGGGCTCTGGCGTCACTGGCTGCGTGGCTGTGCAGGCGGCAGTGAAAGCCAGAACGGCGGCAAAGGCGAGGGCGCGCGGTTTCATCATGAGGCCGAGTCTAGGCGGGCTATGCGACGCCGAGCAAGAGATCCTCGAGGCGTCTAGACTGAATGTCGAGGTTGAAGTCCCGCAGGGCAACGTTACGGCCGGCTAGGCCCATGGCTCTGGTTGCATCGGGATTGGCGACCAGCTTCTCGAGCGAGGCTGCGAAGGCTTCAGCGTCACCTTCCAGGCTCAGCAAGCCAGTCTGACCGTCTTTCACGCATTCAGGGATGCCGGCGTGGCGTGTGGCGGCAACGGCGCAGCCGGACAGCATGGCCTCGATGCACACCATGGGCAGGCCCTCTGCATCGCCAGTTGCCGCGCGGCGGGAGGGGACACAGTGGATCATGGCTTCGGCGAAGTGTTTGGGCATGTCAGCGGCCGGTATCCAGCCGGGGAGCTCGATATTCACTCCGGTGGCCTGCAGTTTGGCGGCGAGTTCGGTTTTCAGCGGGCCGTCGCCGACCATGCGCACGCGCCAGCCATCGAGCTTCGGACCCAGGCGAGCGAGTGCTGCTACGAGCGTATCGACGCCCTTCTTTTCGACCCAGCGGCCAGCGAACAGGATCAGCTTGCTCTTTTCGCCGGGCGCAAAGCGCGAGGGATCAACGCCGTTGTAATGCACGGTCATCTTGCTCGCCGGACAGCCCGCCTTGGCGAGCTCGCCCCTGATGAAATCCGACACGGGAAGGATCAACGTGGCTTCGCGCCAGAGCGTTGAGCGGCGGCGGTTGTAGACGCGCGTGAAGCTGTTGCGGGTATTGGCGTGCTTGGTGGCGTCTCCGCCATGATAGGTGACCACCAGCGGCAGGTTCATCGCGCGCGCAAGCGGCAGGGCGTAGGCGGCGGCCTTGCCGAAATGGGCGTGAATGAGGGCGGGCTTTTCAGCCGCCAGCGTGTCTTTCAGCCTTTGAGAGATCAGGCCGAATTGCTTGAAGCCGGTTTCGCCGAGCGGCCCGTGCAGTTTCGCGAGTTCGATCGCTTTCAGGCCTGAGGGTGGCTGTTGGCGCAGTTCGCTGCCGACAAACACGGGCAGGAGGCGGTTGAAGGATTTGTAGGCGTTCTGGATGAAGCCTTCGGACGGCGCGAACATCTTGTCCGCGAAGACGAGGAATTGCCGCGTCACCTGCGATTCCCCATGAGCTGAAACAGTCCTCCGCGCGAGGTGACCGCCTTATCGCAGTCCCGTCGTGCGGGCAAACGGACTAGCCGCAGCGGATGCCGGTGATGATGTCCTTCGTGTCGATCTCGATGTTCAGGCGTTTGAACACGTAATCCATCGTCACGATCGAGTCGGGGTGGATGTGACGCACCAGCTTGTCGGCTGGCGGTACAGCGGGGTCGGTCGCGGGCTTGCCCACGAGGGTCTGGTACGCCGACGCTCTGCAAGCATCAGCTTGTTCCGGCGGCATTACGACTGTCTCGGACGCCCCCATCGGCGATGTCCCTTCCGGCGTCGTGGTGCAGGCAGCCATTGCGGCGAGGGCGATCAGGGCAAGAACGTGTTTCATGATGGACGCCTTGAAGAAATACGCCCGCGACGCAAGGCGTCACGGGCGCATCGATATTCACGAGAACGTACGGATCAACCGCAGCGCAGGCCGGTGATGACGCCAGCAGCATCGACATCAATGTTCAGGCGGGTTTCCGAGAAGTCCATGGTCACCTGATCGCCTGGCTTGATGATGCGTACAGACGCACCAGCCGCCGGCACGCCAGCGTCAGTCGCTGGTTTGCCGATCAGCGCAGTGTACTGCGCCATGTTGCAGGTATCGGCCATGGCCGGGTCGGTCGGCGTTGCGGCCGGAGGCGGCGCTGGCTCAACAGGCGCGGCTGCTGCTGGCTCGACGGGGGTTGCGGGGGTGGGTTCAGTCGCCGGTGAGCACGCCATCAGCGTGATCCCGGCGACAACTGCGAGGAATGTGTTTTTCATGCCGTGAAGAGTAGAGCAGACTGCACGGGCTTCAAGTGAACCGTCAGTTACTCTGTGTCTTCCCTGCAATGAAACCCGGTTGCCGCTCGGTCAGGTCGGCGGGGTGGCGCACGATGCGAGAATTGTGGATTGCAAAACAGCTTCGCCGCCGCCTGTCGGAAGCTTCTGCAGGGTCGAGGGCGTGCCTTGTTCCAGGTAGATTGTGGTCGGTGGAAGCTTGCGTTTGGTGCAGTATTCTTCGCGGTAGGTGTCGGCGATTTCCATCTTGAAATCGCTGGTGATGATGAGCTCGCCATGGCCCGGCCCAAGCTTGTCCGTGATGCTTTTCATGGCCGCACGAATTTCCTCGAGACGCTGCGGATAGGTTGCATCTGTCGATAACCGCAGCACTTCGGCGCCGGCGGGATATTCGGGTCGCGAGCCAGCCGCAGGCTTTTCACCTGTCAGCGGGATGACGGTTTCGTATTCGGTCTTTGCATCTGCATTGACGATAATGCGTGCGCCAAAAGGTCCGCTGGCCACGATGCCGGGCGGCAGCACCCAAATCAGGTGCTGCGTGGCTGCATCGAACGTTGCGATGACATCTTCGAAGGTCTGGGCCGATGGCGGTTCGATCGGCGTTGCCACTGGTGCAGATGCAATCTCAGGCGCGGCATCGGTTTTGGCCGGCTCGCCACAGCCGGCAAGCAAAAAGGCCGGAACGACGAGTGCGGACAAAATCCTGATCATCGTTCCGGCCCTTTCAAAGTGGGACGCTATGTGTCGGTTGGACTACCGCGGCGACAGGACCATCACCATCTGACGGCCTTCGAGTCTCGGCTCGGACTCGACCTTCGCAACGTCTGCGAATTCCGCCTTCACCTTGGTCAGCAGTTCCATGCCGAGGTGTTGGTGAGCCATCTCGCGACCACGGAAGCGCATGGTGATTTTCACCTTGTCGCCTTCTTCGAAGAAGCGGCGGATCGAGCGACCCTTCACTTCGTAATCGTGCTTGTCGATGTTCGGACGGAGCTTGATCTCTTTGAGGTCAGCAGACTTCTGCTTCTTGCGAGCTTCGGCTTTCTTCTTCTGCTCGGCAAAGCGCTGCTTGCCGTAGTCAGCTATCTTCACGACCGGCGGGTCGTTGTCAGGAGCGACCATGACGAGGTCGAGGCTGACTTCCTTGGCTGCCTCGAGAGCGGCCTCGAGCGGCATCTCGCCTTGCTTCTCGCCTTTTTCGTCGATCAGAAGGACGCGCGGTGCGCGGATATCCTCGTTGATCTGCGGGCCTTCCTTCTTGGGCGATTGGGCCTGCTGCGGACGCTGCGCGATGGTAGTTCTCCCTGGTGGCTTACGAGCGGGCTTATGCCTGAACTCGTGGAAATATTCAAGAATCGGAGCCTTCGGTCACTTCCGGGCTCGATTCGGTCGTTTGGGCGGGCTCGGAAAGGGGCTCAGATGCCGGTGTTTCGCTGGCGATCTGGACAGGAGCCGGAGGCGTTATGTTGGGTGGCAGGACGCCCAATCCAAGGGCCGCTCGTTTGACGTCGTCGACGCTGATCCCTTCAAGGGCGGCTGCGTGCAGGACCATCATCGCGCCGCCACGCGGGGCCGCGCGGCCAAGGCGGGTTTTCGGGTTCCAGACGGTCCGGAGTTCCCGCGCCATGTCGTCAGTCCACTCCTGCGCGAACAGGCAGACGCCAGGCGTCCGCGCGGCCGCAGCCAGGTGCATGGGGCCAGTATCGCCGCCCAGCGCGAATGCCGCGCGCTCGGCCAGCGTTGCAAGCTGGAACAGGTCGGTGCGCCCGACGATGTTCTTGGCGCGAGGTTCCAGCTTCTGGATCTGGGCTCCGATATCGCCTTCCGCCTTGGTGCCGACGACGACCGGGGTAATCCCCGCATCCGCCACCCAGGTCGCGATCTTGGCAAACCGGTCCGCCGGCCAGCGCTTTTCCGGGTGATCGGGCGATGATCCAGGGATCAGCAGCATGTAGGGGCCGTTGAGGCTGAAAAATGCCGGCTGGAAGCGCGGTGGATCGCGGAAAGCTGGCCGAATCCAGTCGACTGACGGCAGCACGTCCTGGCCGATAACCCAGCCAGTAGGATCGCCGGGTGGCTTGGGGGTAAGGCCAGCGTGCAGAAGCTGTTCCGCCAGCCGGTCGAAATTGTGCATTTCGCCCCGGTTGTCATTCATGTGCTGGTGCGACGCGCCCTTGGCGTGACCCGACCACAGCGGCTTCTTGCCCGTCAGACCCATGAAATACTGCGAGGTGCGGTCGTTGTTCTGGAAGTCGTAGACCATGTCGTAGCCTGCATTACGCAGGCGCCGGATAAGATCCGCCCGGCCTTTGAGATCCTTCGGGCGCCCGTCGGCCTCGACGATATCGAAATAGGGACAGGCCTTGGCGAACGCCTCGAAAGGTTCCGTGGTCAGCAGGGTGATGCGCGCGGATGGGTGCGTGGCGCGAACCACACGCATGGCGCCCAGCGCCTGCATGAAATCGCCCATAGCCCCAAGCTTGATGACGAGCACGCGCTTGAGCGTGTCGCCAGGATTGGGGGGCGGTGTGTATTCATAACTCGTCATGAAGGCCGACCCATCAGCCTTTCATAGACTGCCAGCGTCGCTTCCTGAAGCGCTGCCGTAGTGAACTTTTCCCGAACACGGGCCTGTGCGGCCTCGCCCATCTGCCGGTGGCCTTCAGGGCCACGTTCCAGCAGGTTTCCGATCGCGTCGGCGAGGGCAGGCGGGTTCATCGGCGGCACAACGAAACCGGTCTGGCCATCAACGATGATCTCGCCCTGCGCACCAATTGTTGAGCCAATAACAGGCACGGCCATCGCGCCAGCCTCGGCCGCAACGCGTCCGAACGCCTCCGGCTCGTTCGAGGGCGCAATGACGATATCCGCAAGGGCAAAGGCTGCCGGCATGTCGTCACAATGGCCTACCATGGCGATCCTGTCGTCAAGTCCGTGCTGTGCAATCAGCTGCGCGAGTTCGTTCATGTAGGCGTCGCGCCCTTGGGGGTCTCCGGCGAAAATCATGCGCCAGGCAGGGGTCTTGCGGGTTTTCAGCCGGGCGGCGGCGGCAATCGCCTCGCGGTGACCTTTCCAGCCCGTCATGCGGGCGGGCAGCAGAATGATGGTTTCGTTTCGCTCTGCGACGTCCTCCGGCAACCGCCACGCCTTGGCGAGGGCCGCGCGGCGCTGTGGGAGGACCGCCTCCGGGGTGAAGCGCTTGATGTCCACGCCGCGGTGGATGGTGATGACGCGATCGGCAGCATCCGGATGCTGCTGGCGGACATGAGTGGCGGTATAGTCCGAGTTGGCGATGACGGCGTCACCTCTGGCCATGACGGAGTTGTAGAGACGCTTGGCTGACGAACGGGCGTTGTAGACGCCGTGATAGGTCGTGACGAAAGGCTTTTTCATCCGGCGAGCCGCCCAGAGGGCGCTCCATGCCGGCGCACGCGAGCGGGCGTGGACGAGATCGACCTTGTACTGCGATATGATTTTCGAGAGCACGGTCGCGTTGCTGTAGATGGCGAGCGGGTTCTTGGTCGCGAGGTTGTCGATCCTGACCAGTTCACCGCCGGGGCGGGTCAGTTCGCCCTCAAGCCGGCCGCCCACGCTGGCGACGATCGCACGGGCGCCCGCCGCCTTGAGGGCTTCGGCGACCTCGATCGTCGTGCGTTCGGCCCCGCCTGCGGACAGGTGTGGGATAACCTGCAAAACTGTCCGCCCCGACAACGACAACGCCCGCGATTCTCCCGTTTTTCCGCGCTCGCGAGACCGATAGTCGCTTTTCACGGCATCGCAAACCGATCAAAAGCGGTGAATGACGACAGACACACCGGAATATCTCGATCATCGGAGCACGAAGATCGCCTTCCGCCGCTCGCAGGGGCGGGTCGGGAAGGCCGGCATCGTGTGGATGGGCGGGTTCCACTCCGACATGCTGGGCGAGAAGGCGACTGTGCTGCACCAGGCCGCCGTGGAGGCGGGACGCAGCTATGTGCGTTTCGACTATCTCGGTCATGGCGAAAGCGGGGGCAAGTTCGCGGACGGAACAATCGGACGCTGGCGTTCGGACGCGCTCGAGGTGCTAGAGAAGCTCACCGAAGGGCCGCAGGTCGTTGTCGGCTCCTCCATGGGCGGATGGATGGCGCTGTTGGCGGCGCTGGCCAAGCCGGAAAGAGTGAAAGGGCTCGTCCTCCTCGCCCCCGCGCCGGACTTCACCGACAAGCTGATGTGGGCGTCGTTTGATGACAACCAGAGGCGACAGATCATGGAGGACGGCTTCTGGACGCGGCCCTCGCCTTACGATGCCGCGGGCTATCCGATCACGCGCGAGCTGATCAATGAGGGGCGCGAGTGGAACATACTCGACGACGAAATCGCGCTGGATGTTCCCGTGCGTATCCTGCAAGGCGGGCTCGATACCGATGTTCCATGGACGCATTCCCTCGACCTAGCTGATAAGCTGCGCTCGAAGGATGTGGTCTGGTCGCTGGTCAAGGATGGCGATCATCGCCTGTCACGCCCGCAGGACATCGCGCGAATGATCGCAACCGTGCTGGCGACGGCGGATCAGATCGACGCGGCTGCCTGAAGGCAGTCGCGCAGGCCTTCGCGATAAGTGGGAAATTGTGGACGCCAGCCGAGTGCGGCTTTCGCCTTGGCGTTGGAGACACGCTTGCACTCCGCATAGAAGCGCTGCGCGGCAGGCGAGAGGCCTGCGTCCTCGATCGCAACAGCAGGCGGCGGCGTGATGCCGAGAAGGCCAGCTGCATACGCCAGCACTTCGTCCGCTGGCGCAGGTTCGTCGTCGCAGATGTTGAAGATGCGCGCCGAAGTGTTCTCCTTCATCGCGAGATGCAGGGCGCTTGCTATGTCGCTGACGTGGGCGCGGGAGAAAACCTGACCTGACTTCACGATGCGACGCGCATTCGGTTCGCGCACGCGCTCGATCTGCGAGCGGCCGGGGCCGTAGATGCCGGGCAGGCGGAAGACACGCGCACCGACATCCAGCCACTGCGCTTCACCGCGCACGCGATTGGTCGCTTCACGGCTCAGGGGCGCAAGCGGCATTTCCTCAAAAGCCCACCTGCCGCCGAGATCGCCATAGACGCCCGTGGTTGAAAGATAGCCGATCCAGTTTGCGCTCGACGCCTGTTCGCCGAACGCGCGGAACACCGGACAGCCATGTTCATCAGGCGGAACCGAGATCAGCCAGCCAGCGCCATCGGGCAGGGCAATGTCGGTTCCGGGCCAGAGCATGGTCTCGAAGCCATCGGCCAACAGGGGCGCGGCGGACGCTGCGCTGCGGACCGTCCCGGCCGATTTGATACCGTCAGACTTCAGAATCCGGGCGAGTTCGGTGGCGACATACCCGAAGCCGAATGCGAGGAGCTGCGTTGGGAGCATGTTCTTGCCGTATTGATGCGGTAGGGCTTATGGGCCTGCCAAAAGCGCCTGACCAGCGGCGCCGTGAGAACGGACCTGTTTATGCGCCTTTTCCTGATCCCGCTGTTCTTGCTGGCGACCGCTCCGGCTGCCTTCGCGCAGACCGAGCAGGAGCGTTTGGAGCAGTGCGTCAACCAGATCGATAAGGATGCCGAGGTCGCCTATCAGGACGGTTTGACCTGGATGGCGAAGGGTAACCGTCCAGCCGCCCGCCACTGCACGGCGCTTGCGCTGATCGCGCTCGGTCAGGAAGCCGAGGGCGCGGCCCGCCTCGAAGAGCTCGCGAACGCGCCGGATGCCGGCAGCCTTGAAGAGCGCGGCATCTATCTCGCCCAGTCTGGCAATGCCTGGCTGCTTGCGGACATGCCGGACGCGGCCATCGTTACGCTGACCAACGCGCTGAAGCTGCTCCCCGATGATGGCGAGCTCTATAAGGATCGCGCACGCGCCAACCTTCGCCTCAGCAAGTGGCAGGAAGCCGGCTTTGATCTCGATGCAGCGATCCAGCGCTCCGCCGGCAATGCCGAGGCCTATCGTCTGCGCGGCTACGTTTTGATGAAGCTGAACCGTCTCACCGACGCCTGGAAGGATGTCGAAACCGCCATGCGCCTCGCGCCGAAGGATATCGACGTGCTTGTGCTGCGCGGCGATGTACGGGAGGCCATGCGCGTAGCGGGCATGGATGATCCGAGCGAGCTCGAAAAACCGTCAGAGTCGCGCACACGTATCGTCGGCAACTAGCGCGCTAGGGTCCGACCACGCACTTGTCGAGACCGTCGCGGCGAACCATCCCCATCAGGGCCTGGATCTTCGTATTGCGGCGGCCGGTGGCGTAATTGCCGTCGATCTTCCAGCGGTTGGGGCTCGGCAGAACCGCAGCGAGTGCGGCGGCCTGGCGAGGCGTCAGGTCTTTTGCTGAAACGCCGAAGCGTTCCTGCGCCGCTTGCTCGGCTCCATAGATGCCATCGCCCCATTCGGCGACGTTGAGATAGATCTCCATGATGCGCGGTTTGGACCACATCCATTCCGCCAGCACGGTGAAGTAGGCTTCTGCGCCTTTGCGCATCCATCCACCACCATTCCACAGGAAGACGTTCTTGGCCGTCTGCTGCGAGATGGTCGATGCGCCGCGCAGGTCGCCGCCATTTTCGGCGGCCTGCATCGCCTTCTGGATTTCCTTCATGTCGAAGCCGTTGTGCGTGCAGAAGTTCTGGTCTTCCGACGCGATGACAGCGCGCACAAGGTGGGGCGAGATGTCCTTGAGATCGACCCAGGTCGAGCGGACTTCGACACCGCGCATAGCGGTGCCGGCCATGTTGAAGGTCGGCGCCGGACCGGTCCAGCCGATAGTGAAGACTGCCAGTAGGCTGAGGATCAGGAAGCTGCCGACAGCGATCGACGTCCATTTGAGGAAGCCGACGAGGATCACCCGCCAGAGCGGCTTTTCATTGGTGTAGGGATCGCCTTGCGCCGTCATGCCAGCGCGGAAGCGGCCGAGCATGCCACCCTGGCTCTGCGCCGGTTTGGCGTCCGAGCTGGACGGCGAATAAGATGACGATGACTTTTCGCGCGGTGAAGCGGAGCCGTTGTCTGGATCAGAATTGTCAGGCTGGTCCAGCATCCCACTCCTCACATACACCGGGATCGGATTCGACGTCGCGTCGGCTCAGGCGTTCAGCCTCAAAGGCTGTCGGAGACAGAGACCCCAGAGCCCAGACAGAAGCGCCACGCACCAGGGGCGACGCATCGTCCAACTTCTGGATACACAACTCGACGAGTCGCGTCTTGTCCGTTTTTTGAACGGCGTTTCCGATGGAGATCATGACATTCCGGATAAACCGGTCACGGCCGATCCGCTTGATCGGAGAGCCTGCAAAAACCTCGCGGAAAGCCATGTCGTCCAGCTCGGCCAGATCGGAGAGGAGAGGCGCCGTCAGTTCGGCCCTGGGGTGAAAGGCCGCATCCCGTGCGGTGCTGGCGAACTTGTTCCACGGGCAGATGGCCAGACAGTCGTCGCAGCCATAGATGCGATTGCCGATCGCCTTGCGGAATTCGCGGGGGATCGGCGTTTTCGTTTCGATAGTGAGATAGGAAATACAACGCCGCGCATCTAGCTGGTATGGCGCGGGGAAGGCCTGCGTCGGGCAGATGTCGACGCAGGCTGAGCATGAGCCGCATGTGTCGTCGCCGGGATCGTCGGGCTGCAGATCGGCATCGGTGAGCATCACGCCGAGGAACAACCACGAGCCATGATCGCGACTGACGAGGTTCGTGTGCTTGCCCTGCCATCCAATGCCGGATCGATGGGCGAGGGGCTTTTCCATCAGCGGGGCCGTGTCGACGAAGACCTTCACGTCGTGACCCGTCTTCGTCGCAAAGGCTGAGGCCAGCTGTTTGAGACGTCGCTTCATCAGGTCGTGGTAATCCACGTTCTGCGCATAGACGGAGATTGTCGCGTGCTCGGGCCGTGCGAGCGGTTCCAGCGGATCGTGGGCGGGACCGTAGTTGAGGCCGACAACCAAAGCTGATTTCGCGGCAGGCCACATGGCAGTCGGGTGGCTGCGGCGCGCAAGCGTCTCCTCGATCCAGCCCATGTCACCATGGCGGCCGGCTGCCACGAATTCAGTCAGGTGACTGCCCGCTTCCCAAGCGGCATCCGCGCGGGCGATGCGGGCAACATCAAACCCTACCTCGCGCGCAATTGCCTTTAGTTGATCCTCGACGATGGACATTTGTCGGTATTTATCATGCTCTTGGGATTGAGCGCTCTCTTTCGGTGCTCAAATTTTAGGCAGGAATGCCTGCTACCGGGGTGGCTCGGGGGGTATGCCTTCACAGGGGCCCGGGTCCGGATAGGACTGGGACGGCATGTACAACGAAATGTTCGCAGACGACCGGTCAGTCCGGGGCCCCTACGCGAAGGTGGCTGAGTGGATCACCGCGGCAGGGGTGGATTTGCTGAAGCTTCGCCAAAGCGAGGCCGAGGCGATATTCCGCAAGATTGGCATCACCTTCGCCGTTTATGGCGAGGGCGGTGATCCAGAGCGGCTTATCCCGTTCGACCTGATCCCGCGCGTGTTCGGAGCCAGCGAGTGGCGGAAGCTGTCGCGGGGTATCAAGCAGCGTAGCCGGGCGCTGAACGCTTTCCTCTATGACGTTTATCATCGCGGCGAGATTCTGCGGGCGGGGATCATTCCGGAGGAGCTGGTCTACCAGAACGAGGCGTTTCTGCCGGACATGGTGGGCGTTGATCCGCCCGGACGGGTCTATAGCCACATTGTCGGCGTGGATATCGTCCGCACCGATGGCGACAACTTCCAGGTGCTCGAGGACAATTGCCGCACGCCCTCGGGTGTGTCGTACATGCTCGAGAACCGCGAGATCATGATGCGGATGTTCCCCGAGCTGTTCCATGCCGGGATCGTCGAGAGCGTCGATAGCTATCCGAGCATGCTGAAGAAGACGCTGGAGGAAGTCGCGCCGATCAAGTGCGACGATGATCCGACCGTCGTGCTGCTGACGCCGGGCTCGCTGAACTCTGCTTATTACGAACATTCCTTCCTCGCCGACCTGATGGGCATCGAGCTGGTCGAGCCACAGGACCTGTTCATCAATGACGGGCTCTGCTGGATGCGCACCACGCGTGGGCCACAGCGGGTGGACGTGATCTATCGCCGTATCGACGACACCTACATCGACCCGCTGGCATTCAAGGCGGACTCGCTGCTTGGCGTGCCAGGTCTGTTCGATGTCTATCGTTCGGGCGGCGTGACGCTCTGCTCTGCGCCGGGGGCAGGGGTCGCGGACGACAAGGCGATCTATGTCTTCGTGCCGGACATGATCAAATTCTATCTGGGCGAGAAGCCGATCCTCGACAACGTCCAGACATGGCGCTGCGCGCTACCGGGTGACTGCAAGTATGTGATCGAGAACCTGAAGGACCTGGTCGTTAAGCGCGTCCACGGGTCGGGCGGTTACGGCATGCTGATTGGTCCGCACGCGACGAAGAAGGAAGTCGAAGCCTTCCGCGCCAAGATCAAGGCAAACCCGTCCGAGTTCATCGCTCAGCCGACACTCGATCTGTCGACTGCACCGATCCTTGGCGATGCAGGCGTCGAGGATCGCCACGTCGATTTCCGTCCGTACTGTCTCGTCGGCAAGGAGGTCCGTCTGACGCCTGGCGGGCTCACGCGCGTTGCGCTCAAGAAAGGCTCGCTGGTCGTGAACTCGTCGCAGGGCGGCGGGGTCAAGGACACATGGATTCTGGCGGATTGATGCGATGCTGAGCCGTACCGCAGAAAACCTGTTCTGGATGGGCCGCTACATGGAGCGCGCGGACGCAACCGCGCGCCTCATCGAGATGGGCTATCGCATGGCCATGCTTCCCGGCTCGAACGAGCTGGAAGAGTGGCGCTCCGTTGCCGCGGCCTCTGGTTCGGCGCCGGATATCGCCGAGGGATCGAAGTTGACCGCCGGCTCCGTCGTGCAGCGTCTTCTGCTCGACCCGGACAATCCATCCTCGATCCGCTCCTGCCTCGTATCGGCACGCGCCAATGGCCGCGCCATCCGCACGGCGCTGACACAGGACATGTGGGAAGCGCTCAATGATGGCTGGCGCCAGCTTGGGCAGATGGATGCCGAAACGGCGCTGAAGAACCTGCCGTCACTCCTGGAGTGGACGAAGAACCGCACGGCTGCTTTCCGCGGCGCATCCGAAATCTCGCTCCTGCGCAATGACGGCTACTACTTCCTGCGCATGGGTGGCCTGATCGAGCGCGCCGACATGACGCTCCGTCTGCTCGATGTGAAGTACTACGTCCTGCTGCCGGAGACCGACGTTGTCGGCGGTGGTCGCGATTATCACCAGTGGACGAGCGTGCTGCGTGCGACATCCGCTCTGCGCGCCTATCACCACGTCTACAAGGGTGACTACACCCCCTGGGGCATCGCCGACTTCCTGATCCTGAACTCCACATTCCCGCGTTCGGTTTCCTATTGCTACAAGGCCATCGAGCGTTTCCTCGATGACATGAGCGAGCTCTATGGTGAGCGAAGCGAACCGCAGCAGATAGCTGCTGAAATGGTGGATCGGCTGGGCAAGCTCGAGATTGAGGAACTATTCCAGAACGGTCTGCACGATTTCATTTCCGACGCTATCGGAACAACGCGCAGCCTTTCCCACCAGATCAGTAAAGCGTATCACTTCTAGGTCCTCATGCGCCTCACAGTCCGTCACGCAACGACCTATGCCTATGACCCGCCGGCGGATCGCTGCGCGCTTCGCCTGCGCCTTTATCCGCCCAGCTTCACCAGCCAGCGCGTGCTCAGTTGGAAAGTCAGCGTCAACGGACAGGCCGTTCCAGCCCTGATGACCACGGCGACGGGCGACAAGGAATCCATCTGGACGAAGAGCAATGTCGGTGAGGAAGTGCTCGTCCTTGCCGAAGGCGAAGTCGAGGTCGATGACACGGCCGGTGTTGTGCGCGGCTTGCGCGATGGCATTCGGCCGCAGGTGTTCCTCCGCCCGACGCCGCTGACTGAGGCTGATGAAAAGATCGAAAAGCTGGCGGCATCCATCGCCGACGCCGCGCCGCTCGAGCAGATGCACAGCCTGTTTAACGCGGTGGCCGACGCGATCGAATACAAGCCGGCGACAACCACATCCACGACAACTGCTGCGCAGGCGCTGAAGGCGGGGCAGGGCGTGTGCCAGGATCATGCCCACGTCTTCATCAGCGCGGCGCGTACGCTCAAGGTGCCGGCTCGCTATGTCGTCGGCTACCTGTTCGCGCCAGACGCGAAACTCGCCGAAACACACGCGTGGGCGGAAGCCTGGGTGAAGGACATTGGCTGGGTTGGTTTCGATGCCGCCAACCGGCTTTGCCCCACAGATCATTACGTTCGGCTCGGCTGTGGCCTCGATGCGGTGGATGCTGCTCCAATCCGGGGTAATGTTTTCGGAAGCCGCCAGGAGCGACTTAGCGCCTCGGTCGACATTGGCACGTCGACAGGACAAAGTCAGACCCAGAATCAGGGTGACGGGGTCCAGAGCCAGACGCAACAGTAGCTGGCTAAGACTTCGGGAAACGTCGGGCGGCGGGGAATTGGGACGGATATGACGTACTGCGTTGGCCTCAAGCTCAAGGCTGGCCTCGTGCTGCTTTCCGACACCCGCACCAATGCGGGCGTTGATAACATCGCGCGCTTCCGGAAAATGTTTCTCTTTGAAGAGCCGGGCGAGCGCGTCGTTGCGATTATGACGGCCGGCAATCTTGGCATCACGCAAGGCGTGGTGACGCACCTGACGCAGGCTGTCAGGCAGAGCCGCATCGACCCTGAAATCGAAAGCCTGATGACGTGCGACTCGCTCTATCGCGGCGCACAACTCGTCGGCGAAGCGATGCGCGAAGTGCAGAAGCGCGACCGCGCCGAAATCGAAGCGCAAGGTTCGGCTGCAGACGCGACTGTCATCATGGCGGGCCAACGGCGCGGCGGCGAAATTCGCCTGTTCTTGATCTACTCCGCCGGCAACTTCATCGAAGCAGGCGACGACACGCCTTACCTGCAGATCGGCGAGCACAAATACGGCAAGCCAATCCTTGATCGTGTGATCCGCCCGGATACGACGATCGAAGAGGCAGTGAAGGCCGCTCTGGTCAGCATGGACTCGACGGTGCGCTCGAACCTGTCGGTCGGCCTGCCGCTCGACCTGTGCGTCATTCCGGCGAACGAGTTCCGCGCGCAAAGCCAGCGTATCGAGGCCGATCACAAGGAGTTCCGCCAGATCAGCGACTCATGGGCTGCATCGCTGCGCGCTGCGTTCCATGCGCTGCCCGCTGTGAAGATCTAGCGGCTAGGCAACGTTTTTCCTGCGTCAGGTGTTTGTGCGCGGCCCAGGCCAATCCCGCCGCGCATTGGGGTCAGTGATCGGCATGTCCCGGCCTTCGGCTGCCCGCACCGGGAGGGAGGCCCAGTCGAAATCGTCGAGAGCCTTGAGGTTCACGCCATAATGGTCCGGCATCGAGCGCTTCTTGTGGAAGGGATAGATGCCGCATTGCGTGCAAAAATAGTGTTTCGCGATCCGCGCATTCCATTGATAGAGGCCGAGCTTGTCTTCGCCCTGCGTGATCCTGAGTTTGTCTTCGCGGACATTGGCCATTAGCGCGTTTTTCTTCGTGCAGAGGCTGCAATCACACGTGTAGGCCTCGAGTATCGGCCCCTCGACCGTGTAGCGGACAGCGCCGCAATGGCAGGACCCGTGGTAAGTCGGCATTCGCAGGTTTCCTTCCCCGCACGGCTTGGACTAGTCTTGCCCTGTTATCGGACCGGCGGGCCCTGATGGGAACTGCCGAATGGGAGGACATCGGATGGGACTGGATCTGGATCTCGCCGCGCTCGCCGGCATGGCCGGGCTCGGAGGAAGCGCCATTGCTGGCCTGACAGCGGCCTTCTTCTTCAGGGGCCTGATCACGCGCGTGATCTCGCAGGTCATTCTCACGACAATCCTGTCGTTCGTCGGCTTCGTCGCGTTGTTCAATGCGCTTGGCTTCCAGATCATTCCGCCCAAGCAGATCGCTGGCATCAACATTCCGGGCGCAAGCAATTTCTCTGTTCAGAGCGTTCCCGATCCGGCGACCGAAGGCGGCTATACGATCAAGTCGCCCTGGTCGAAGGAAAAGAGCGAGTAGTTCGTTGCGCGTGAACATCTGACCCGCCACCTGCGGTGATCTGGGGACGTCATGTCTGAAGCTGTGGAACCGCCAGCCGAGCCTATGGCGAAGAAGGTGTTTCTCCACCGCGACCGGGCGGAGTATCTTGCCTTCATCTCGCAGATCGTCAGCGCGATCGCCGTCGTCGTGTCGCTCGTCTTCGTCGGACTCCAGCTGCGCGAAGGCAATGATGTTGCGGCGCGCGATGAATCGAACGCGACGATGACGCAATGGTCGGCCTTCAGGGCGTCAATTTATTCCAGCCACGACACCGCCGAGGTGTTCACGGCAGGTTTGAGCCGGAGCCGACCGCTCGATCAAGCGGACCAGATGCGCTTTCTCTACATCATGCGCGAACATGCCTGGGCGACATTCCAAGTCTGGGATCGTGCCCAGAATGGTCTCGTGGACAAATGGAATTTCGAAGTCGGCGCCGCGAACGACTTCTTCAAGGTCATCTGCACGCCGGGCGGCGCCCCCACATGGGCCCAGATCAAGACCGAACTGCCGCCAGCATATGTGGCGGACATGGATCGGTTGATCGTTCCCTATGCCCGCTCGCATGGCGCTGCGTGTGTGGCGGCTCCTGCGGTTACTCCGCCGCCTTCAGCTCCAGCGGCGCTGCCAGGCGGGTGAGGGATTCCTTCGGGACGATATGGACGAAGTTGGGCAGTTCGAGCGCCCAGTTGTCCAGGATCGTCTTGCCATGCAGCGAGCCGGTGCGACGGACATGCTCTTCGATGAGCGTGCGAAGCTCGTGGCTCCAGTGTTCGGTCACGACGGGGCGCCAGATGATTGTCTCAGGATTGGCCATCGTGTCGAAGCGCTTCTGCGGATCGTAGAGGAACGCCATGCCGCCGGTCATGCCGGCGCCGAAATTCTCGCCGACATTGCCGAGGATCACGGCCGTGCCACCTGTCATGTATTCGCAGCCGTTGGAGCCGCAACCTTCCACCACGACGGTTGCGCCGGAGTTGCGCACGGCAAAGCGTTCGCCCGCCTGGCCTGCTGCGAACAGTTTGCCGGAGGTGGCGCCGTAAAGAACTGTGTTGCCGATGATGGTATTGTTCTTCGCGACGTACTTTGCGATCGACGGCGGTTTGATGATGATTGTCGCGCCCGAAAGCCCCTTGCCGACATAGTCATTGGCTTCCCCGATGACTTCGAGCGTCAGGCCCTTCACGCCGAACGCGCCGAGCGACTGGCCGCATGAGCCTTCGAGTGTCACCCGCAGGCGATCCTCGGGTAGGCCGTCCATGCCGTACTTGCGCACGATGTGGGACGATGCACGCGTGCCGATGGCGCGCTGCACGTTGCGGACGTGATAGTCGAGTTGCATCTTCTCGCCACGTTCGAAGAACGGAGCGCCATCGCGCAGGATCTGTTCATCGAGAGCTGGCGCCACGCCGTTGCGCAGCGTCGGCTTGTAGGTGACGCGCGCTTCCGGATCGGCGCGCACCAGCAGAGGAGACAGATCGAGGTCGTCCAGCATGGCGGAGCCGCGGGAAACCTGCGCGAGCAGATCCGTGCGGCCGATGACTTCGTCGAGGCGGGTGAAGCCCAGCTCGGCGAGAATCTCGCGCACTTCCTCGGCGATGAAGGTCATCAGATTGACGACCTTGTCCGCTGTGCCGGTGAACTTCGCGCGCAGGCGCTCGTCCTGCGTGCAGACGCCGACAGGGCAGGTGTTGGAATGGCACTGGCGCACCATGATGCAGCCCATCGCCAGCAGCGAAGCTGTGCCGATCCCGTACTCCTCAGCGCCCAGCATAGCCGCAATGACGATGTCGCGACCCGTGCGTAGACCGCCATCGGTGCGCAGCGTCACCTGATCGCGCAGGTTGTTCAGCGTCAGAACGTGATGTGCTTCGGCAAGGCCGATCTCCCACGGCAGGCCGGCGAACTTGATCGACGACTGCGGAGACGCGCCCGTGCCGCCGACATGGCCTGCGATGAGGATGACGTCTGCTTTCGCCTTCGCCACGCCCGCCGCGATCGTGCCAACGCCGGAGCGCGACACGAGCTTCACGCAGACGCGGCAGTCCGGGTTGATCTGCTTCAGGTCGTAGATGAGCTGCGCCAGATCCTCGATCGAATAGATGTCGTGGTGCGGCGGCGGTGAGATCAGCATCACGCCCGGCGTTGCGTAACGATTGCGCGCGATGAACTCGGTCACCTTGAAGCCGGGCAGCTGGCCACCTTCGCCGGGCTTGGCGCCCTGCGCGACCTTGATCTCAAGCTCCTTGCAGTTGTTCAGATACTCAGCCGTGACGCCGAAGCGCCCCGAAGCCACCTGCTTGATCATCGAGTTGGCGTTATCGCCATTCGGCATCGGCTTGTAGCGCTCGCGCACTTCGCCGCCTTCACCGCTCACCGATTTTGCGCCGATCCGGTTCATGGCGATGTTCAGCGTCCCATGCGCCTCTGGCCCCAGCGCGCCCAGCGACATGCCTGGTGTCACGAAGCGTTTGCGGATCTCGTTCACCGACTGCACGTCATGCAGCGAGGCCGGCTTCGGCTGCGGCTTGAAGTCGAGCAAGTCGCGCAGCTGCACCATTTTCTTCCGCGCATTCGCGATCTTCGAATACTTGCGGAAAGCGGCGTACGAGTTGGTGTCGCACGCATGTTGCAGCGCATGGATCAGCTCGCCCGACAGCGCATGCGTGTCTCCGCTCGCGCGCAGTCGATAGAAGCCGCCGATCGGCAGCACGGCAACCTGTGTGTTCCATGCTTTCGCATGCAGCTCGATCGCCTTGCGTTGCAGGCCAGCCAGACCGATGCCGGAGATCCGGCTGGTCATGCCGGGGAAGTAGTCAGCCACCAGAGCGCGCGACAGGCCGAGCGCCTCGAAGTTATAGCCGCCGCGATAGGACGCGATCACCGAGATGCCCATCTTGGATAGGATTTTCAGCAGCCCCGCCTCGATCGCCTTCTTGTAGTTCAGCGCGATCTTGCCCAGCGGCTTGTCGCCGAACAGGCCTTTGGCGTGGCGATCCGCCAGCGTTTCCTGCGCCATGTAGGCGTTCACGCATGTCGCGCCCACGCCCACCAGAACGGCGAAGTAATGCGTATCCATGCACTCCGCCGACCGCACCGTGATCGAGCAGAATGTACGCAGCCCATGATTCACCAGCCAGGAGTGAACGGCTCCGGCCGCGAGGATCATCGGAATGCCAGCGCGTTGCGCGTTCTGGCCTTCGTCCGTCAGAATGATGTGCCCACGGCCTGAGGAGACAGCCACGCGTGCCTCTTCGCGGATGCGCGCAATCGCATCGCGCAGTGCAATTCCCGGCGAACCACCCGCATCAACCTCGAACGTACAGTCGATCTGCGCGACCTGTTCGCCGATCGTCTCAAGCATGCGCTCATACATGCCGTTGGTCAGCACGGGGCTTTCCAGCACGAACACGTTCGTCTGCGTCGCGTCTTCCGCCAGGATGTTGCCGAGGTTCTTGAAGCGTGTCCGCAGGCTCATCACCCGCTCTTCGCGCAGCGGATCGATCGGCGGGTTGGTCACCTGCGCGAAATTCTGCCGGAAGAAGTGCGACAGCGGACGGTGATGGTCCGACAGAACGGCGAGGGGGCTGTCATCGCCCATCGAGCCAATGGCTTCCTTGCCGTCCTCCGCCATCGGCGAGAGGATCAGCTCGACATCTTCCATCGTGAAGCCAGCCGCATGCTGGCGACGCAGGAACTCCTGCTTCTCCTTATAGAGGCGCGCCTCTGGCCCCGGGCCGATCAGCGGCTCCAGCTCCACCACGTTCGACAGCCACTGCTCATATGGGTGAGCGCCAGCAAGCCGGTCGATCAGCGCCTTGTGCTCGTAGAATTTGCCTTCGCGTACATCGACGGCGATCATGCCGCCGGGCGGCACGCGGCCCTTCGAGACGATCACCTCGTCATCGATCGAGCACATGCCGGCTTCCGAGCCAACCGCCAGCAGGCCGTCGTCGGTCAGCGCATAGCGCATGGGGCGCAGGCCATTGCGGTCCATGCCAGCAATCGCCCAGCGGCCATCGAACATCGCCAGCGCCGCCGGACCATCCCACGGCTCCATCACCGAGTTGGCATAGGAGTAGAGAGCCTGATGCCGCTTCGGCATGATGCTCTCGTCCTTCGAGAGAGGTTCAGGAACAAGAAGCGTCTTAGCCATCGGGCCGGGACGACCGGCGCGCACGAGCAATTCGAACGCGTTGTCGAGCGCCGCCGAATCCGAACCGCTCGGCTGGATCACCGGTTTCACGTCATCGCCATGCTCGCCGAACACGTCCGAGACCATCTTGATCTCGTGGCTCTTCATCCAGTTGATGTTGCCCGAAATGGTGTTGATCTCGCCATTGTGCGCGAGCATGCGGAAGGGCTGCGCCAGGCGCCATTGCGGGAAGGTGTTGGTCGAATAGCGCTGGTGATAGATCGCTACCGCCGAGATGAAGCGCGAGTCTTTCAGGTCGAGATAGAAGTTGTCGATGTCCTCGGCGAGGAACATGCCCTTGTAGATCAGGGCGCGCGCCGAGAACGAGCAGACATAGAGATCGAGGTTTGCGGCGCGGGCGCGGTTTTCGATGCGGCGGCGGCAGATATAAAGCGCGCGTTCAAGCTCGGCAGGTTCGCGCTTCAGTTGGTCGTTGAACAGGATCTGCTCGATTTCCGGCCGCGTGGCGTTCGCCTTCATGCCGATGATCGAGGTGTCGATCGGCGGCTGGCGCCAGCCATAGATGTAGAAGCCGAAACGCACGACTTCGGTCTCGATGATGGAGCGCGCCTTTTCCTGTGCGGCGAGATCGGTGCGTGGCAGGAAGATTTGCCCGACGCAGATCTGCTTGTCGTTGGCAATCGTGTGGCCCATGCCGCGTACAGCGTCGCGGAAGAAGTCCTGCGGCACATCAAGGCGAATGCCGGCGCCATCGCCGGTCTTGCCGTCAGCATCGACAGCCCCGCGGTGGAACACGGCTTTCAGCGCGCGGATCGCCATCTCGACGACTTCGCGGCGCGGCGTGCCATCGATTTGCGCCACGAGTCCAACGCCGCACGAGTCCTTCTCGTCGGCAGGATCGTAGGCGTTGGCTTCGATCAGCGTATCGCGCTGCTGCTCGTAGTGTTCGCGCCAGCTTTGGCCGTCAGATTCATGCGTCATCAGAAGCGCTCCTCGCCATGCTGGCGGTGGGCATCGGGAAAGTCGCGATAGAGTGCAGCCTGGAAGTTCTGCACGAGGGAGTTCACCCCATAGTGCAAGCCTTCGACGGGCTCATCGCGCGTGGAGGCGGCGGTGAAAGCGGCGTCGAGTTGCGCCAGATCGCGCGTCTCGATCAGGATCTGGAACTCTCCCACTCCCGGCATGCCGAGGCCGAGCTTGCGACGCAGCAGGCGCCAGCCCTCGATCTTGCCGCCGCTCCGCAGGGCGCCGAGATAGCGGTCGAGTGCGGCGACGAACTGGTGATCGTGCACGCCCGGCTTCAGGTCGACGGAGATCTGGTAGACATCCATTGCATCACTCCGCCGCGATGCGCGCGGCGGTCGCCTTGGCGCGGAGATAAGTGTCGATGGATGCAGCTGCGTCGCGGCCTTCCTTGATCGCCCACACGACCAGCGATGCGCCACGCACGATATCGCCGGCTGCAAAGACGCCGTCCATCGTGGTGGTCATGGTGCGGTAGTCGACCTTCACGCCGCCCCAGCGGTTCACTGTCAGCGAGCTTTCGGAGAAATGCTCGGGCAGGTCTTCGGGGTCGAAGCCCAGCGCCTTGATCACCATGTCGGCTTTCACGTCGTAATCGCTGTCCGGAATTTCTTCCGGCGCCTGACGGCCCGAAGCATCCGGCGGTCCGAGGCGCATGCGGACGGCACGCACGGCTTTGGCGCCTGCGCCCTTCTTCTCGACGACGGAGAGAGGGGCTGCGAGCCAGTCAAAGACGACGCCTTCTTCTTCTGCGTTGGCGACTTCACGCTGCGAGCCGGGCATGTTCGCGCGGTCGCGGCGATAGAGGCAGGTGACGGATTTTGCGCCCTGGCGGATCGCCGTGCGCACGCAGTCCATCGCCGTATCGCCGCCACCGATGACGACCACGTTCTTCTTCGCGGCGTTGAACTTGCCGCTGGTGTAGTCAGCGACCTCTTCGCCAAGGCCGACCTTGTTGGCGGTAATCAGATAGTCGAGCGCTTTGTGCACCCCCTTGGCGGCGTTGCCGGGCGTTGCGAGTTCGCGCGATTTGTAGACGCCGGTCGCTACGAGAATGGCGTCGTGCTTGTTGCGCAGCTCGGCGAACGAGATGTCCTTGCCGATATCGACGCCGAGTTTGAACTTAACGCCGCCATCGGCGAGGCGCTTGGTGCGACGCTCGACGATCTCTTTCTCAAGCTTGAAGTTCGGGATGCCGTAGATCAGCAGGCCGCCTGCACGGTTGTGGCGATCATAGACGGTGACTTTGTAGCCCGCGGATCGGAGCTGGTCGGCAGCCGAGAGGCCAGCGGGCCCCGCGCCGATGATGCCGACCGACTGGCCGAGTTCACGCATGGGCTTGATCGGACGGACCCAGCCTTTTTCCCAGGCTGTGTCGGTGATGTATTTTTCGACGGCGCCGATGGTTACGCTGCCATGGCCGGATTGTTCGATCACGCAGCCGCCTTCGCACAGGCGGTCCTGCGGGCAGATGCGACCGCAGACCTCAGGCATGTTCGAGGTTGCAGCGGAGAGTTCGTAGGCTTCTTCCAGCCGGCCGGTGGCCGTTAGCATCAGCCAGTCCGGGATGTTGTTCCCGAGCGGGCAGTGGGTCTGGCAGAACGGCACGCCGCACTGGCTGCAGCGGGATGCCTGATCGTTGGCCTTGGCCGCGATGTAGTCCGAATAAATCTCGTGAAAATCCCCGCGACGCTCCGTGGCCTCGCGCTTGTCGGGCGTTTCCTGCTCCACCGAGACGAAGCTGAGCATGCGCTGTTGAGCCATTTGCGCCCCCCGAATTGTTCGCGAGAGGCTTCATTACTGGCGTTTTTGGTGGGCGCAATCAGAAATTGGGCATATATGAACCAATTGGTTCTATGTATGCGTCTTTCGCTCAGCCGGTAGGCAGTATGACTATCGATCGAGCGATATATAAGTACCAAATAGGTATAATAGTCGCGGTAACCGCTTTTCCATCGTCCGGGTAGACAAGTGCCCTTACGGATTGAGCGGGCGGAGCGGCATGGACACGACAACCATTCTTCAGGCGATCCTTCTGGGTCTGGTCGAGGGTTTGACCGAGTTCATTCCGGTGTCCTCGACGGGTCACCTGTTGTTGGCCCAGACGGCGCTGGGGCTGCATTCGCCGTTCTGGAATACGTTTGCGGTGGTGATCCAGCTGGGCGCGATCCTGGCGGTGGTGGCGCTTTATTTCAGCAAGCTCTGGCATGTGCTGATCACCCTGCCGACCGAGGCGGCTTCGCGGCGGTTTGCGCTGTCGGTGATCATCGCCTGCGTGCCGGCATTTGTGGTCGGGTTCTTTCTCAAGGACTTCATCAAGGGCTATCTGTTCGAAAGCCTGACGCTGATCTGCTGGTCGCTGGTGATCGGCGGGGTCGTGCTGCTGGTGATCGACCGCATCGCGCCGAAGCCGGTGGATCACAGTGCGATGACCCTGCCGCTCCACAAGGCTGCGCTGATCGGGCTGTTCCAGGTTCTGTCGATCCTGCCGGGCGTCTCGCGTTCGGGGTCGACGATCGTTGGCTCGATGCTGCTCAAGATCGACAAGCGGGCGGCGGCGGAGTTTTCGTTCTTCCTGGCGATCCCCATCATGGTGGGGGCTTTCGTGCTCGATATTTTCGACAACAAGGATGCGCTGACGCCGGACAATTTCGGGATCATCGCGATCGGGTTCGTGGCCTCGTTCGTGTTCGGCCTGATCGTCATCAAGGTCATGCTCGACTTCGTTCAGAAGCGGGGCTTTGGGCTGTTTGGTTGGTGGCGGATTCTGGTGGGCGGGGCAGGGCTTGCCGCGATCTACTTCGCGGGCTGGGGTAGCTGATCAGCCCTTGCCGGTGATCGGGCGGAGGACGCCGCGGATTATCAGGGCGCCGAGGAAGGCGATGAGGGCGATATCGACCCATTTGGTCACGTCGTTCAGCGGGCCCAGGTCGAAGCCGGCGATCCAGCTGGTGAGCGAGATATTGAAGGCCTTGAAGAGCGTTCCGATCAGGAAAACGCCCAGGATTCCGAAGGCTGCGTCGCCCCAGAGGCCGAAGACGGCTTTGCCCCTTACGGCTTTTCGGGCGGCGAATCCCACGAGGGTGGCGATCAGGAGCCAGAGCGCGAGAACGCCCAGATTCATGCCGGAATATTCGATAGCCAGCTTGTCCATCGTCCCGCTCCCCTGAATGCCCAACGCAGGTGAGGCTAGCCGGGGTAGACGCGGAAGCAAGGGAAGATCCGCCACTTCGTGGCAGCCCCCTCCGTCTCACCGCTTCGCGGCGATCCACCTCCCCCGCCTTCGGCGAGGGAGGACCAGTTTTTAGGCATCGACGCGTGATGCTTCGTCGACGTGCGGCGGCTGGAACTGGCCGTGGGGGCGGTGGCGCCAGAGATAGGTCGGGGTGATGGCTTCGACCGTTTCGAGCGACGTGACGCCGAGATCCGCGATCGTGTTGGCGCCGGAAGCGACGACATTGTCGGTCTTCAGCATCTGGATCTCGTCGCCCGTGATCGGCGGGCCGAAGAACGGGTTCAGCTTCGAGAGCGCGCCGACGATGTAGCCCATCGGAGCCGCAGCCTGGATCGGCACGGGCAGCAGCATGCGCGGGCGATCGATCGTGCGCGTGATGTACTGCATCAGCTCTTTCATCGTGTAGGTGCGCGGGCCGCCGATCTCGAACGTCTTGCCCGAGTGGCCCGGCTTCAGCGCGTTGGCGACTGCTGCAGCGACGTCGCCGACATAGATCGGCTGGAATTTCGTCGAGCCGCCGATGAGCGGCAGAACCGGCGTGAAGCGCGACAGGAGGGCGAAGCGCGTGAAGAAGCCATCTTCCGGCCCGAACATGATCGAGGAGCGGATGATGACAGCGCCCGGGACAGCTTCGCGCGTCGCGGCTTCGGCTTCGGCTTTCGTGCTGGCGTAGTTCGAGGTCGATTTCTTGTCCGCGCCGATGGCGGACATGAGAACGTAATTGGTGATGCCGGCTTCGGCGGCGGCCTGCGCGATGTTGGCGGCGCCGAGGGCCTGCGTGCCCTGGAAGGTCTGCGAGCCGCGCTCGTTCAGGATGCCGACGAGGTTGACGACGGCGTCGGCATTTTCGAGGGCGCGCTTGATCGAGGGGCGGTTGCGGACGTTGGCCTGGACCAGCTGGACCTGACCGACATCGCCGGCCAGCTTCACGTCACCGGCGAGGTGAGGGCGGCGGCTCGCGACGCGGACGCGCCAGCCCTGACGGCACAGGGCGCGGACGACATGCCGGCCAAGAAAGCCAGAACCGCCGAAAACCGTGACAATCTTGCCAGCCATATGCGTCTTTTGTCCCTTTTAGGGGGTGGTCCGAGGTGTGGGGGCGATAGACCAGAATCGAACGGGAAAGTCCATGCGGCGGGGTGGGGCCGGGCGCGGGACACAGGGGCGCGGTCCCGCAGGTGGAACCTGCGAGGCGCTTGCGACTGAGGATTGGGCGATTGGGGGAGGTCCGCGCGTGCGCAGGCATCCGCGCGAAGACGCGCAGCCCCCTCCGTCTTGCGCGCAAGAGCGCGCAATCCACCTCCCCCGCCTGCGGCGAGGGAGGACCAGAAACGCACACCGCCCTCGAAGTCCTCCGCCGGCGAAGCCGGGGGAGGTGGATCGATGCGGAGCATCGAGACGGAGGGGGCTGT
>DAINAT010000039.1:0-25778 GCA_036733305.1 Hyphomonadaceae bacterium
GAGTACATCTGGATGAAGCGGCGATAGCTGTCATAGGCAAAGCGCCGGTCGCCCGACAGCTTGGCCAGTCCCTCAGCCGTCTGGTCGTTCAGGCCAAGGTTCAGCACCGTATCCATCATGCCCGGCATCGACGCGCGCGAGCCCGAGCGCACGGACACCAGCAACGGATTGCGCACATCGCCGAACTTCTTCGCCGTGCGCCCTTCCAGAGCCTTCAGCGCATCATTCACCTGCGCTTCGAGATCAGCCGGATAGTTCCGCTTGTTCTTGTAATAGACGGTGCAGACTTCCGTCGTGATGGTGAAGCCAGGCGGCACAGGCAGCCCCAGCTTCGACATCTCCGCAAGGTTCGCCCCCTTGCCTCCCAGCAGGTTCTTCATGGACGCGTCGCCATCCGAGGCGCCGCCGCCGAAATCGTAAACCCACTTGGTGGCGAGTTGGCTCATGGTTCGACCTTCAGTCTGTGCCAGAAACCCTCGTCCTTCGAGACGGCCCTTTGGGCCTCCTCAGGATGAGGGCTTCCCCTCTTCAATTTCAGCGCCTCGTAAAGCGCCGGACTATCTTAGCGCCTCATCCTGAGGGATCGCGAAGCGATCGTCTCGAAGGACGAGGCGCGTGCTCACTTACCCTTCAATCTTGCTGAAATCCGCCACGCGGTTCAGCGCATCACGGATCTGCGAAAGAATGTTCAGTCTGTTCGCGCGCGCCGCTGCATCATCAGCGTTCACAGTCACCTTGTCGAAGAAAGCATCCACGGGCCCGCGAAGTTTCGACAGCGCACGCATCGCGCCCGCGAAATCTTCCTTGTCGAGCGCAGCCGAGGCATCCGGCGCCGCCTTGTTGAGCGCAGACACCAGCGCATCGACCTCGGCAGGATCGCCCGCCATGGCCGCGCCCTGACCGGAGTAGGACTTGCCGTCCTTCTTCTCTTCAATCGCCAGAATATTCGCCGCGCGCTTGTACCCCGCGAGCAAATTCTTCCCGTCCTCAGTCGCCAGGAACTCACCCAGCGCTTCAACGCGCTTCACGATGAGCACGAGATCATCCTCGCCCAGCGCAAACACCGCATCGATCAGATCATGCCGAGCCCCCTGCTCGCGCAGGTGGACTTTCAGACGGTCAGCGAAGAAGGCGAGGAGATCGGAAGAGCTGTTGGCTGAGTCCTGATCAATGCGGCTAAGAATTTGCTCGGCCTCGCTGATTTTCTCTCTGATCGAGTTCGCGCTCTCAACGATCTGCGCCAATTGTTGTTGTAGCTTCGCAAACTCGTCGTTCGTCGAGAGATCGTTTATGCGCCTTTGAATTCGATTGGACTGATCGTCCAGCGTCCGAACTTCATTCTTGAGTATGGCGATACGCGCAACCTCTTCTACTCGCCGACGTACGACGCCGCCGTGCTGTTGAAGTATCGAAATGAGGGGCAGTCGATATCCGCCCTCCAGAACAATCCGAATAATCCCCAGCGCCGCACGCCTTAGCGCAAACGGATCTTTTGATCCTGTGGGCTTTTCATCGATCGCCCAAAAACCAGAGAGGGTATCGAGTTTGTCCGCGAGGGCGACAGTCGCACCCAAAGTGCTACCTGGGACATGGTCCCCTTGGCCTTTTGGCTTGTAGTGATCCCTAATCGCCTCAGCAATTGCGATATGCTTGCCAGCATCGGGCACTTGCTTTTGTTCGTACTGATATGCGTTTGAACCAGCACCGAGAACGGGAATGCCTACATCTTCTCGGTATAGGTATCGACCCATGATGCCTTCAAGCTCAGGGAACTCTCCGACCATGTCGGAGACGAGATCGCATTTGGCTAACTTAGCAACGAGTTCCGCCTGACTAGGATCAGCATCGACCATCGATGCTATCTCGCGTGCCAAGACCATAACGCGCTCGGCCTTATCCTTCACCGTTCCTAGCTTTTCGTGGAAGATAATATTTTTGAGCCTGCTGAAGCGATCTTCGAGTTTAATCTTGCGATCATTATCCCAGAAGAACCGCGCATCGTTCAGGCGCGCGCTCAGCACGCGGCTGTTGCCCGCCGCGATCTTCTCGCCGCCATCGGCCGCATCAAGATTCGCCACCACGATGAATTTCGGCGCCAGCCCGCCATCCTTCTTCGCCGGATCGCGCACCGCGAAATACTTCTGGTGCGTCCGCATCGACAGCTTGATCACTTCCGGCGGCAGGTCGAGGAACGACTTGTCCATGTCGCCGATGATGACGACCGGAAACTCCGCCAGCCCCGCCACCTCTTCCAGCAGCCCGATATCATCGACCAGCTCGAGGTTCTGCGCCGCGCAAAGCTGCTTGGCTTCGGTGAGGATGATTTCCTTCCGCTCCTCGCGATCGAGGATCACGCGGCCCTTGTTCTTGATCACGTCCTCATAGTCGTCGAACCGGCGCACCTTGAACGGACCACGCCCCATCACGCGATGACCTTCGGTCAGGTTGTCAGACTTGATGCCCTCGATCTCGAACGGCACGACCTCGCCATCGAACGTGCAGAGAATACGGCTGATCGGGCGCACCCAGCGCAGGTCCCCCGTCCCCCAGCGCATCGACTTCGGCCAGTGGAAGCCACGAATGATCTGCGGCACGAGAGCGGCAATCACATCCGTCGTCTGCTTGCCCGGCTTGCGCACATGCGCCACGTACACGCGGCCCTTCTTCGGCACTTCATGCACATGCGCCTGGGAAATATCGCTCAGCCCGGCTTTCTTCAGGAAGCCCTGAATGGCGGCGTCCGGCGCGCCCTCCTTCGGCCCGATCACATCCTCCACCACGTCGGCGGATTTGACCGGCAGCCCCTCGACCACGGCAACCAGCCGGCGCGGCCCCGAAAAGCCCTTGATACCTTCCGGCAGCAAACCAGCCGCCGAGAGGCCATCCATCAGCGCCTTGACGAGATCGGCCTCGGCCTTCGCCTGCATGCGGGCCGGGATTTCCTCGGACAGGATTTCGAGCAGAAGCTGGGGCATCGGGCCTTGCTGTTTAGACCGTGTTCGCAGTCGCGGAATTGGCTGCGTCAGTGCAGCGGAACGGGCCCAAATGCAAGCTTTCGCCGCCGGTTGCTGACGGTTGTTGGGGAGACAGGCCAAATCGGGCCCGACAGCCCTGAAAATCAGGGCGATTTCCCAAGCTTTCCGCCGCCCCGGCCGTACCGAAATGGCCGCTCCACCCGGCGATCCGGCTCATGTTCCGTCCGGCGTTCCAGACAGGAGCGGGCGCAACCATTCGGCCTGCTGCGAGTCCAGGCGTGGCAGCAGCACACGTGTCGTATAGTGCCCCAGCAGCGCATTCCCCCGCATGAACGCCCAGTCGACAATCTGCGACTGCTGGAACTCCACAATCGCCCCCGCCCGCAGCGCACCGAGATAGCGCGGGTTAACGCTCAACTCGCCCACGATCTTGCTGTCGCTACGTGCGATGCTCTCCAGCCAGACATCCTCGGCCCCCGGCTGCCCGTCGCGCCGCGGGATCGAGGCCTTCAGCGAGAAATCATACTCATCGACTTCCGGCGCCACGAAATGCTCCCAGAAGAAGGGCAGCTTCGCCCGCGCCTGCTGCGCCGCCGCCGACAGGTCCTTGTTGAACACCGCGTCCGGATCATCGCTTTCACCCGAACAGGCAGCGAGCGCGATCAGACAGGCGAGAAGAAGCGCGCGGACCACTAGTTCGGTTTGGGCGCAGCCGGATCAACCAGCTTGATCTCGAAAATCTTGGGCCAGTACTTGCCCGTCACGAAGATGCGGTCGCCGCTGGCGTCATACGCAATGCCGTTCAGCACATCGACGCCCCGGCGATCCTGCGGGCTCAGCAGGTTGGCGAGATAGACAACACTGTTCACCTTCCCCGTCGCCGGGTCGATGCGCAGGATGCGGTCGGTCTGGAACACGTTCGCCCAGATCTCGCCCTTGATGAACTCCAGCTCGTTGAGCTGATCCACCGGGCGGCCATTCATGGTCACCTTGATCTCGCCCGTCTGCGCCAGCGTGTCAGGGTCCATCACACGAATCGAACTCGACCCATCGCTCATGAACACTTGTCGCCCATCGGTGGTCATCCCCCACCCTTCGCCCTGATAGGTGAACTCACCCTTGGGCGCGAGCGTCGCACGGTCGTAGATAAAGCCCTTCTGGTTCTTCCACGTCACCGACACGATCTTGTCGGCCAGCACGACGGAGCCTTCGCCGAAATACTGCTTGTCGATCACATGCTCGGCCTGCACGGCCCCCGTCGCCAGATCATAGCGGCGCACCCAGGATGTGCCCTCCATCCCCGTGCTCTCGTACATCGCGCCGTCGATGAACTGCAGCCCTTCCGTGAAGGCCGTCTTGTCATGCGGGAACGTGTTCACGACCTGATAACTGAACACCGGCACGGCCGGCGCGGCAGGGGTTGCAACGGGCGCAGGCGCCGTCGATGGCGAGCACGACGCGGCGGCGAGGAAGATGGCGGCAAGCAAGGTTCTCATGCCGCAATCTCTAGCCCGGCCTGCACGCATTCGCCAAGCATGTTGCGGCGGCCAATCCAGACCGCCGCATCACGAAAACGCCTTAGTTCCCACCCGGCCGCGGGCCCGCCGGCGCATGTGCCGGCAGCGCAGGCAGCGCGCCGACCATGCCATCCGGCCGCGCCTTGGCCAGCATGCGCTGGTAAGCCGGGCGCTGCTCGATCTTGGCCTTCCAGGCGTTGATGTTCGGATAGCGCGTCTTGTCGACGACATTCAGCGCCATGCCGAAGTTCAGCGGGAACACCATCATGATGTCCGCCGCCGTGAACTCCGCCCCGCCAAACCACGGATGCTTGGCCAGATAATCCTCGGCAAACTGATATTCAGCTTCCGAATCCACCAGCGGCGAGCGCGCCGTCGGCGGCTTGATCATCCACACGCGGTAATCCGCAATCACCCTGCCCGCGAGCGAGCCTTCAGCGTGGTGCATCCAGATCATGTGCTGGCCATAATCGACGCTCGCCAGCGGCGGCGTCAACTTGCCCGGCGCATAGCGATTGAGGATCGTCTCGATGATCGCGCCCGATTCCGTCATCACTTCGCTGCCGATCGTCACGGTCGGCGCCACCGGCATTCCCGGGTTCACCTTGCGGATTTCCGCCATCGACGCCGCGAGATTGCCGCGCGTGAACACGAGCTTGTAGGGCATGCCCAGCTCTTCCATCAGCCACACGATCCGTTCCGACCGGCGGTTCTCAAGGTGATAGATGGTGATCTCCGGCATCGGCATCGCGGCAGTCGCAACCGGCGCACCCGCCGTCGTGCTCGCGCACGCACCCCCGAAAGCCGCAGTGAAGGCAAGCAGCGCAGAGGCTGCGAGTAGGCGTTTCATATGTAACTCCCTGGCTTCTCTTATATCGTTTTATCTATCAGGACGGCGCGCGAGCGCTGTCGGGCAACGGCTCGGGCGGCCCCAGCATGCCGTCCGGCTTCGATACCCGAACCATGCGCTGATACGCCGGCCGCGCGGTGACCTTGGCGTTCCACGCATTGATGAAAGGGTATTTCGTCTGGTCAACGATGTTGATCCGGAATGCATATTCCAGTGGGAACTGCATCATGATGTCCGCCGCAGAAAACTCTGCGCCGCCAAAATACGGATGCTTGGCGAGATAACTTTCCGCAAACTTGATCACGCCGCCCGCATCGACCAGCGGACCCTTCTGCGTCGGCGGCTGGATCTGCCACACGCGATAATCCGCCAGCGCACGCGCCGCCAGCGAACCTTCCGCGTAATGCATCCAGATCTGGTGCCACGCATAATCCTTGCTGTTGAGATCAGGGATCAGCTTGCCGGGCGCATGCCGGTTCAGAAGAATGTCGATGATTGCGCCGGACTCCACCAGAACGTCATCGCCATAAATCACGGTCGGCGCGACCGGCATCTCCGGATTCACCTTGCGGATTTCCATCAGCGACGCGCCCAGGCTTCCGCGCACGAACTTCAGATCGTAAGGCTGGCCGAGCTCTTCCATCAGCCACACGATCCGCTCCGAGCGTCGGCCCTCAAGATGGTAGATCGTGATATGCGGCATCGGCGTCGCCGCCTGAGTCCCTGAGCCCTGTCCCGGCCCATATCCTGGCCCATGTCCTGACGGTGTCGCACAAGCCGATAGCATTGCGACCGCCATCGCAGCGGCGAGAAACACAAGGCGCATCCGTCCCTCCCTGCGCCGCCACCCGCCCTGGCTGCGCTGTTCTGTTATATAAGCAGCGTTATCTCTTCCGCGTCCGCCCGCAAGGCGCCGCTAGGGCACAAACGCGTGCTTGCATTCTTGAGCGGGAAATATTATTTACATTGTAAATCAAAAACAGGGAATGCGCCGATGGCAACGTTTCGCGACAACCTTCTCGCCGGCAAAACCGCTTTCGTGGCCGGCGCCTCCAGCGGCATCAACCTCCAGATCGCCACGCGCCTCGCGCAGGCCGGAGCGAAAGTAACGATCCTCTCCCGCTCACCCGACAAAATCGAAGCCGCAGCGCAAGGCATCCGCGACAAGGGCGGCCAATGCATCGGCATCGCCCAGGACGTCCGCGAATTTGACGGCGTCGGCGCCGCCTTCGCGAAATCCGTCGAGGCTCATGGCGAGATCGACATTCTCGTCTCCGGCGCCGCCGGCAACTTCGTCGCCCCGTTCAACAGCCTGTCCTACAACGGCTTCCGCGCCGTGATCGACATCGACCTCGTCGGCCTGTTCAACGTCATGCGCAACGGCTTCCCCCACCTGCGCAAACCCGGCGCGAGCTGCATCACCATCTCCGCCCCGCAAGCCATCCACCCCTACCCGCTGCAATCCCACGTCAACGCAGCAAAGGCCGGCGCGGACATGCTGGTCCGCACCCTCGCCGTTGAATGGGGCTCATCCGGCGTGCGCGTGAACGCCATCATCCCCGGCCCCATCGCCGACACCGAAGGCATGACCCGCCTCGCCCCTACCCCGGAAGCCATGGAGAAAAGCGCCAAGGGCACGCCCCTCCAGCGCCTCGGAACCAAGGACGAAGTGGCAGACCTCGCCCTCTTCCTCGCTTCAGATGCAGCCGCCTACGTCACCGGCGCCATCATGCCCTGCGACGGCGGCCTCTCCCTACTGGGCGTCGGCCGCGTCGGCTGAGTCCACTGCCGCGTTACGACCCAAACAGCTGATCGTGCGTCGTCGTTTTCGTCGGTGACGGCGACAGCACGGGCTTGGCCTTCGGCCGCTTCCGCGCCTCGATTATGTCCAGCACGATCCGCCCCACCAGCGCCACCGCCAGCGGCGCAAACGCCAGCAGCATTGACGGAGCACCCATGTCCCGCGCGAACCCGATGCCCAGCAGCATCAGGGACGCCATCACATAAAAGCCGGAGAGGATCAGCTTCATCGGCCGCCCGAACAGCCGCTTCCAGCCCATGGCCAACCGCACCGCGAAAAGCCAGTAGAAGACGATCGCAATCCAGCCCGCCCAGCTCAGATCCTGCTGCCCAAGCGTCGCCATGATCGCGACGTCCGCCACAACGCACGCCAGCCCAAGCAGGTGAAACAGGATCGTCGAGACGAGTTTCATGCGCCCTTTCTCGGCCCAATCATGCCTGCCATGCGCAGTTCGATCAGAACAATAACAACTCCGCCCGCCCCATAAGCAAGCAGATCCAGCCAATCGAAAGAACCGCCAAAAACGATTCTGGCCAGCCCGTTATCGCCCAGCCCCACCACACTCAGCAGTTTCGCGGCCTGAGCAATCTCAATCAACACGGCAATGGCCAGTGTGGTTGCGAGAGCTGAACCCAATGTGAGCGGCGTCACCGCCCGCAACGCAGTATAAACCAACAGAATAGCCAGCACGTCGCCGACATACGGCCGCACAAAACCGTCACGCACAAACAGCGCGATCACAACCTCAATGCCGAACAACACAATCGCGGCAATGAGATAGATCAAACGGGGAAAGCCACGCGGAGGCACGTCAGACCTCTCCGGCTATCGCAGCGCGTCGAGCAAGGCGCGCGTGTTCAGAACTGCGATAAACAAAAAGCGCATGTCGTCCTCGGCTTGGATGCGCCAAGGCTAGCGGTGGTTCTGGCGAAGAGAAAGCTCCACCCCGCGCAGAAACTGCATCACGCCGCTACTTCTTCGCGCGCGGCGCAGCCGCCGCAGCTTTCTTCGGCTTCACAGCCTTCTCGCCATTCAACGCCGCCGCAGCCTTCACCAGTGCGCCCAGCGCCTTCTCGTCGATCTTCTCACCCTGACGAATATCGATCGCCCGCCGCGTCCCGCCCTCAAGGCTGGCGTTGAACAACCCCTTCGGGTCCGGCAGCGACGCGCCCTTCGCGAAGGTCAGCTTCACCACCTCCTTGTAGGTCTCGCCCGTGGTGATGATGCCGTTGTGCTCGAACACCGGCACGCCGCGCCACTTCCACTCCTCGACCACGCCGGGCACAGCCGCATGAATGATCTTGCGCACCCGCGCCAGCGTCTCGCCCCGCCAGTCGCCCAGCTCCTTGATCCGCCCGTCGATCAACGCGGAAGGCGAAGCCGTAGCCTTGGCTTTCGTCGCCGCGCTGACAGTCTTGGCCACCGGCTTCTTCATCGCCATTCCCTAAAGCTTCTCACCCGGCAGCTTCGCCGCCTGCTTCACCCAGCTCGCAAACTGCGCCTCGTCGAATGCGCCCTCACGAACATGCAGATAGCGCGTGCCCTTCACCTTGGAAGGCTCCACCGGCGCAGGCTTCAGCCCAGCGCCCCGGAAGAACGTCACCTTGATGTACTTCGCGTACACATGAAACGAGACGAACCACGTCCCGTCGCCCTTGCCATAGAAGGGCGAGTTCCACTTCACCGCCTTGGCGACCTTCGGCACGGCCGCCTCGATGATCACATCCATCTGCTTGCCGATCGCGCTCTGCCAACCCGGCATCGCCTTGATGTAGGCCTGCACCGGCGCATCACCATCGCCCTTGGCAATCTGCGGATTGCCGCCCGACAACCGCACCACGCCATCCGCCCCCGCCTTCAACGGCTTGCGCACTCTCGTGGACGCCTTCGAGGTTACAGCCCTCTTCGTAACCATCTCCCCAACTATTCGTAAGCCACGGTATCACATCTCAAACCAAAAAGGCCGCCCTTGCGGTCGGCCTTTTCGACTTCTCAGAGACACCAACTCCCTCGAGCATGCACGTGTACATGCGAGAATTTTACACTTGGGCTTAGTCCTCAACTTTCCTGCTAACATCGATCATCGGAATAGCAGCGGCTCGCATCGACCCGTACTCTCTAATCATAAGCCGGTATCTGCCGTTATGCCGTTTGCCCCGCGACACCCAGATCGCAAATTCCGCATTTGGAGGAATGGACGCTGGTAAAGATGGGCCAGCTTCAATTGCACCGTGCCGCACATTCAACCAAAGAAATCCGAGTTTCTTTGCCTGAAGACTAGCGCTCGCGATGTGCGCGGGAACGTTGCCAGAATTTTTGAGCTTCAGGTGCCAGGAATGATCATCGCCAACTAGTTTGCCATCAATGTAGCTCTTGCCGCTCGACTGCATCGAAATTTCGGCAGTTAGCGGCACACTAAAGAACGTAAAATACCGCCAAGCCGCGGCAATCGCCGCTATGGCTAGAACAACGTTGGTCGCCGCTCCGATCCAATCAGGTATGCTGGAACTATCGATTGAGCTCATTTGAGATTTGATGCCCTATCTCGATGAAAGCTGCTACGTTCCAGTCAGGCCTGCTGCGTCTTCTCCCACGCCTCTGCCGAACCCTTCGCCAGATCACGCACCCGCGCGATGAAGCTCTGCCGCTCGGTCGGAGAAATAACCCCGCGCGCGTCCAGCAGGTTGAAGATGTGCGACGCCTTCAGCGCCTGCTCGTAAGCCGGCAGCGGCAACGGCTTGTCCAGGGTCAGCAGCTTCTTGCAAACCTTCTCGCAATCCGCGAACCAGCGCTGCAGAACTTCCGTATCCGCATGCTCGAAGTTGTAAGCCGACTGCTGCTTCTCGTTCTCGAGGAACACATCGCCATACGTCAGCGGATACTGCGACTGCGGATCGTTGAACGGCAGGTCGTAAACACGATCCACGCCGAACACATACATCGCCAGCCGCTCAAGCCCGTAAGTCAGCTCGCCCGACACCGGCCGCACATCGAGACCGCCCACCTGCTGGAAATAGGTGAACTGCGAGACTTCCATCCCGTCACACCAGACTTCCCAGCCCAGCCCCCACGCGCCCACCGTCGGGTTCTCCCAGTCGTCCTCGACAAAGCGGATGTCGTGCACGCTCGGATCAATGCCGATCTCGTACAGGCTCTCGAGATAGAGGTCCTGGATGTCCGGCGGGTTCGGCTTCAGGATCACCTGATACTGGTAATAGTGCTGCATCCGGTTCGGGTTCTCACCATAGCGGCCATCCTTCGGGCGGCGGCTCGGCTGCGGGTAAGCAGCAAACCACGGCTTCGGCCCCAGCGCCCGCAGCGTCGTCGCCGGGTGCAGCGTCCCCGCCCCCACTTCCATGTCGTGCGGCTGCAGGATCGCGCAGCCCTTCGACGACCAGTAGTTCGACAGCTTCAGGATAATCTCCTGAAAGCTCTTCGGCTTCACGATCTCACGTTTCAGGGCGGCGGGCTTGGTGGTCATGAGAAATCCTGACTGACGCGGCCCCTCATAAGCCGAGCCATCCAAGGTGTCATCCTCGGGACAAAGCCCGGAACGAAGCCCCGCGCCGAATTCCTCCAAAACCGTCCCGGCAGCCCGCAGGATCAACCATCGGTTAATGAGTGCGCATCATCTATGCTAATAGCATACACCAAGGATGCCATCTCATGCTCGCCGCTTTCAAACCCCGCTCCGCCCCGCACCACCCCGTCGCCCCGGCTCTTCCCGCTCCATCGGCCGCGCCTGACATGGAAACCGTGTTCAAGGCCTCGGCTTTCGAAGGGTCAGCCGGCGCCATGATGACCGTGGACCGCGATCTGAAAATCCTTCACGTCAACGAATCGACCCGCCAGCTCCTGCGCAACAACGCCGCCGCCTTCCGCGCCGTCTGGCCCACCTTCAACCCGGACGTGATCATCGGCACCTGCATCGACATCTTCCACAAGGCGCCGTCGCATCAGCGCCAGATCCTGGCCGATCCGGGCCGTCTGCCCTTCAAGACCGATATCACCATCGGCAACTTGAAATTCGCGCTGCACGTCACCGCCGTGTTCGACGCCCAACGCAACTATGTCGGCAACGTCCTTCAGTGGGACGATGTCACTGCCGCCCGCCTCAACGCCGGCATGCTCGCCGCCCTCAACCGTTCGCAGGCCATCATCGAATTCACCACCGACGGCACGATTCTCAACGCAAACGACAACTTCCTCAATGCGATGGGCTACCGGCTCGACGACATCAAAGGCCGTCACCACCGCATGTTCATGGACCCTTCCGAAGCCGCTCTGCCCGAATACGGCCGTTTCTGGGACCAGCTTCGCCGCGGCGAATATCAGAGCGGCGAATACAAGCGCATCGGTTCAGGCAACAAGCCGATCTGGATTCACGCCAGCTACAACCCGATCCTCGACGCCAACGGCCAGCCGATGAAGGTGGTGAAGTTCGCCACCGACATCACGGCCAGCGTCGAAAAGCGCATGCGCAACGAGAAGCTGTCGGTCCAGATCGAAAGCGATCTCTCCGGCATCGCCGACAACATCTCCAACGTTTCGCGTCAGGCCAGCGAAGTGGCCGGCGCAGCTTCCCAAACGACCGAGACCATCCAGAGCGTCGCTGCCGCAGCCGAAGAGCTGACCGCGTCGATCAACGAGATCTCCTCCTCGGTCGCCTCCTCCAAGCGCTCGGTCGAAGAGGCTCACCGCCTCGCGCAATCCGCCGACGCTTCAACCGCCGCACTCACCAAGACGGCCCAGCAGATGACCGGCATCGTCGAGCTGATCGACGACATCGCCTCACAGATCAACCTGCTCGCCCTCAACGCCACGATCGAGTCAGCCCGCGCAGGCGAAGCCGGCCGCGGCTTCGCGGTCGTCGCCGCCGAAGTGAAGCAACTCGCCGCGCAAGTCTCCGCCGCCACCAAGACGATCTCCAGCGAGATCCACGGCGTCCAGTCGGTCTCCGCCGACGTGGTCTCCTCGCTGAAAGCGATCCAGGGGTCGGTAAACGGCATCTCGAACAGCATCTCGGAAGTCGCCGCCGCCGTTCAGCAGCAATCCTCCGCCACGTCGGAAATCTCGGCCACCATGCAGATGGCGTCCGGCTCCGTCACCGCCATCGACCGCGGCATCGGCGAAATGGCAGGCGCAATGTCGTCAGCCGCCAACTCGACAGAACTGGTCCGCGGCAACATGCAGATGCTGGTGAAGTAAGCTTGGCCTCAGCCCGGATGGCAGCGCCTAGCGGCGGCTGCCGTTCGGGCGCACAGCCAGCACAGCCAGGATCAGGAAAGCGCCGATCAGCGAAGCGGCCTGAATAACAACTTGCATAACTCTGACCCTTACTCGCGTGCAGAATACTCGCCCGCGTGCTGCCAACCATCTAGGCGCGCCTCACCTCTGGCGCAGGACCTTCCGTCACTATGTCGCACGACGGCTCGGCCCATCTTCGAAATCAGAAGACAGGTCAAAATTGGCGGCCGAATGCGTCCGCGATGGGGCGAAGACTTGTCAGGTGTGTATCAGCGCTCAGTTATCGCGCGGATCGTCCCGGGGTGTGTTCTTTCGGGCACGGTGATCATCCAGCTTGCGCACCACGACCTCATGCGGCGGCTCCTGCCCGTCTCCACCCGGCGATGATGACGGCGGCCCGCCGCCAAGCCGCGCACGGATCGCTGGCGTCAGCAGCAGCAGGATCAGCAAGGCCAGCAGTCCAATCAGGATAAATCCGCCCATGGCGGTCTAACTCCACCTACTTCCAGTCCAGTGCACCACCCTCGAAACAAGCCGCAGCCCGCTTCGAGAACGCGCCGCCCGCAACATCATGCAGCGCCAGTCCATCATATAGGGTGACCGGCCCCCGGCGCAGCCCCTTTCGCCCGCGCACCAAAACGCGCCCCGCAGCCGCCCCCGGCGTCGGGCGAACAGGCAGAACCTCGATCTCGCCCATGCGCGGGTTCATCAGCTCCAGAAGATCCGCCAGCACCGCCGCACGATGGATCATGGTTATCCGCCCGCCCGGCTTGGTCACATGATGCAGGAACAAGACCCACGCCTTCAGCGGCGTCTCCGCGAGATAAGCCGCCGTCTTCCCCGGCGCAGGCGCACGCACAGCCGCCGGATCGAAGAAGGGCGGATTGGAGAACGCCTGATCGTAGACATTCTCCAGCGCCGATGGCCGCTCCGCGATGTCGTGCGAACGCACATCCGCCCGCTCGCCAAAATCATTTGCGGTGATGCCCTGCCCAGCCAGCGTGATCGCAGCCGCATCCCGCTCGAACCCGGTGAAGTGGCTCCACGGCAGCCGGTGCGTCGCGCACAGCAGAGCCGCTCCCGCCCCGCTCCCCGCCTCGGCCAGCGACTCACCCGGCTTGGCAGACAACGACGCCGCCAGCAGCACCGCATCCATCCCGGCGCGATACCCCTTGGCTGGCTGAACCACGGTCACAGCCCCGCCGAGAAACCGGTCATAGGTAACCAGGCCCTCGGTCACTGGTCTTCGCCGCCCGTATCCGGGCCGCCCGTATCCGGGCCGCTGCTATCTGGGTCAGCGTTCCAGTCCGCCTCGGTCACCTCCGGCGGCGTCGCGTCCAGCTGCTTCAGCACCTCTTTGGCGGTCTTTGCATACTCATCCGGAACCATGATCCGGCGCTCCACCGCAGCGATACTGCCCTCGGCAGAGGCCATGAACCTGTCGGCCATGAAGGGATAGCACCCGGCCCCCTTCAGGAGCACCATGGCGTAGTCCAGCCGGATAGCGTCGTTTGTCCTCAGAACTTCGATCATTTTCGCGACAACTTGCCACGCCGCTGACCAGCCCCGTGGTTCCTATTTCTTGACCAGCTTCTCATGCGACGAATATCGTATAATAGCTGCGTCCCGTGAAGCGGGTTGGATAGCGCTCAAGGGGATGGGATTGGCCGGTTACGCCGAAATCCAGACGCAAGCCTCACCGCCTGCAACGCCGACGGATCGCCTTGTGGCGCTCCTTCGTCCCGAGCTGGCTGAGGTCGAACGGCTGCTCGCTGAGCGCGCGGCCAGCCCCGTCGCGACCATTCCTGACCTTTCGGGCTATTTGATCGCCGCTGGCGGCAAGCGCCTGCGCCCTGTCCTCACCCTGGCCGCCGCCCGCGCCGTGGGTGGCCGTGGGGGCGATGCGGTCTGCAAACTCGCCACCGCCGTTGAATTCATCCACACCGCCACCCTCCTCCACGACGACGTGGTGGACGACAGCGACCTGCGCCGCGGCAAGGCCGCCGCCAAGAACGTCTGGGGCGCCTCCGCCTCCATCCTGGTCGGCGATTTCCTCTTCGCCCGCTCGTTTACCCTGATGACCGAGACGCGCGACCTGCGCATCCTCGACATCCTCAGCCGCGCCTCCTGCGTCATCGCCGAAGGCGAAGTCCGCCAGCTCGCGGCGCTCGGCAAGGTCGACCTCGCCTTCAACGAGTACATGGCGATCGTCGAAGCCAAGACCGCCGCCCTGTTCGAAGCCGCCTCGCGCGCCGGCGCCTACACCGCGACGAATGACGACGCCGTCGCCGACGCCATGGGCGAATACGGCCGCCGTCTCGGCCGCGCCTTCCAGATCATCGACGACCTGCTCGACTACGGCGGCCTCACCGCCGTCATCGGCAAATCCGTCGGCGACGACTTCCGGGAAGGCAAGCTGACGCTTCCGGTGATCTACGCGCGCGAAGCCGCCGACGACACCGACCGCAAGTTCTGGGACCGCGTCATGGGCGAGCGCGAGCAGGTCGACAGCGACCTCGCCCACGCCATCCACCTGATCCGCTCCTCCGGCGCCGCCGAACGCACGCTGCAAACCGCACGCGACGAAGCCGCCGCCGCCAAAGCCGCCCTCGCCCGCGCCTCCCGCGGCCCCTTCCACGACGGCCTCGCCGACCTGGCCGACTACTGCGTCAGCCGCGCTTTCTAGAAAACTATTTGGGGCGGCCCACGGGCGCCCCACCTTGTCCCGCTCATCCCGACGAAAGTCGGGACCCAGGGCAACCAACGCTGCTGTCAGACTTTGCCGTCTGGCTCAGGCGATATCCGCCCCAACCAACCCAGCCGCCACACCCGACCGCCGCACGCGCCAGTGTATCCACACCGACACCAGTGCCAACGCGCCAAACGCAATCGCCGGCATCTGCCCGCCGAGGATCGTCGCCGCCACCGCCACCACCGCCGCATTCACCGCCCAGAACGCATGCACCAGCGCCACCTGCCAGTGATGCAGCCCGGCCTTGATCGCGATCTGGTAGGTGTGGTCGCGATGCGCCGCGAACAGCTGCTTGCCCTTCATCGACCGCCACGCCAGCGTCATCAGCACGTCCGACAGGAACGGCAGCAACAGCATCGGCGGAATGAACAACAGATCCGGCCGCGCCCGCACAAACTCCAGGCTCAAGCCGCCAAGTATCGCGCCCGCAAAATACGCTCCCGCATCCCCGGCAAACAGCTTCCCCGGAATATTCCACACCAGGAACCCGGCCAGCCCGCCCGTCACCGTCATCGCCAGCAGCGACAGGTGCCACTGCCCCGTGAACCCCGCGCAGATGCTAAGGCCCAGCGCCGCAATCGCCGCCATCCCCATGGCCAGCCCATTGGCGCCGTCCATGAAGTTCACCGCATTGATCACCACCACCAGCCACGCCATCGAGCCGATGACCGCCAGCGCATACGGCAGCGCTATGACAACACCCGGCCACAGCCCCAGCACATCCGCCCGCGCGCCAAACGCCGCCATCAGCCCCGTCAGCACCAGCACAGCCACCAGCCGGTACGACGCCCGCAATGTCAGGATATCATCCGCCAGCCCCAGCAGCAGCGCCGCCATCGCCCCGGCCCCGGTCACCCAGATCACCGCATCCAGATCCCACGGCGTCAGCTCCGTCACCACCACCGTCGCCAGCAGCGCCGAGATCGCCACCGCCACCCCGCCCGATGTCGGCACAGCATAGCGCTGCGTCTTCCGCGCCTCCGTCGGCGCATCCATGATCCGCACCGACATCATCACGCGGCACAGCAACGCCGCCGGCACAGCCGCCAGCACGAACGCAAGGATGAGGCGCAATGGCTCGCTCATGCCGACTGGCTAACGCAGATCGTCACGCCCAGCCACTCCCCCACCTGAACTTGAAGCCCTAAGCCGACGCCCCGCGGAACGTCGTCGCCCGCACCCAGTATTTCCGCTTCTTCTCGGAAATCCGCCGCGCCGCGCCCTCGGCCGCCGCATCGCTCTCGAAAATGCCAAAGCAGGTCGGCCCGCTCCCCGACATCCGCGCCAGCAGGCACCCCGGCTCCGACCGGATCATGTTCAGCACCCGCTCGATCTCCGGGCTGATCGCCACCGCCGCCGCCTGCAGGTCATTGCGATATTGCTGCAGCGACGCCACGAACCCTTGCAGATCGTCCCCCACCGGCGGCTCCACCTCGCGGAAATTCCGGTTCGCGCCCATCTGGTCGAACTTCGCGAACACCTTGCGCGTCTCCAGCGCGATCCCCGGATTGACCAGCACCGCCGGCATATCCGGCGCCACCGCATCGATCAGCCGCTCGCCAGTCCCCCGCATCACCAGCGGCCGCAACCGCACGCACGCCGGCACATCAGACCCGAGCTGCACCGCCAGCCGCTCCAGCGCCGTCTGCCCGAACTCGATCCCCCACATCTCGTTCAGCACATGCAACGTTGCCGCCGCATCCGACGACCCGCCGCCCACGCCGCCCGCAACCGGCAACTCCTTGTGCAGCACCAGATGCGCGCCCAGCCCGCCCCGCTCGCACGCCTCGCGCAGCGCCATGCCCGCAGCCAGCGTCAGATTGTTCGGCGCATTCTTCAGCGACTTCGCGCCCGATCCCTCGACCTTCAGCGACAATTGCGGCCCCGGCCGCGCCGAAATCCGATCCGCCGCCCGCGTATCCGAGAACATCACCAGACTGTCGACAGGATGCAGCCCGCCCGCACCGGGCGCGCCCACATGCAGATACAGGTTCACCTTTGCAGGCGCCCAGGCCGTCGAGAAGTTCGCACGATTTGGCAGTAAGCTCATGGGCGCGAAGCTAGACTCGCTGCTGGCTTCGCTGGCAACCCCTTGTCGAGCTTGTTGCGCAGAGTTTGTTCGTGGTCCGGCCCCGGCTTCAGCCGCAACGCCGCGATCCACTGATAGCGCGCCTCTGCATTGCGCCCCGCGCTCCAGTAGGCATCCCCCAGATGGTCCACAATCTCCGCATCCGCCGGCGACAATTCCGACGCACGCTCAAGATACGTCACCGCTTCCTCGAACATTCCCAGCTTGAAATACGCCCAGCCGAGGCTGTCGATGATATAGCCCTGATCCGGCCGCGCCGCCGCAGCCTGGCGCACCAGCGCCAGCCCCGCCTGCACCCGCTCGCCATTGTTGATCCAGCCGAAGCCGAGGAAATTCTGGATCTCCGGCCGGTCCGGCTCCAGCTCCAGCGCCATCATCGCGTCGGCCTCCGCCGCACGCCAGTTGCCACCCGCACTCAACGCATTGGCCCGCGCGAACAGCACGCGCCAGTCCGGCATGCCGGTCGATGCATCCTCCGCGATGATCGCGTCATACAGCTTCCGCGCCCGCTCATGATTGCCGTTGATACGGTTGAGGTCCGCCACGCCCACCTCAATGTCGCGCCGCTGCGAAGCGGCCAGCGCCTGATCCGCCGCCACCAGAGACTCGCCCGGCCGATCCATCCCCTCGAACAGCCATGCCTGCTGGATCAGAGCCTGCGCACGCCACGGCGACGTCGCCGGCACTTCGCGCAACACCTCGATCGCGTCCTCTTCCCTGTCCTGCTGGTTGAACGCCTCCGCAAACGCCAGCCGCGCCGGCGCCAGCTCCGGGTCCAGCCGCAGCACCAGCGAATAGCGCAACGCCGCCAGCTCCGGGCTCGACTTCGCCACGCCGCCAACCGACGCCAGATACATCACCAGCGCCGCACCCTGCCGAAGCGACAGCTTCGGCCGCAGCACGGGTCGCCCCGTCTCCAGCAACTCCGAAACATAATCCGTCAGCGAGCTCTCGCCCTTCGCCTCGATCTCCATCGCCAGCGCCTTGCGCGCCGCACCATAGTCCCCGCGCGAAGCCAGCAGCCGCGCATTCAGCGACATCACGATATCGCTCGATCCCAGCGGCAGACGCTGCGCCTGATTGAACGCCTCGATCGCGCGCTCGTCGCGCCCGGCATTCAGGAACATCAGCCCCTGTATCGTCGCCTGCTCGCCCGCCAGCATCCGCCGCGTCGGCACCTGCGCCAGCTCGACCAGCCCCTTGTCCATGTTCTCGGTCGATGCGAGCCACGCCGAGAGGAACCCGGCCATATCCGAATTGATCGCGCCAAGGCTGTTGTTGCGCAGCCGCTGCAAGGCCGCAGGCCCCTTGCCCGCGCCAATCTCGTCCACCACCATCACCAGCTGCGCCGTCGGCGAATGCCGCGCCACTTCGGGGCTCGCACTCGCCACCAGCAGCGCCGCCTCGCCCGCATCGCCAGAGATCAGCGTCGAGAACATCGCCCGCTCCAGCAGGCTCGCATCCTCCGGCTCATTGACGAACGCGCGGCGATAGTAAGCCGCCGCCGCCGGCGCATCCCCCGACATCCCGGCATAACGCGCCGCGATGAAGTCAGCATACTCCTGCTGCGTCTTCAGCTCGGCCAACGTCGCCTGCGAAAACCACCGGTCCGTCGAACCGACGCTCACGCAACCCGCGCTTACAACACCTGCGCCAACGCAAGCGGAAGCCGCCAACAGATACGCACGAAATCCTGACCACATGCCCAACATGCTGCCCCACCCACACCCTGTCATCAACAGGTCATGTGCCACGAAAGCATATAGGAGAAGCGGGAACTCATGCTGTCAGGTTAACGAGAACCACCACTTGTCATCCCGGAAGCCGCATAGCGGCTATCCGGGACCCATTCCGCCAGCACGACAGCCTCACGATGGTCCCCGTCGCACCACCGCCCGTAACTGCACTCTCACCCGCGTGCGCCGCTTCGAATGACCGCTTTTGACCCATTCCGGTCATTCGACCGTCGGCTGCGCGCAGGACGGCAGTTTATTGTTAAACTCCGCCGCTAAAGATTAGCCTGCGCTGGAAACGCGCGCCAAACAGTCTGAAACCGGGTTCGGGGTCAAACCATGCGACCGATAGTTCTATTGGCAGCTCTCTCTGCTTTCGCAGCTCCGTCGCACGCGCAACCGACCGCTGAAAGCTGGGTGGGGGTCTACCGCTTCAACCATGAGATCGGGATGGCGCATGATGACAAACCTGCGCGTGCCGAGAACATTCTCGAAGTCGTCCCGCTTGGCGCAAACAAGTTGTACGTCAGAATTGATCTATGGGCGCACAACGCGCACCGATGCAAATTCTACGGCGTGACAGCGTTGAGCGGCGACGAGCTTACGTATCGCGGAAAAGAAGAGCGATACTTCGTGGAAAGCCAACGCAACCCGGCGTCGCCAACGGGCACTATCGACAAATACGAGACCGGACGTTGCGAGCTCTCTCTGACGCGTCGCAGCGTGGACGGGAAGGAGGTTATCGTGCTGAGCGACCCTGGCCATCGCTGTCACCATCGATGCGGCGCCAACGCGTACTTCGACGAAGCTTCATGGGACGTGAAATCGCGTCGCGTAATCCGGTATCTGGATCGCTTGAAGGCTTCGCCGGAGTACCAAGAGGCCATCGCAGAACACCAAATGCTCGAGGCTCGTTAAACGAATGACCGCTTTCGGCGATGAGTGAACATTGAAGATCAAACATCGGTCGCTAAAATGGCGCTGCGCATGAAGCGGCGCGGAATCGACGGAGCGACTGGATGATTTTGGTCGCAGCAATCGGGGCTGCTCTGGTGGACATTCTGGCGGTGCCCTTCTTCTCGTGGCCGCCTATCGTGGTTTCGTGCATTTTGGGCGCGATCAATCATATAAATATCAACCGCGAAGCGAGCGTGAGTCTTCGCAGCGTTGTCGCTGCGGTGACCTTTATTGTGTTCGTTTGTGCGACGCCTGCATGGCTTCTGGCCATTGGACCGGTCAAGCCGTCCGCAGGAGCTGTGGCAGAAGAACAATGGTTCGGCCTTGCCCCCTTTTTAGCTCTGAAGGCAATCGGCTTTATGTGCGTCATCGCCGTAAGCGTCGGCTGCCGTCTCGTTGGAAAGCGTGTGAGATCATCGGGCAACGAGGCATAAGGTCAATGACCGCTTTCGGCGAATAGCGGACATTCGCAAGTGGTCACATATGAGCCCGTTGGCGCCGTCATGCGGCGTTGGCATCTGCCTCAATCGAGATTTGGTGCGGTTGGTCGCTTCTCCGCCCTCATCCTGAGCCCGTCGAAGGACGCTGCGACCGGGATGACAGCCGGAGCGCATTCACGCCCGGCTGCTCAGCCCGTTAGATATCGCTATTGCTCTCACGCTTCGGATCGCGCGGAACTTCCGGCGTATCGCGGCGAACCGGCGCCGGCGTGGTCAACCCGGATTTCAGCTTGCCCTCGATCAGCTCGCGACTCTGGTTCGGCGGGAAGGCCTTCAGCGACGTCTCCCAGAACTTCTTCGCCTCCGCCTCTTCGCCCAGGCGCCACTTCACATCGCCCATATGGTCCGAAAGCTCCCAGTGCGCGAACGGCTCATAGGCGCGCAGCGCCATCTCGATGAAGCGGTTCGCCTCGCGGAAATCGCCATACTGATAGTACGCCCAGCCAATGCTATCGAGCAGGTTCGGCTCATCCGGCGTCAGGCGGATCGCGCGCTTCAGCAGGCGGAAGCCCTCATCCAGCTCCTCGTCCGACGCATGGCCGTCGATCAGCGAGTAACCGAAATTGTTCATCAGCCCGGTATTGTCCGGCTGCTCCGTCAGCATGTGCCGCATCATCGCGAGGCCTTCATGACGCTCGGGGCTCTCGACCAGCATCGACGCCAGGAATTGCTGCGTCGTGTCGTCGTCCTGCAGCGCTTTGGCTGCATGCGCATCGGCCACTGCGCCGCTGACATTGCCCGCCTGCAGATGCGCCTGTGCGCGCGTCATCAGGCCGAACACCTGCTGCTCGGACGTCAGCGACCCCTGCTTCAGCGCCTCGTTGACCAGCTGCACCGCACGGCTCGTCTTGTTGCCCGTCGTCAGCGCGCTCGCCGCCTGAATCTTGGCGTCGGCGCTGTTGTCGATCTTCAGCGATTCATTCGTCATCGCCTCCAGCGTCTCGGGCGAGCCCAGCTCCAGCGCCGACAAACCGGCCGTCGCATAAAGCAGCGCACGCATCTCCTTCTGCGGCTGGCCGATCTGCGCCAGACGCAGCGCCGGTTCGAACTTGCCCTGCTCGTGCAGCTTGGAGACTTCCTGCACGCGGATCTCGCCATTGTTCGGATCGAGCAACAGCGCACTCTGGCGCATCGACGACAGCAGGTAGTTGAACGGTATCTTCCCGCCACGGCCCGACATCACGGACATGATCGCTTCTTGTTCCTCGATCAGCCCCGCCTCATCGCCCAGCGCCTGCGCCATCGCCTGCGGCAGCGTCCGTAGCGGACGCTTGTCCTGCCCCGCCTTCGCGCGCTTCAGGCGATCAGCGATGTAGCCGTCATCCGGCGCCGCCGTCGAAAGGCGCGTCAGCAACTCGATCGCTTCGGCATCGCGGTTCACACCCCGCAGCAGCTCCGCCTGGCGCAGCGCCAGCAGGCGCTGGCTCTGGAACTGGCGCGCACGCGCGAAGTAAGTCGGATCTTCCTGATCGTCCGCGCTTGGCGCATCGAACGTCTTCGGCGCCTGCTCATAGACCGCCAGCGCCGCAACCGTATCGCCCAGCCCCTCGGCCAGCAGCGCGCGATGCCCCAGCAACGTCGCCGCCGGCAACACGCTCCGCATCTTCGTCATCTCGGTCTGCGCATCGGCGCCATTGCCGTTGAACGCATAGACCCACGCCCGCAGATGATTGGCGCTCATCCATTGCGACGCCTTCCGGCTCGCCATCCCGTCGATCACCGTCTGCGCAAACGCCGGCTCCTTCGCCGCCAGCGCATCGACGACCACATAGCCCCACGCGCCCGCATTGACCTTCTTCGCGTAGTCGCCGCGCACGCGACTCATGAACGCCGCCATGTCGCCCGCTTCGATCATGTCGTTGGCGCCCGGATACGGCGTCAGCCGCTTCTGGTACGGCGCCGTCGCCAGCGCCGCCGCCGAAGCCGGCGTCACCGGCTCAATGCGCCGTGCTGGATTCGTGGCCGGATCAACCGCGGGCGCATCGGGATCGGCATCCTCCACCAGCGGCGTCTCAAGCTGTGGCTTCGCCGCAGCCATCAGCGTCTTGGGCGCCATCTCCTCGCGCGGCAACGTCCCGCACGAATTCATCGGCTGCACACCCCCGCCCGTGAACACATACACGGTCCGGCACCCGCCCTCGCTGAACCCGGGCACCCCCATCGAAGAGCACGCCGCCAGCACAGCGGTCGCCGAGGCCGCAATCAAAAGGCGCAGTTTCAGGTGTGTCATGGACCCAACGCTATCCGAACGCCGTCACAGGCTCAACTAAGCCCGGCGCACCGAATTGCGACCCATAATTTGTCGTGATCGGGGCAGACCGGCGCCCCCGCCCCGTAGGGTGCATTGAAAATGCACCGCACCGCCGCCGGCCGCAGTTTAGCCCTCATGGTGAGCAGGCGGCAAAGCCGCCGCCCGTCGAACCACGAGGGCGTAAGCCCCGCTACCCGAACCTACATATTCGGATAGTTCGGCCCGCCGCCGCCTTCCGGCGTCGTCCAGTTGATGTTCTGGTTCGGGTCCTTGATATCGCACGTCTTGCAGTGAACGCAGTTCTGCGCGTTGATCTGGTAGCGCTTGTCGCCCTTCCCGTCGTCAACCCACTCATACACGCCCGCCGGGCAGTACCGGTTCGACGGCCCGCCATAAACGCCCAGCTCGCTCTTCTTCTGAAGCTCCATGTCGAGGATCTTCAGGTGCGCCGGCTGATCCTCGCCATGGTTGGTGAACGAGAACGCCACCGACGTCAGGCGATCGAACGAGATCACGCCATCGGGCTTGGGATAAACGATCTTCTTGTGCTTGGCCGCCGGCTCCAGCGATTTCGCATCCGTCTTCGTATGCTTCTGCGTCCCGAAGAACGAGAACCCGCCAAAGAGCGTGTTCACCCACAGATCCAAGCCCGTCAGCGCAACGCCCAGCGCCGTACCGTATTTCGACCACAGCGGCTTGGCGTTGCGAACCTTCTTCAGCTCATCCGCCACCCAGCTCGTCTTGAACGCCCGCGAGTATTCCGTCAGCTCATCGCCCTCGCGCCCGGCCGTGATCGCGGCAAACGCCGCTTCACCCGCCAGCATGCCGGTCTTCATCGCATTGTGGCTGCCCTTGATGCGCGGCACGTTCACGAAGCCGGCCGAGCAGCCGATCAGCGCGCCGCCCGGGAAGGTCAGCTTCGGAATCGACTGCCACCCGCCCTCTGTGATCGCCCGCGCGCCATACGACACGCGCTCGCCGCCACGCAGGTGCTTGATGACTTCCGGGTGATGCTTGAAGCGCTGGAATTCCTCGAACGGCGACAGCCACGGATTCTTGTAGTTGAGGTGCACCACCATCCCGACCGCCACATAGCGATCGCCGAAGTGATAGAGGAACGTGCCGCCGCCCACATTGTTGCCCAGCGGCCAGCCAAACGTGTGCTGCACGAGGCCCGGCTTGTGCTGGGCTGCAGGCACCTGCCACAGCTCCTTCACGCCGATACCGAACTTCTGCGGCTGGCTATCCTTGTCCAGCTTGAAGTCCTTGATGATCTTCTTCGCCAACGAGCCGCGCACGCCCTCGCCGATCAGCACATACTTCCCGTTGAGCTCCATGCCCGGCGAGTAATCAGCCGTCGGCTCGCCATCCTTGCCGATGCCCATCACGCCCGCGATCACGCCCTTGATCGAGCCGTCTTCGCGATAGGTCAGCGCCGAAGCCGCAAACCCCGGATAGATGTCCACGCCCAGCGCTTCCGCCTGCGTCGCCATCCAGCGCGTCACGTTCCCGAGCGAGCCGATATACATGCCGTGATTGTGCAGCATCGGCGGCATCAGGAAGACCGGCAGCGGGATCGATCCTTCCGGTCCCAGCACCAGGAACGAGTCGTGCGTCACCGGCGTCTCGAACGGGCAGCCCTTTTCCTTCCAGTCCGGGATCAGCTCATCCATCGCCTTCGGGTCCATCACGGCCCCCGAGAGAATGTGCGCCCCGACTTCCGAGCCCTTCTCCAGCACCACGACCGACACATCCGTGCCGGCGGCAGCCGCCATCTGCTTGATGCGGATCGCCGCCGCGAGGCCAGCGGGGCCAGCGCCCACGATGACCACGTCGAAATCCATGGACTCCCGTTCGACGGCGTCAGCTGTCATAATCCCGCATCTCCAGTCGCCGGGAATTTATTCCCTCGGCGAATACCCTCATATGTACCGCTAGTTAGCCTCAGGTTTCCCAAGCAACAAGGTTCGACGAATAGTTCCCGTGACGCACCCCCCAACCACCCCGGACAGGGCCCATCTCGCTCTCAAGGCTTTGACCGAATTCTGGGCCGATATGGGCCTGGAAGAGGCCCGCGCGTTCACGATTCCCCGCCAACCGGCGCAAAGAGCCCCCACAACCAGCAGGTCATCCGCCCCCGTCCGCCAGACCGAACGCCCGCCCGGCAGCCTGTCCACCGGGCCAGCAGGACAGATCGCAGGTCAGCTCGGCAGCCCCCAGCTTGGCGGACCGAGGCCCGCCCCGCGCCGCATCAACAACAACCCGATCGCCGACGCCCGCCGCCTCGCCTCCGCCGCGAACACGCTCGCCGAGCTGCGCGCCGCGATCGAGGGCTTCAATGGCTGCGAACTGAAGAAGGCCGCCAAAACCACCGTGGTCTGCGACGGCGCCTTCGGCGCCGACATCATGATCGTGGGCGAAGCCCCCGGCGGCGAGGAAGACGCGCAGGGCCTGCCCTTCGTCGGCCGCGCCGGCCAGCTGCTCGACAAGATGCTCGCCACCGTCGGCCTGTCCCGCAAGGAAAACGTCTACATCACAAACCTGATCTACTGGCGCCCGCCCGGCAACCGCGATCCCTCGCCCGCAGAGATGCAGATCTGCGCCCCCTTCCTCACCCGCCAGATCGAACTCAAGAAACCGAAACTCCTGCTCACCGCCGGCAAGTTCGCGACCCAGGCCATGCTCGGCACCGAAGACGGCATCATGCGCCTCCGCGGCCGCAAACTCCTCTATCGGCAAGAAGGCATCCCCGCCCCCATCAAGTGCGTCCCGCTACTCCACCCCGCCTATCTCCTGCGCAGACCCGAAGACAAAGCCAAAGCCTGGGACGACCTCCGCACCATCGCCACCCTCTGCGACGACCTCGGCATCAAACGCAGCCCCGCACTGTAGCAAGAGCCCCCAATCCGTAGGGTGCATCTTGATGCACCACGCCCCACGCACCACCCCCTCCACCGTCATTCCCGCGAAAGCGGGAACCCAGGGGCCCCACCCACGAACGCCAGCTCCTCGTCCCGCTCCTCCCGACGCAAGTCGGGACCCAGAGCCACACCCACCGTGTAGGGTGCATCTTGATGCACCGGAGTTCGGTCGCGGTGCATCAAGA